>JBBAAC010000042.1:0-14811 GCA_041658465.1 bacterium | reverse complement strand
CGGCGCGCCCTCGCAGGAACTGTGCGGCAACGGCATCGACGATAATTGCGACGGGAAGATAGACGAAGGCTTCGCTGAGCTCGGTAAGAGTTGCTACGAGGGCATCGGCGCATGCAGGCAGGCGGGCAAGCTCGTCTGCAGCGAAGACAAGCTCTCCCTGATCTGTTCGGCACGGCCCGGTGAGCCCCGCGCCGAGATCTGCGGAAACAAGATCGACGACAATTGCGACGGCACGATCGATACGGACGCGGATGGCCTGGGCAAACCATGCAATAACGGGCTCCCTGGCGAGTGCGCGCGCGATGGCGTTATGGCGTGCGATGCATCGGTCGGTTCGCTTTATTGTTCCGCGCCCAGGATCGATCCGAAGCCGGAGATCTGCGACGGAAACGACAACGACTGCGACGGCAAGATCGACAACGGCGTCCTGAATGCGTGCGGCGGCTGCGGCGAGCTCCCGGGCGGTATCGGATCCCCGTGCATGGTTCCGGACGGCGACGAATGCGGGACGGGCAGGTGGGCATGCAGCAAGGAAGAGAAGGGCAAGGCCGCCTGCGTCCTGGATGTAAGTATCTCCGAGGGCAGGGAGTGCGCATCCGACGGGAATTCCTGTTCCCGCGATGTCTGCCGCGGAGGTAAGTGCTTCCATTCTCCCGTCCGGAACGGGCTTCCCTGCGACATGGGCGACCGCTGCAGCACCCACGACACTTGCATCGACGGGACCTGTGCCGGCGGCACCGAACTCTCCTGCGACGACAGAAACGCCTGCACGACCGACTCCTGCGACCTCGCGCTAGGGTGCATCCACACCCCCATCGGCGGCGGAATGGTCAACTCATGCGGCGGGTGCGAGGCGCTGCCGGCTGATCCCGGCGGGGCGTGCGATCTCGCCGACAAGTTCGGGCCATGCAGGGAGGGCAGATACTCGTGCCAGCCCGACGGGTTGCTGACCTGCGTGCAGGTGAATTTTGCACGGAAGGAGACATGCGACGGCGTCGATGAGAACTGCGACGGAAAGATCGACGACGGCCTGGGCAGCACGACCAGCGGCATCGGGGCCTGTGAGGTCACGATCGACAATTGCGTGGACGGCAAGAATACGACTTGCGTGCCGCGCGACCCGCTGCCGGAGACGTGCAGCAACATGGGATCCGATGACGACTGCAACGGAGTCGCGGACGATGTCGCAGGGCTTGACAAGGACTGCCCGATAGCGATCGGCACCTGCATCCTTCCGGGCACGAAGAAATGCGTAGGAGAGGCGGATGCGCCGGTCTGCGTGCCGGTGAATCCGCGCGACGCGGAGGACGACGACGGAAACGGCGTGGTCAACTACTGCGATCGCGGCGCCTCATTAGAGGGCGTTGCCGACGAGATGGGGGAACGGATCTCCCAGGGAGCTCATCCCGGCAGTGCTGTCACGCGGATATTCGACCAATCGCGGACGCGGGCGGCGATGCTTCCGTGGAGCCACGTGATTGATTCCGTGCTCATCAACCCGGAGACCCCCGACCGCGCGATACTGCTCGTGAGCGGGACGGGCGGAGGGACCTCCGGGATTGCGGTGATGCGTGCCAAGGATGCGACGGCGAGCGGGGCACTTTCGTTTCAGACATGTGCGGCTGCGCCGGGCTTTCCGCCCGAGTTTCTCCTCTCCGCGGGCGCTGAAGGGAGCGTGATCGCCACGTCCGGTAGAGGATACCTGCGCTATCTGAAGATCGCTTCGCAGATACCATCGGCCGCCGCCGGCGCGCAGTGCATGCTGGCCGCGGATCGGATCGCTGCCCCTGAGACTCGGGCTTGGCCGTCCAAATCCGGCGACAAGGCCTGCCAGCCCGAGCGCGTCGCGGCCATCGGGCTTATGAGCTCGGCCCCGCTCTCGTTCGCTGGGGCCGTGACATGCCCATTGCCCGCGGCGTCGATCCTCTCCAAGCAGCGCTGGGCACTTGGCATCGACATCATGACCGAGGGGCAACAGGGCGCTTTCGCCCACGAGTTCGTTCCTTTTGTCGAGTCCGCCGGTTCTATGGATAAGGTGTCGATCCTTCCCCTTGCGGATGGCGGCATCTTTGTCGCGGCGGTTTCTCAGGGGAAAAACTTCGTCGGGACCTGCAGGCGTGAGGCGGAGAAGTGGCAGTGCGCGGAGAGGGAGGCGACGGAAATAGCCTCGCCGATCGCATACACAGTCATGGTCGGCAAGGACGCTGCTGCAGGCATTTTGATCGTCACGTCGGACGGCGGGGCATACGGCCTGCTGTTGGACGGTATGAAATCCGGCGAGAAGGCAAAGCCGGTCGGGACGACAAACGCGCGTGGGATGCAAGGCGACGGGGATGTGGGTGACGCGCTCATGCTTCAGCCGGGGCAGGGCGGAGATCGGAAGATCCTCTTCGGCAGGGAGAGGATCTTGACGGCCGCTTCCATGAGATCGGGCGAAAAGGCCTTGCCCGATATCAAGCCCCTTGCCTCCGAACGATTTGAGCCGGTCTCCTTAAGCGACGATATCTTCCCCGGAGGAAAGTTCTCCTTCGGCCGGCCTTTCGCGATGGCGCTCATACCTCTCAAGCGGTTCGGCGGAAGCGACCTCTTCGCGGCATTTGAGATCCGCGACGGCGGGCGCACCGTGGGCAACATGGGTTTCTTCTTCTGGAATGCGAACGAACCCCCGGAGGGAACCCTCACGGACATACGCTTTGACGGGCGAAAGGGGAGCTGCCGGCTGGCATTTACCGATCCCACGGGAGATGCACTCACATATCGCGCGTCCATAAGGGCCCACCACGGCGGCTCCCTGGACAACTGGATCGATGGGCTGGAGAGGGGTATCCTGCGTTTCTCAGTAAAGGGCGACGCATCGGCCGTGGGCATGTGGCCCATAGAGATCAATGTCGAGGCCTCAGATCAGGGCGGGGCCGCTGCCCGCTCCCGCGCCATTCTCCGCCGTGACGGCACCGTCGAGTCGATCACGGAGTCCAGCAGCAATCCCTAGAACTCATTTCAAAACCCTGTTGCTCAGTACGGATGGTCCTACTGGACGCAACTTCGGAGGGGGGAACCCCCTCCCCGTGCCTTCGGCACGGTTCCCCTCCCCAGCGTCCATAAGGACCACCCTTCCTTCGCCGGGTTTTGAAATGAGTTCTAGAGCATCAGTCAGCGCATTGGTGCTTGATTTAGAATACTGTTCCCGGCTATAGAGCCGCTCTCTGGCAGGAGGGGCGGGATGAAGGTTTTATTGGTGGGCGGCGGGGGCAGGGAGCATGCGTTGGCATGGAAGCTGGCCAAGTCGCGTCTGACGACCGAACTCTACTGTGCGCCGGGAAACGCCGGCATAGCTTTATGCGCTGAGTGCGTGCCGATAAGGGCTGAGGATGTATCCGGCCTGCTTGATTTTGCCAGCAGGGAGAAGATCGATCTCACGATCGTGGGTCCGGAGGCGCCGCTTGCAGCCGGCATAGAGGGCCTGTTTCGTAAGGCAGGGCTGCGCATCTACGCGCCTTCGAGGGAAGCTGCTCAGCTGGAGAGTTCCAAGGCCTTTGCAAAGGCCTTCTGTCAGCGTCACGGCATCCCCACCGCAGACTCCAAGACATTTGACGACGCCGAGAAGGCCCTGACATATGTGCGCGTGCAGCCGCTGCCCCTCGTCATCAAGGCGGACGGGCTCGCCGCCGGCAAGGGCGTGATCATCTGCAAGGAGCGATCCGAGGCAGAGGCTGCGATCCGCGGGATGATGGTGGACCGGAAGTTCGGCGGCGCAGGGAACCGCGTCGTGGTCGAGGAATTCCTCGATGGCGAGGAGGCGTCGTTCATCGCGATATGCGATGGGAAGCATGTCGTGCCGCTCGCTTCGTCGCAGGATCACAAGGCAGCATACGACGGCGACACGGGTCCGAACACCGGCGGCATGGGGGCCATCTCGCCGGCGCGCGTGATGACGCAGGATGTTGAGCGCGCGATCATGGAACTAGTCATGAGGCCCGTGGTCGAGGGTATGGCAAAAGAGGGCATGCCTTTTATCGGCACTCTCTATGCCGGCCTCATGATAAAGGACGGAAAGGTAAGGGTGCTGGAGTTCAACACTCGCTTTGGGGACCCCGAGACGCAGCCCCTTCTCATGAGGCTTGGGAGCGATTTCGTGGAGCTTTGCAATCTCGCGATAGACGGCAGGCTTGAAACCGCATCGCTCGCCTGGGACGAGCGGCCCGCTGCCTGTGTGGTGATGGCAGCCGGCGGATATCCGGGCTCATACGAAAAGGGCATGGCGATCAGCGGCCTTTCCGAGGCATCCGCGATGGAGGATGTGGTCGTGTTCCACGCGGGCACAAAGCGCTGCGGCGATGCGATCGTGACTGACGGCGGCCGCGTGCTCGGAGTCACAGCGCTTGGCAGGGACATGCGCGCTGCAGTGGGGCGCGCGTATGAAGCGGTCGGAAAGATTCAGTGGGAAGGCGTGCATTATCGAAAGGATATCGGTGCAAAGGCATTGAAGCAGGAGACATGAAGCAAGAGGCAGGAGGCACGAAAAGATGTTTCATGCATCATGCTTCGTGTTTCGTGCCTCGAATTGTTTCGCTGGAGTGAAACCATGACAAAATCAAAAGTTCTCATCGTGATGGGCAGCGCTTCCGACCTCCCCGTGATGGAGGAGGCGGCAAAGGCGCTCACCGAGCTCGGCGTCGCTTCTGAGGTGCACGTCGCATCCGCGCACCGCACTCCAGACAAGGCCGCAAAGCTCGCAAGGGATGCGGCTGGCCGCGGAATCAAGGTGATCATCGCAGGCGCGGGATTCGCTGCGCACCTCGCGGGCGCCATGGCGGCCAACACTACGTTGCCGATCATCGGCGTGCCCCTTGAGGCGTCGACCTTGGGCGGGCTCGACGCGCTGCTTTCCACGGTGCAGATGCCGGCCGGCATACCGGTGGCAACCGTCGCGATAGGAAAGGCTGGGGCGCGCAACGCCGGCATACTGGCGGCGCAGATGCTCGCCATATCAGACGAAGGCCTGGCAAAGAAGCTCATGGCGATGCGCGAGGAGATGAAGAAGAAGGTAGAGGAAGCGGACAAACAGTTGAGGAAGTGATGTCAGAGATCATTCACATAGACCCCAAGGCCCCGGAGATCGCGGACATAGCGCGCGCGGTCGAGTACCTGCGCAAGGGCCAGGTGATAGCCTATCCGACCGAGACTATATACGGGCTCGGCGCTGACGTGCTCGAGCGCAAGGCCGTGAAGCGCATCTACGACCTCAAGTCGCGCGACTACGGGTTGCCGATCTCCATACTGGTGGGCGATCTCTCGATGCTGCGCCAGGTCGTGGCCAAGGTGCCCGATCGCGCGTTGCCGCTCATGCGGCGATTCTGGCCGGGCGCGCTCACGATCCTCTTCCCGGCATCGGATTTGATTCCAAAGGGGCTGGTCACGAACACCGGCAGGGTCGGAATACGCATCTCCTCGCACCCGGTCGCAGCGGCGCTGGTCGGCCAGTTCGGCCGACCGATCACGACGACGAGCGCGAACCTCTCCGGGTTTCCTCCCTCGCTTTCCGTGAAGCACGTCCAGAAATACTTCGGCGAGAAGATCCCGTGCATACTTGACGGGGGCGAGTGCGAGCCGTCGCGCGGCTCCACCGTCGTGGACATCGGCGACGACACGATGAGGATCGTGCGCGACGGCGCCGTTCCTGCCGATGAAGTCATCAAGTGTTTCCAAGGCAATGATTAACATCGTGCGTTAGTTCGATCGTACGAATGGAAAACCTCACATCAGAACAGTTCGACTCAATCGATCTGCGGATATGGCAGCCTGCAAAGGGGCATCGCTATGGGCCCGAGAGCCTGGCGCTTGCCGATTTTGTGCAGCTCAAAGCAGGGGAACGCGTCATAGAACTCGGCTCCGGCGTCGGCGTTATCTCGCTTATGCTTGCGGCGCGCGCAAAGGGCGTCTCCATCACCGCCGTCGAAATCCAGGAGCTGCTGCACGCGATCGCCGTTCGCAATGTGAGGGAGAACGGTTATGAGCTTTCAGTCACGTGTGTAAACGATGATTATCGGAGATTTGCTGAGGCGAACAGAAATGCCTTTGACCTTGTCGTCTCCAATCCACCGTTCTATGTCGCGGGGCAGGGGAGAATGAGCCCGGATCCTCAGAGGGCCCAGGCGCGGCATGAGATGAACGGCACTCTTGCGGATCTTGTCGCCTCGGCGGACGAGATGCTGGCGCCAAACGGCAGATTGAAGATCGTCCTTGATTCCCGGAGATTAGACGAGCTGATGGATACGGCCGAACGCAAAAAATTCAAGGCGTGCCGGTCCGATATCTCGAACCAGCACGCCTTTGTTTTGGTAGAATTCAAGAAGGCGTGATTTATTTCTATTCTTTAGACGCCAACTTTTCTCGTCTTTTCTCCAGGATTCGCCCGATAGCATCCGTCAATGGATTTTCTCTCAGGTGGTTGGCGATACGGTCCAGTTGCGACTGGCCTTCGGCCCTTTCGATCAGGGTCATGAGCGCCCCCATATATTCGGGGCCATCGGAGTTTTCATTTACGATTTTCCACAATTCGCTCTCGGACCGTCTGCCCATGGAGGCATAAGTTTCAGAAGAGGTGCTTGAAAGTTCGACCACTTTCGCCCCCGGCCGCCTATCTGCGTACAGTGTCTGCATGGCCTGTGCAGGAGTAGGAGGCATCGGGGCGGCTGGCGATAGGGCTGCCGGTGCCATCCCTTTTTCCAACATTGCAACGCCAAGCTTATAAGCTGCCTGCAATTCCGGCGTGGTGAGTTTGCCGACATCCGGGAGCATGCCTACACCTTCCATAGGCTTTGTGTACAGGATTGTTCCCATGATTAATCTATCGGTTTCTGGATCGACAAATAGTTGGTGGTCTTCCCTCTGTAAAATTGCTTTAAGCTCGTCTTTACTACAAATACTAACGAGTTTCTGCAGGGCGGTCATTCTTACCGAGTAGGTAGTCCTGGGTGTCTGCAAGAGCTCAAGCAACTGATCGACCCCGCCGTGTTCGACGGCCATTTCGCCTGCAAGCTGCTTGATCAGATCGTCTACGCTGTCCTGCGCGAGCAGCACCGCTGCATCGACATTTTCCGGGACCCTGAGCTTGGCCGATAGGGCGGCGAGTTTGAGGTCTAAATCATCCCCGCCGTTGAGCTTCTCTACTAAGGCATCCCTATTGTCGTCGAATCGTCCCTGCCCCGATCCCCTCATCAGCGTTCCCCAGATCGCCCACAGACAAAGGGATACAAGCTCTTTGTCGCGGTAACTGGATAATTTGGCGGCTGCGTCTCCTTTTCCCAGCCCTTCCATCCAACGCAGACTCGCAGCTTTTATTCTTTCAGCAGGATCCGGCGAAGGGAGCCAGAGGGCCGATATAACGCGATCTGATTCAGTCGGGGCTGTATTCCCGAATGTTTGATCGTAGACTGCCTTCTTTCTAGCGTCTGCCAGTGCATGATATGCGGTAATGACGATAGATGCGGCGCGCTCTGCATCGCCGGAGACATTAGGCAAGCCTCCCCAGATGCTGAAGATAGTCTGACGATATGCCTTGCCCAATTCCGCAGGGGTCACGTTTATGTTGACTCCCAGCAATTTGTAATATGTGTCGCCCGATAGTTTGCTCGGATCACCGCCTGTTTCCATTATCCTCTTGATAGCTGCATCACGCCGACTGGTTTGCAGGGCATCGGCAGCCGAGGGCTGCGTTTGACCACCTTTGCCTGCGCCCTGAGTCGCGAACTGATACGAGGAGCGACTGAATTTTGCTGCAGATCGCACCGCGCTCGCGCCAGAATCTGCGGCGAATGCGGAGAATGCGATCGGAGCTGCGGGGGCAGTGCCTCCCTGGCTTCTCATCATCTCTCCTGCCGTCTCTTCCAGTTCGCCATCCGTGACAGGCGCTCCTTCTTGTTCAAGCGTCGATATCCCGGTTCCGTCGAGAGCGCTTCCTGAAACATCTGCGGAGAAGGGCAGAACTGGTCGCATCACATCCGTAAGCATAATAAAACTCCTTTCTAGCTATTGGGACTGCTGTTCGAGTCACCGACCTTTTCGGTGGGAGCTGTGGAAAGTTGCTAATTATTTTTGAGGACGACGGATTAGGTCGGAGGGATCGTAAGCTGCACAGCCGCAATCACGGATTGCGTGGGCCGGCACTGAGTCCCTTTTTCATCGCTCGAGTCGCCGCCTCGCGCAGCTCCGGGTCCTTGATCTCCAGAGTCACCTGATCGACGAATTCCTGTTGATCCGCGCTCAGCTGCGGCTCCTCCGCGGGGCGACCCGCCTTTGAGTGCTTCGGGCGAGGGGGGAGCTGGCCGATCTCGAAGTGGATCTCCTTGACCCCGGCTTCGGGTAGCATTGTTCGGATGCGCTCCATCATCTGCGGCTTGAGGAAGGTGAGCTCCTGTACCCACGACGGGTGTTCGACGCGCACGATCAGGGTCTTTCCACGCCACCTTGCCGGCTGGGCAAAATCCGCCACGGCCTTGCCCATAATCTCGTCCCAGCGGTCCCAGATGCGGTAGCGGCGTATCGCATCGCGCAGCTTGAGCGAATCCCTGCCGTCGGCCAGTATTTCAGCGACGCTCAAAGGCCTCTTCTGAAGCTCCCTCGCCATGGGGCATGAGTATCAGACAGGGCGGGTCCAAGGCAAGAAAGACCCTGTGTTTTCGGGCTCTTTCCGGTTGACACCGCGGGGTATTTACGGAATATTGCCCGCCTTGCGAGGGCATATATTATGAAGAAAAAGGAAATCGAGCGGTTCAAGAAGCTTCTGCAGGAGCGCCGAAAGGTCATCGTGGACGCTACTGAACAGGCGAGGGAAGGTGCCCTGGCCGTGGAGCAGGCCGACCTGCCTGACGAGGTCGATCTGGCCTCCACAGAGACTGGCCAGACGCTGAATATGCGGCTTCGGGACCGGGAACTCGTGCTGCTCAAGAAGATCGACAAGACCCTCCAGAAGATCGAGGACGGCGAGTTCGGCGTATGCGAGCGCTGCGGCGAAGAGATCGGCGTGAAGAGGCTGGAGGCGCGGCCGGTCGCTGAGCTCTGCATCCGCTGCAAGGAAGAGCTGGAGAAGGTCGAAAAGGGTTTTGCGGAGTAACGCATAAGCAGCGAAACGGATCAAAAAACTAGACCCGTGGGGGGAGACGTCCTGCGGGTCTTTTTGTTTCTCATGGAGGTGTCGATGTCTTTCTTGTGCGGATTTGGCAACGCGACGACTCAATTCCCGAGCCTGGTTGCACTCGGAAATGCCGAGGTTTTTCTCATCCCCGAAGTCGATGAGGCGATGGAGAGTTTCTCGCCTGCCGAGCCCGTATGGGCGGGCATAGACGCTGCCGCGGGGAATCTGCGCATGAACGGTCTTTTAAGGCAGGCCGCGGCGGACGGCTTGGGCGCATTGCAGAAAAAAGATGTCTCTCCAGCATCGACTTCAACGACGCTCGCGTCGAGCGCGGCTGATCAAGGGATTTTTCACCTGAACGGTGTGATGCACCCGGCGCTCACGGATCTCGCGGTCGTGGTCGGCATCGTGGCCCTGTGGGAAGGCTTGAGGTGGTTCGCGTGCAGGAAGTGGGAGTCATCCCCGGAGAACACGCTCAAGTCCTTCATCGATGCGCACGCCAAAGGCCTCTCCGAGAACGAACTCAGATTTCTGAGGGCATATACGGCAGCGCCCAGCAAGGTGGCCGTATATTCGGATTTCTGGCATCCGGCGACGTATGCCAAGCGGATCGAACGCTCGCTCAACGACTTTCTCGCCTCTACGCCCCAACTCTCGGACGACTTCTTTAAGATATGCCTTGCACTTGTGACTTCATATGCCGAGCAGAGGCCGCGTCCCGACGAACACCTGCGTGATCCATGGATCGAGGCGTCGTTCATGCAGATTCATTACTTGATCAGCAACGAGCGGATCGTGACCGACCGGCGCTTTCGCAATGCGCTTGAGAAGGCGGCAAAGATTTACGAGGCGCCGCCGGTGAAGGACGATCTCTTTACGGAAGGCTACGGCAGGGGGCTGAAGCTCAAGCAGGGCGTGACGGTCGGGCTCCTCGATGCGATCGGCCGCTTGTCTTTCAACGATTCTCTGTGGGACGGGAAGTTTGGAAAGGTATTTTTTACCAGCCTGGCGAATGTCGTCAAAGTCCTTTCCCGCGATCACCCCGAGCAGGCGCAGCGGGCGAAGGATATCCTGCTGCGCGACTGCTGGCGCAATCAATACGCGAAGGGCAGCATCGAATGGACGTTGCGAGATATCCCCATCGAGGCCGAGGCGCAGCCGGTCGCTGCACCCGATCCTGTTCATGGTCCTGCAGAAGCAGACAAAGAAGCGCCCAGGAAGGCCGGCGCGGATGCGGCTAAAGGCAATGGCGGCCGGAGGACCGGCGCGAGGGCTTTGGATTAGTCAGGCCAGCTGATCTTCGAAAATACTCCTCACCTCATTCATACGCCGTTCGATCTCGGCGCGAAGCTCTTCTGCTGATGCGCAGCCCATCTGTTCGGCCAGCGCCGCGATGAACGGGGATGAGAAACTCACTTCGTCCGCTCCGCGGCCACCCGCGAGCCTGGCCCTGGAGATAACACGCCTGAAGAAAAAAAGATGATCCACCAGCGCCTCGTGCATCTTATCGCTCAAAAGCCTTTCATCGTGCAGGGCGTCCAGCACATCGAATGTATTCTGCCTGTGCAGGGGCGGACGGTTTGCCGAGTAAAACAGCTGATTGAGCTGGGCGATCGCCTCTACGTCCGCCAGCCCGCCCGAGCCGATCTTGAGATTGATCGCGTCCTCTTTGGCGCGGACCCTCTCGTCCATCGTGCGCTTTCTGAGCGCAACTATCTCGGCCTTGATTTCATCGATCAAAGGGATGGGCGATTCGAACGCGATAGAGTCGAGGGCAGATCGCGACTCGTCCAGAAACTGCGGATCCCCTGCAATGACGCGCGCCTTGAGCAGGGAGCGGCGCTCCCATAGGTGCGCCTCGCGCGCATGATAGGCGCGGAACGAATCGAGTGTCGCAACGAGAGTCCCGGCGTTGCCCGAGGGCCGAAGCTCCGAGTCGACGAGATATGCGCGGCCATACCGGCCGGGCAGGGTGATCGTGGTTATGATCCTCTGGGCGAGCTTTGTGAAATATTCGACGTTGCTGATGCGCTTCTTGCCGTCCGTCTCGCCCTCGCCCGAGAATAGGAAACAGAGATCCAGGTCGGAACCGTAATCCACCTCGCCGGCGCCGAGCGAGCCCATGCCCACGATAGCAAAGCCCGCGTGCGCGCCCGCTGCGTCGCGCGGGGTGCCGTACCTTGCGTCCATGTGCTGAACCGCCATCTCCCACGCGCACGTGAGCACCGCCTCCGCGGCAAGGGTGAGCCTCTCGAGCACGCGGCGCAGCGGCATCGTGCCCGCCATGTCGTGCTGCTGGATGCGGCGCACCTCCAGGTTTTTGAACCATGCCAGCGACTCGAGCTCTTCTTCTTCGTTCGAGGCGTGCGACGCGTTGTCGCGTATGGCCTCCATGAGCTCGCTGCGCTCGTAGTCGGCCTTGAATATCGCGCGGAAGAGCGACTCCACGCTGTGCGCGTGCCGGGAGAGATCCTCATGCATGCGCTGAGCCGCGGCGTCCGCGTCCGCATCGCGATATCCCATGCGCCGCGCGAGCGCTTCGAGCCCGGCCTCGTCCGCAGGCAGGCGGTGCGTCTGCACCTCGTCGGCGACCTGGATCATGTTCTCCATGCGCCTCAGGAAGGCGTAGGCTTCGGTCAGCGTCTTTGCGCCGAACGGATGCATGAGCCCGTTGCTCGAGAGGGCCTCGATCGCCTCGAATGTGTTTGCCACTCGCAGCGCCGGCCGCTTGCCGCCGAAGAGCAGGCAGATCGCCTGAACCAGGAACTCCGCCTCGCGGATCCCGCCTGCGCTGAATTTGACGTCGAACGAAGGCTGACGTCGCATCGCGGACTGCTCCATCTTCTCCTTCATCTCCTTCATGTGGGAGATGTCCGAGATGGAGATGTGCCTTCGATAGACAAACGGGCGCACGGCCTGGACAAAGGCATCGCCGAGAGAGAGGTCGCCGGCCACCGGCCTCGCGCGGATCAGGGCCTGCCGCTCCCAGTCTCGTCCGAAGTACTGGTAGTAGCGTTCCGCTGCGTCGAGCGAGTTGGCCAAGGCGCCCTGCGGCCCCTCGGGCCTCAGCTCGTGGTCGACCCGGAACACAAACCCGTCGGGAGTGACGAGAGCGAGAAATTTCGTGACGAGTTCGGCGAGCTTCACGAAGAATTCGTGGTTCGAGAGCCTGCTGCCGCCCTCGCCGCGCGGTATCCCCTCGTCCGAGCTGTAGAGGAAGAGCAGGTCGACGTCGGAACTCATATTCAGCTCGCGGCCGCCCAGCTTGCCCAGGGCCACGACACACCCAGCGCACTCTTCCGCCGGCCGATCCGTCCCGCGAATCATGGGCGGGCCGTACTTCGCAGCGAGTGTCACGTGAGCCCTCGCATACGCGGCGTCGATGCAAAGATCCGCCGTATCGCTCCACTCGGAGATGAGTTCCTTGACCGGCGCTTCCTCCGCTATGTCCCTGGCCGCTATGCGGATCATCTCGCGGTACTTGAACATGCGCAGCGAGTGCATGAAAGCGCCTTCGTCTCCCGCGGGAGCGGCCGCGGCGATCTCGCGCTCCAGTTCCGCGCGCATCGCGTCCACAGGTTTGCGCGCCCGCGCGTACGGCGAGCGCGAAATGGCGTCCGCCCAGTCAGGGTGCGCGACGAGCCGCTCGGCAAGGGCCCGGCTGTTTCCGAAAATATGTGCAAGGGCAGCCGCCCCATCCCACGCAAACGGCTGGCCCGCTGCCTCGGCATAGGCCAGCTCAAAACGCGCGGCCTCGTCCCTTGCCAGCGCGGCATCCCCGGCTTTCGAGATGATTTCCTTGATCCTGCTGTCCATCATCGTAGCCTTATATCCTAATCCGAGCCTGAAATCGCCTTTTTTGAGCGGCCGCGTTTTCTCATCCTGTCCTCCCAGCACATCCCGTTCCTGTGGAAAATGCAGCTCGCGCACGGGGGTGACTTTGCCACCGCGTAATCGCATGCCTCGATTCCGCCCACGATCCTGCGGATATTCTCCCTGGCTTCCGTTCTGCGCGTGTCGTCCATTTCGCGCCTGAGGGTCAGTCCGGCGGAGGGAAATACGAGGTTTGTCGCGAGGACGCGGCCGCCTGTGATCGCCTCGGCCGCCAACGAGTACGCCTGCATCTGCATCTCGTACTGCTCCGCGCGCGCCTCTGCCTTTGCCATCTCTTTAAGGCCCGTCTTGAAGTCTATCACCTCGAAACCGCCGCTGACCGGGAGGAGCCAGTCGATGGTCCCTGAGATGATGCTTCCCTCAGCCGTCAGCTCAAATGGCAGTTCCCTGAATCCCACGCTAATGCGGCCTCTGTGCGCCAGCTCGATCGCCTTTTTTGCGTCCGCGACAAGCTCCTTCGCGCTCCGCTCGTTCACATCGACTCCGTTCGCGAGGCCCTCTGAGATTGCGACCGCGATTAGTTCGCCGGCATCGTCCGTAGCGCGCGCGAGCATCGCATGCACGATCGATCCGTACACGTTGGGCTCAATGCGGCCGGTATCGCGCCTGGTCACTTCGCTCGCGGGAAGCCCGAGCACGTATTTGAGATAGTAGAGCATGGGGCAGATGCTGTAGGAGTCGAGCGCGGAGACCGAAAGAAGTCTGCTGGAGCTCGCGCGCGCGCGCTGGGCAGGGGGGCTCAACAGATCTACTCCGGCAATGCCCTGGCCTTCGGCCTCGCTGGTCCGCGGGGCTGGCGCTTCGACACGCAGGGCGATCTCTTTGCCGCCGTGCTCCCTGAGGGTTTTTCCCATCCACTCGTGCCACGTGCCTTTTGTCTTGATCCCGTCGTGCATGGGGAATACGAGCGCGCCCTTGGCGCGCGTCATCGCCACGTACAGGAGCCTCTTGGACTCCTTCTCATCGCGCAGCGCCTCCTCGTCCATAAACTTTGTGAAGCGATCGGTCGCAATGCGGCTGCCGAACGGCTGGTCAGGGTTTCGCTTCTTGAATGATATGCCAGAGCCGCTGCCCGCGTCTCCCCTGGAGAATATATAGTGGTTCTTGTTTCTGGGCATGGACCTCATGAGGTCGGGCAGGAATACGACCGGGAACTCCAGCCCCTTTGCGGCGTGCACGGTCATGAGGCGCACGGCATTGCCGGATTCCGTCCCGGCGGGGGAATCGCCGAGCCTGCCGCCGCGCGCGCGCATCTCCTTCATGAACGAGTTGAAATTGGCGAGCGTCGTTGGCATCTCCCGCTCGAGGTCGCGGGCTATGGTGACGAGCCGATCCATGTTCATGTTCGCGGCACCCGAGGGATCGAGCCTCGACCACAAGACCTCGAGCCCTGCCTCGTTTATAGCGCGGCGCATGATCTCCGACGGCCTCATGTGGGCCGCCATGGAGGGCAGTTCGCAGACGAGAGAGAGGCGTTCGTCCTTTTCGATCGCGGAGGGGAGACCCCGGCCATCCTTGCCGGCCATGAGCGCGATCTCGTCGTCCGAGAGCCCTGCGACGGGCGAGCGGAGGAGCGTCAGGAGCGCCACGGAGTCGCCGGGGTCTTGCGCGTACCTCGTTGCCGCGATGAGATCCGCCACCTCGCGCCTCTCGAGGAAACTCCTGCCGCCGGAGGAGGTGCAGGGAATGCCGCGCTTGCGCAGGGCGTTCTCATATATATCCGAGCTTGTCATTGCGCGGAAGAGCAGCACGACATCGCCGTAACTCCACTCGCCCGAGGCCGT
>JBBAAC010000041.1:0-14975 GCA_041658465.1 bacterium | reverse complement strand
TGGGCAGACGCGGCGGCGCGGCTGGAGAAAATCCTGGCGCACGGCGGGCTCGACTCGTCGGACCGCGCGAGGGCCAAGTGGATGCTCGCGCGCTGCTATCGGTGGACGCACCGCTATGACGAGGCGATCGCGCTCATGGAGGAGCTGAGGAAGGACCCATCCGCGGGCGCGTTCACTGACGACCTGCTCGCCACGCTCGCGACCACCTACATGAAGAAGAACGACTACGCCAAGGCGCTGGCGATAAGGCAGGGGATGATGGATCGCATGCCGCCCGGCTCGCGCGGCGCGGCCCAGATGGCGTACAAGATCGCGTTCCTTCACATGGACGAGGGAAAATACGCGGAGGCGATACCGCTTTGGGATCGCGCTGCATCCATGCGCGGCGCGGGGCGCGAGGCGTTCATGGCGCGCTGGTACACCGGCTGGTGCTACTACATGCAGGGTGATTTCGCTTCAGCGGTGCAGGCGTTCGATTCGCTCTTGAAGTCCGGCGCAAAGCGCGAGGGGATCGACGACCGGGTGCAGTACTGGAAGGCGCGCTCTCTCGAACATCTCAAGCGGGCGGGCGAGGCAAAGGAGATCTACAGAAAGATAATCCAGGAGCACTCGGGGGGGTACTACGCGGAACTTTCGGGGCGAGTGCTTGCGGGTGAGCGCAGGAGTACCGCTGAGTTCTCGGCGGTGCGCGACGCGTGGCCGGAAGGTGGGCGCTCGGATCCTCCGGGACAGGAGGGCGGATCGGGCCATATAGGCCGCGCCGCATTCTTCGACCGGCTGGGGCTTCACGACGAGGCGGCGCGCGAGGTCAGGGCGGCCGCGAGGGAAGGCGACGGCTCGGCTGAGGAGATCATGGCCCTGGCGCAGCGCAACTTTGCAAACGATATCGCCTACTCCATGGCCAAGACGAGATACAAGAACGTGCTCGACGATCCGCCGGGCCGGGACGGCTTTGCCCGCTTTGTCTGGGAGGGAGCGTATCCAAAGGCATATGCGCCGGCGGTGGAGCGGGCCGCAGCACAGGAAGGTATAGACCCGAGGCTCGCGTGGTCGATCATGCAGAACGAGTCCGCGTTCAGGCCCGCGGTCGTATCTCCCGCAGGCGCAGTGGGGCTCATGCAGCTCATGCCCACCACCGCGGGCAAGATCGCAAAGGAGCGGGGCGGCAGCGGGGATCCATCCAAAGAAGATTTGGCAAGACCGGCTGAGAACATCTCGTACGGAGTCGCGTACATGGGCAAGCTTGCGCGCCTCTTCCCGGGCAACTCCGCCGCGGTGGCGGCGTCTTACAACGCGGGCGAGGAGGCGGTGGCTCGGTGGCTCAGCAATGGATCGTTTACGGACATCGAGCAGTGGATAGAGGAGATTCCGTACGACGAGACGAATCTCTATGTAAAAAAAGTGATGACGTCGTATTGGAAGTATCAGAGGCTGTATGGTAAATGATGAAGCAACGGCTGTCTTATTCGTCTCGCTACCGCCTTCTTATTCCCCCTCCTTTGTAAGCCTGCCTGCCGGCAGGCAGGGAGGGGTTAGGGGAGGTAGATCTTGATCTACCCCTCCCAACCTCCCCTTACAAAGGGGAGGGGTGGTAGTTGCGGCGTTAGCGAGAACAGGAGAACGGGATGAAGATGAAGAAGAGTCTTATGCTATCGGTTGCCGCGGTTGCGGGGATCGCAGTGCTGTGCTGGATCGCAGCGGCGCAGGCGGCGCGAAAGGATGCAAAGGCCATGGAGAGCGAGGCGAGGGCGGTGATCGACGAGTATATGGCAAAGTACAAGCCGCTGGATCTGGGACTGCGCAAGGCGTGGTACAGATACGACACGACCGGGGACAAGAAGGCGTCAGCTGAGCAGGCTGAGCTGGAGCTCGAGATACGCAAACTCAGTAGCGACGCGGAGCGTTTTGCAAGGCTCAAGGATCTGTACAAGGCGCGCCAGAGGATAATCGACCCTCTGGTGCGGCGTCAGGTCGAGGTCCTCTATCTGGGACACCTGCCCAACCAGGTGCCTGCGGACAAACTCGAGAAGCTCACCGAACTCGAGAAGAGGTTAGAGGAGGGATTCAACGACTACCGCGCGGAGCTTAACGGCAAGAAGCTCACGCCGGTGGACGTTGCGCACATACTCGCGGAGTCGACCGACAGCGCCACGCTCGAGAAGGTTTGGAAGTCGCAGTCAAAGGTGGGGGGGGTGCTGGAAAAGGACTACCGCGATGTCGTGAAGCTGCGCAACGAGATCGCGCGCGTTCTCGGATACAAGAACGCGCTGGAGCTCGAGGCAGAGGTGAATGAGATGAGCCTCGAGATGCTGGATAAATTCTACAAGGACGTCGCAAACGCCACGGATGAGCAGTTCAGAAAACTCAAACAGGAATACATCGACCCGCGCCTTGCAGAGCGCTACGGCATAAAGGTGGGCGAGCTGCAGCCGTGGCACTATCAGAACGAGTTCTTCCAGGAAGCGCCGACCGCTATTTTCGGAAAGGTGGATCTGGATTCGCTCTACAAGGGCGTGGATTCAAAGACGGTCGTGGACAAGACGATAGACTTCTATGCGAGCATGGGAGTGGATATCCAAGGGATCATAAATAACTCGAGTCTATATCCCGCGCCTGGCAAAAACCCGCATGCGGTGGCGTGGCTGCTCGATCCGGACAGGCCGGGGAGCTCCGTGCTGATCATGAACCTGCCCAAGCCGCCGAAGCCGCCCAAGTCCTCGGAGGCCTCGACCCTCGTGCACGAACTCGCGCACGACATAAACTACGAGGCGATACTCGCGAACAAGCAGATCCCGTATCTATTGCGCGAGCCCACAATGCTCACCGAGGCGTTCGCCATGCTCATGGAGGGGCAGACCGAGACCGCGGACTGGTTCACTCACCTGGGCGTGCCGGTGGAGAAGGCGAAAGAGGCCGAGGGCGCGACCGATCTCATCAACTATGTCGATCAGCTCATCTTCCTGCGCTGGTCTGCCGCGATCTACTGCTTCGAGCGCGCGTTTTACGGGAACCCGGACGCGGATATCGGCGATACGTGGTGGGAATGCAGGGAGAAAAATCAGTTCCTCGCGAGGCCCGCTAACTGGAAGGAGCCGGACGCCCTGGCGAAGTATCACATCCCCGTCGTCCCGCCGCTCTACTATTCCAACTACGCGATCGGCAGGATCGCCAATTCCTCCTTCGCCGCGCTCTTCGACGAGCGCGTGGGCGCCGCCGGGGCAAAGAGCTTCTACGGCCGCAGGGAACTCGGCGACTGGCTCATGAAGGACTTCCTCGCCCAGGGCGAGCTGTATCGCTGGGACGAATTCATAAAGCAGCAGACAGGAAAGCCGTTCTCGATGGATGCGTGGAAGAAGAGGTATATCGGCTCGGACGCGGAGAAGAGATTGTATGCCCCAACACCGTAAGGGTTTAAGCGCCAGCCTTGCTGGTGGAGCCTAAGCCTTGGTACATCCCCAGGATTAGGCTTCTCCGGCAGTTTAAATGGTTCCTGTCAAAAGCGCGGGGTAATGGAAAAACTACGCAACTTTCTCTGAAAATCTGCGATAAACAGGCTGATCGTACAAACAGGGAGGCATCCGATGGCAGACCCGATTCCGCGTTGCGCGGGCAATAAAGACCCCATGATTTACGTGATGAAGGACCGGAGCATCATCAGCTGCGACGACAAGCTCGATGCCGGCGATCAGCTCAGATTCTCGAACGGGGCGGTCTGCGACATGAAGGAGAAGCTTCGGTTCGTGAATGCCGTGAAGACCGAGTTGGGAAATCAGCCGCTTCAGGGTGTCTCGCTGCCCGTGATCGCAAACTATTTCTCCGGAGTCATGCAGGCAGACAGTCTCCGAATCCAAAGCGATTTCGGAGGGGCGCTTCGCAACGTCCGCCTGGCTGGCGACGTGCTCAAGGGGGCAAATCTCCTGAGCGCGGTCATGAAGACGAGCCTTGGAAACCTGGTCAAGAGAGTGGGCAGCGATCTCTACAGGGAAGCGAACCGGGCGAAGAACGCGCAGCCCGCGAATGCGAACGATATTTGGAAGGTGCTCTATGCATTCGGCCCCGATTGTTCGGGGATGGCCGATCTCGATCAGTTCGTGCAGGACGGATATATCGATAAGGCGGCGGTAGACGCGGTGAAGGGACTGCAACAGCCGCTCATCACCAAGGGCATCGGCGCGGCCATCGCGCTTGCGGATAAACTCCTCAAGGATTCGAACGCCACGGACAAGGATCGGGCCGACGCCTATGTCGCCCTTAAGGGCATCAGCGAGATGGCGGATAAGGCGAAGATCAAGTTCGACCAGAAGAAGGCTAATGCATATCTCCAGCAGTTGGACGATGCCATACCGAAGAGTTCTCCGGAGCGCTTACGCATTCCAGCCCCGGCGACGACTCAGACGCCGTAAAAGATTCCCAGCACAAGAACTCAGACGTGAAGCCGGAGCGAGTGAGCGCTCATATTGCAAAGGCCCCGCGGTTCGCCGCGGGGCCTTTTTTACTTTTCTTTTTCGCTTGCCGCAACCGGCGCCGGTCTGTATTGCTGCGACATGGGGGACGGGCCAAGGGCTTCGTCCCTTTTCCTTTGAAGGGGGCATATGTCAGCGCTAAGCCTCTTCGCCCTGCCTTCCTCGACCATGTTCGCCGCGGAGCTGTCCGACATCGCACATTCCGCCGCGGAATCTGCAGATGCCTCCTATGCACTCGACGAAAGCGCCCTTGAGCAACCCGCTTATCTCCATGTCACTGAGTATGTCAGCGTCGGGTCGCACTCTTCGAAGCCGGCCCTCTCCCGTTTTGGCGCTATTTCCGCTCTTTCCAGCCTGAGGGGCAACTCGACGAGCGTGCAGGATGCTGGTCCATCCGGCTCATCCAAAGGTTTGTCTTCAGTCGAAGAAATATTCTTCGCCGGCGGCCTCTGCCTCACGGGAATGCTTCTGATCGGAGTGATGCTCCGGCTCTTGAACAGGGCCCGCCGCGTGGAGAGGCACCAGGCCCTGCTGAATATCACGCAGTCGGAAATTGAGAAGGAACGGGCGAGTAGACTGTCATCGGCGTACAACGAATCTCCGGAGGATATCCTGTTCGACGGGTTATCTCCTTTGACAATAGATTTTCATCAGGGTCTTGATGACGGGAAAATCCGGGAAATGATGCATGCGCTGGGGCCTTATCTCGACGACCCCGACGGCGGCATCAAGGCAAGGGCGATTCTAGTGTTGGGAAGATGTGTGGCGCTCCTCGCCCCGGAGCATCGCCTGGACTGGGTCCTTGCGATTGAAGACTTCTGCAACGACGCATATGTGCCCGCGCAGTGCGCGGCGATAACAGCGGTGGGAGAAGCGGTTCCGTATCTCGAGCCGGAATATCGGCATCATCCCGTGATGATGCTGCATATGAAGATGAAAACGGGAAACAGGAAAGTGAGGAGCGCGGCCGGCCGGGCATTAGATGCATTACCCTCTCGCGTGCGCCAGGATTGAGAAGCGCCTTGCAATAAATATCAGCAGTGCCATTCTGTCAGCCAGATGGAACTCGAACGAATACACGATTACGCGTGGCGCATTCGGAAGCACGGCAACATGCGCGTGGACGGGATCGTCTATGCGTCCAGAAAGCTGCTGGACGACATCCGCGGCGACGAATCGCTGGAACAGGTGATGAACGTGGCGTGTCTCCCGGGGATAGTCGGAGCGTCGCTCGCGATGCCGGACATTCACTGGGGATACGGATTTTGTATTGGCGGAGTTGCAGCGTTCGATGCGGATGAAGGCGTGATATCGCCTGGCGGAGTTGGGTATGACATCAACTGCCTGCCGGCAAATGCCGATATAATGGACCATTGCGGGTACCGTCGTTCGATTGAGTCCTACAAGTCTCTCCATCAACCGGTGAACATTCGCTGCTTGGCGAATGGAAGCGAAGTGAAATCCGCGGCGGTGGTGAGATTTCTTGAGAGAAAATCAGATGGAACATTGATACGCCTTACAACGGAGTCAGGAAAGGTCATCTTGGCTACGAGAGATCACCCCATCCTAACACCGGATGGAATGGTGCCCATCGGCAATATGGGCGAAGGGGATGAGGCGGCAATTTATCACTTCGAGGGTGTGAAGTATGAAAAACCTTCAAACGACATCTTGGTTGATGAAAAAAATATCATTGAGTTGTCGAATCAAATTGGCAAGGGAAGCTCGGGCAGTGCAGTTCAGCAGATTATGAAATTCTTCAAGAAGATCGACCTGTTGCCGCTTCGCTATGATTCCTGGCAGCTTCCCTATTTGATCAAGATCATTGGTTATTTGTTCGGCGATGGCACTCTCTATGTTGATAGCACGAGGAACCGCTACAGGGCTGCATTTTATGGGAAAAGGGAGGATCTCGAATCGATAAGACAGGATATCCAGGCCATAGGATTTTCCCCTTCTATTATTTATTCCCGCGATCGTCGGCATCAAATCGAAACGATGTATAACATTTGCTGTTTTGATCGCCGCGAAGATTATTTTTATGTAGGCAGCGCATCGTTCGGCCTGATTATGACTGCCCTCGGGGTCCCAGTGGGCAAAAAAGTAGCAACTGCTTATGAAGTGCCGCTTTGGATCAGAAGTGCACCGTTGTGGCAAAAAAGGTTGTTCTTGGCTTCCTTGTTTGGGGCCGAACTCAGCACTCCGAAGACCATAAAAGGTCACGGACATAACTTCCTCTGCCCTGTGCTGGACATGAATAAGCAGGAGGATCTTCTGGAGAACGGAAGACAGTTTCTTGTCCAGCTCTCCAAGATGTTGTCTGAGTTTGGTGTCAAGACGCAGAAGATTTCAAGTCGCTATGAACACATAGGCAAGACGAGGAAGCGTTCTTGCAGGCTTCGTCTTATAATGTCGAGCAGATATGAGAGCATTATCAATCTCTATGCGAGGGTCGGTTTCGAATATAATCGTCTTCGACAGGCAAGGGCCGCATTGGCCTCCGCATATCTCAAAGCCAAGGAGAAACATCTCGATTGGAGAGAGCAGGTATCCGATAATATAAGGGCATATTATAAGATGACAGGTACGGACGCCAGGTCCGTCCACGATTATTTTGGCAACTGGGCTCCAAATTTTTCATTCGTTGTGCGTTCCATGCACGGACGTAATTCAAGAGTTCGTGTCGCCGAGGGGTTCACGACATTCGAGGAATTCGTCGAGCATTCAACTGTGCGCCTGGGCAGTAGTGGCTGCGTATGGGAAACGGTCATCGCGGTGGATGAGGAGCCTTATGATGGGCCGGTCTATGATTTCACAGTGGATCACCCTGATCACAATTTCATCGCCGATGGGTTTGTCGTTTCCAACTGCGGTGTGCGGCTCCTGCGCACGGAGCTCCTGGCGCGCGATATGGCGCCAAAAATACGCGAGATCGTGAATCAGCTATTTCGCGACATACCAACGGGCATAGGATCGCATCACAAGAACTTCCGTCTTGGTCCGGATGATCTCAAGCAGGTGCTCAAGGAGGGCGCCGGCTGGGCGGTGAAGCGCGGATACGGTGACGAGAACGACCTCGATCACATAGAGGCGCACGGGTGTATTTCCGGCGCGGACCCACAGGCAGTGAGCGAGCATGCAAAGGGGCGCGGCCGCGATCAGCTCGGCACGCTCGGAAGCGGGAACCACTTTGTCGAGGTGCAGGAGGTTTCAGAGATCTATGATGAGCAGGCCGCAAACGTCATGGGTCTGTTTCCGGGCCAGCTCGTGGTCATGGTTCACACGGGATCGCGGGGGCTTGGGCACCAGGTCTGCGAGGACCACATCGAAATCATGCTCGCTGCATCGCGCAAGTATCACATCGAGCTGCCGGACAAACAGCTCTGCTGCGCGCCGATAGGCTCCCCGCAGGGGCAGCATTATTTCGCTGCGATGGCCGCGGCTGCAAACTTTGCGTTTGCGAATCGGCAGATGATCACGCACTGGGTGCGCGAGGCGCTCATGCACGCGCTTCGAATGGGGCCGGCGGATATCCGCATATCGCCTGTCTATGACGTGTGCCACAACATCGCAAAGTTCGAGGAGCACATGGTCGGCGGCGTGTCGCGGCGGCTCTGCATGCACAGAAAGGGCGCGACCCGCGCATTCCCGGCAAAACACCCGGAGGTGCCGGCGGTATATCGCTCGATCGGGCAGCCGGTGCTCATACCCGGCGACATGGGGCGATATTCATTTGTGCTCGTGGGCACTGACCGCGCGATGGAGGAGACCTTTGGCTCCACCTGCCACGGCGCCGGCAGGCTCATGAGCAGGCATCAGGCAAAGCGCATCTGCCGCGGCCGAGACATAGAGCGCGAGCTGCTCGATAAGGGCATCATCGTGCGCGGCGCATCGCGCGCGACCGTGGTCGAAGAGGTCCCGGAGGCGTACAAGGACGTGGCGGATGTCGTGGACGCGGTCGTCGGCGCCGGGATTTCGAAGAAGGTCGCAAAGCTAAGGCCTTTAGGCGTTATCAAAGGATAAACGCCTAACTGTCCGGTTCGACCTGAAATAGCGACGAAATCGCGTGTAACGCTTGGAAAACATTACGTCTCGTTTGTAACTTGAATTTCAAATCCCTCCCCTTTGTAAGGGGAGGTTAGGAGGGGTAGACCCTGGGAAACCCTTGATCTACCTCCCCCAGCCCCTCCTTACAAAGGAGGGGGATGTTAAAACGCATGATTAAGCTGGACAGTAGTGGATTCATATCATCAACAGATCCTCGGCCGGAGTTCCCCAAGGTCAAAAATTCCAGACGGAGATAAATCTGCAAAGTAACGTCAGATTTGAGTGATGGATCGTTCTAAAAATGACCGCGGAAGATGCGACCACTGGGCGGATCGATTGTTATCGGATCTCCGGATGAAAAACGCTGGTCGCCGATAGTGATCGAGCCCTGGTCGCGATCGACCGCCAGCGGCGGCACGATCATGATGGGGAGATTCATGCTCCTGGCCACGGCCCAGAGATGCGAAAGCGCATTGCCGCCGCTTACGAGCAAGGCGCCGGCGGCCAGCGCCGATGCAGTACTTTCACCGGCATCGGGATTCTCCGTCACAAAGATGGCAAAACCTCCGCTCTCTGCGATCCGTGCGATTTCCTCGATGCCGAGGGCAATCTGGCCTGAGATCGGCCTGCCGATTCCGGACGGGCCCTCGTAGATCGGCTGTGCATCGCCGACATCGAGCCCACCTGCATCCTCATGTGTCTCGAGGTGCGCTTTACGAATCTGGAGGAGCCACAATTTTCCGGACTCGATAGTGAATTCAACCTCTACAGGCCCTCCGCGCATTTCTTCAAATCGCGCGATTAACCGGCGCAGCGCTGTCTCAACTTCTTTGCCGGGCAGCGGATCGTTGCCAAGATGCGCGCCGCTCACGAGTTGATCGCCCTGAACCTGTCGTCCATATACTATGCGCACGCCATTGCCGTCGCTCGATGCTATCCCGGAGCCACTCATCCCGTCCGTTCTGCCATCGACCATCTCCACGACATTCACTGCCGTGCCGAATTCATCCGGGATGCCATTGGCGAGCCGATACGCGTTTGCCCCATCACTCCCCCAGCTCGCGTAAACATCCTCCACTGCGGCAATGATCTCTTGCTCTGAACCCAGATTCAACACCGTCTTCATCTGCCCCGGCATGCTGATCGCGGCCCCTGAACGTACGGAGACAAAGAGATCCCTGCCGAGTCTCTTCCCTGTCCTGGCTTCAAGCTGTTTTACGGCCTGCGAGATAGCGGCCCTTGCCTCGGCAGTCAGTTTTTCTCCTGCCGGTCGTGTTGGGAGTACAATGCCTGAAGGCACATGTTCCGGTACAACTCTCGTCATGAATTGCAGGCCTTCGGCCTTGCCGCCGACCTCCCGGAGGTCGGCCGGAAACCGGGGATCATCGTAAAAATGCACCTCGAAGCGAGGCCGCGCTATGGGCCTTGGAAGCATCGTCATCACCTTCGCCGCGATTTCCTGATTTCCACCGCGTATGCCAAGCGACCTCACATGCTCCGCCAGCTGATAAACCGCCATGGAACGATATTGCTCAGAGGTGTAGAGGGCGCGGTCGCGTTCATCGAGACCGAGCTGCACCCCGTATTGCGTAACGAGCGGATCGAGGTGATCGTGATAGGAACGCTGCACGTCGAGCACCATCGCGTGCGCCAACGCAGCAGAAAGTTTCAGATCGCGCGCGGAAGCTTTTGGATCTGCATTCCACTTCGAAGCCAGATTTTCGAGCCGATGCGCCACCGCAAGCCAGCCATCATCGCCATAACCGCTGCCATAGAGCACGTTGATCAGCGCGGCCATGTTCCTCGCCTGTACCGCAGACCCGATGTCTCCTTCCGACACGGCGCACGCTGCAAACGCATGGCGCTGCAGCGCCATGCTGAGCCTGATCAGTTTCAAGAGCTCCGTTGAGGGAAAGACGAACGTGGCCGTGCGCTGCTCATCCCAAAGCCTTCTCACGGAAACCGCGAGTGCCGCGATCTCAGCGAGCGTAGGGTTGTCTGTGGTCGGAAAGACAAGCGCGTCCTCTGTTGTAGGGCTGAGCTCCTGACGAGATTCATGGAGATTCAGCCGCGCCTCATAGAACTCCTCGGCCAGCCGCAAGGCCTCCTCAAGCATATTGATCACCGGCTGATCGCGAAGACGCTCATCTACCCTGGCCTCGCTCAACCGCTGCCGGATCATGTCCGCATTTGTCCGCGATGGGTGGTTGTGGATTGTCTGTCGAAAAGTTCCACCAGGATTGCCATCAATGATGGAGCTGATTCCTATGGCCAGTTCCCTGAGACGCTGGATCTGAGGCGATGAGCCCAAAGGGATGCCTTGTATCCCCTGGACATACCACTGCAGTCCTTCAATCCGTTGAAGATTCAGGCTCATGAGGATCTCGTCGCGGTTACGGGGGAGCATCACTTCCACGTCATCCCTCCACCGCCCACCTCTTTGTTCAGCTACCGAAGCCTGGAAACGCAGATAATGCGCGAATTCACGGACGGTCGCTGCGCAATCATGGCCTTTTGGGGCCCATCCTCGTTGTTTTATTGAAGTGAGCGCACGTTGAGTTTCTTCGAAATCGTGTTGATCAATCTCAAGCGTCCTCGAAATATATTCCTTTATTGCAAGGTAGGCGTTTCGAATCCCCATATCCCTGTAAAGGCGTTCTATACTCGAGAGAATGTCGACGGCATTCGTTGCTTGACGAGACGGAATTCTCTCGAGGAGCAGACCGACAAGTTCCAATGCCTCCTCCGTTATTAGATCGCCCTCATCGCCACCCCTATTCCCCCGCGCTCGAGCGTAAGCCGTCGTACACTTCTTATAGATATTAAAAGCCATTGCTACCGAGCCGTATTTCTCTGCAAAGCCAAGCATACGATCCAGTGCAACATGAATGCCTTCAACGTGTCCCTCCCCCATGATGAGATCCATTATACCATATTCAAAATTCTCAAGACTGTGCAGAGGTCGGAGCTTCAGCAAAAAGCTGGATACTTCGTCAAAACATGCATCGTAGGCATCGGCATCAGGCGCCGTCAAAAGAAGCCCCCTTATTGCAAGGTGCGGCACCTTGCCCGCTTTTCCTCCGTTGGAGACATGTCTTTCCAAAGAAGCCTTGACCAGCCGGTCCCATTCCTTTGCATGCTCAACACCTCCTCCCTTCATCGTCAGAAGCGTCGAAAGCACAGCAGTCACGTAGCGCGCCGGGTTATCGCCGAAACGAAGGGCATAATCCTCGGCCAGGCCGAACATGGTCTGCAATTCACCTGTGGTCTTACATGTGCTGACAAGCAATGGGACAGGATCGTTATATGATTTCAGGTAATGATCGAGTCCGCCATGGCGCCCTGCATGCTTTTCTGCATGGGCAAAGATAACGGCATCCCATTCCCTCAAGTCCTCCGGTTTATTGCATCCAGGCAGAGATCTGAAGAGCGCCGCGAGAAGATATCCATTACAGGCGTCATTGGACGCAAGAAAAGCGCTACGGCTTGTCATGATGGACTTGATTTCGTTGTCCCACGCCTTCCATTCATGCCGTGTCCGATCGCTCGTCAAAAGATAGGGCAGGACATCGTGGGCGTAGAGTCCTGGATGGCCGTAGCGCGCTGAATAATCGTTGATCGCTGCTGCTGCATCTCTCATATCCTCAATGCCGGCGTTTGTCTTGAGCACTTGTACGAGGCATTGCGTGGCAAATATGCCAGCGCCGCCATACCGCTTATCCCCTTCGAACCGTCGATGATAATCAGCGATAACGGGGGCGAATGCATCGTGGATCGCCATGATCTGATCCAGAGCCTGCCCCATTTCAATGATGGTAGAGAGATAGGTTTCATACCAGCGCAGGCATTCAGAATGACCTTCATAAAATCGCATGACGCGCTTGATAGCTTTAAGATCATCGATCGACCTTGCCTTCGTGAAGAGCTTTGGAAACAACGACATCAGTGACGCATGATCGTAATGGTCGATTTCATGTTGTTGTTCATGCAGAAAATCGACCACCTCTTTTGCCCAGGCAATGAGATCGTAGATCGTCTCAGATCGCTCAAGCAGCGCCGTAAGAAAGTCCGGCGTATAGATGCTCAAGACGCTTAAGGTCACGCAATTCGGTGCAAGTATATCAACGGCGCGTCCTTCCTCAAGCAGGGGGTTGTTCTCATACCACCTCACATCGCCATCCTTGCCTTCGCAAAAAGGATGTTCATCGTCGAAGTAGCGCATTGCCAGAAATCGATTGAGGATGCCGCCGACCCGCATGGCATCGTAGGCGAGATCGAGCTTGCCGCTGGACTTGATCCTCTCGATCAGCGTGTGTGTTTCAGATTCCAAGTGAGGCAAGGCAAGGCGAAACGCCCAGGCTACGGCCGCCTCCTTTTCTGCGGCAGAGATGCCGGTTGATGCGGAAGCCGCATTTTCGCCTTCATCTGAGACAGCCGCGCGATCGCCGGCTTCGAGATATTTCCAGATACCCACTACGGCAGCGGACTCGCTCGGCATCGGCAGCGCGAGCTGAACGGATGGGCCGTCTCCTTCGAAATGCAGGAGTGAGTGATCGGCCCCCTCCGATTGCATGGGTTCGGCATCGGAGATGCCTGCTTCAAACAGGTCGCTGCTCCATCCAGCGCCCATTAGGGGCAGGTTTACTGTAAGCGTAGACAAAGTCATAAGTTGACGGACAGACAGCCGGAGCTATCCATCAGTCCTTTCTATTATCGGCAGATTTCATCGAAAGTTGCGATATTTCGCATGGGTATCGGCCGTCCGTCGTCGGTGGGTGTATCAGGTTCTCGCAGCGAATAATTTACCGTGCAGAGACGATCATGAGGATGCCGATGATGGCCAGCGCGCTTCCGAAGAGCCGCTTCATCAGGATCTGGGGGACTTGAACCGCGAAGTGCGCACCGACCGCCGCGCCTACGAAGAACGTGATCGCGAGTACGACCGCGACGCCCACATTCACATACCCTGCCTGCCAGTAGCGCCAGACTGCTAGCAGGCCTATCGGCGGCAGGAGCATGGCAAGCGACGTCCCCTGCGCCGAGTGCTGGCTGAACCCGAAGAGAACCACGAGGGCGGGCACCACTACGGCGGCGCCTCCGAGGCCGAAGAGCCCGGAGAAGACGCCGGCCGCCGCACCCAAAAGTCCCAAGAGTATGAATTGCATAGAGACTCCTTTCGGTCAGATATTATCCAATTACCAGCCGCCTGGGGTGATGAAAAGGCCTTTTCGATCCCCCTTGCGCGGAGCTTGCTCCGATGCTATATCGCGCCGACATTTCGCCGGGCACGCGGGTGTAGTTCAATGGTAGAATGCGAGCTTCCCAAGCTCGACACGTGGGTTCGATTCCCATCACCCGCTCAAAGAAATAGGGCCCTGATTTTTAGGGCCCTATTTCTTTGAGCGGTGTGGTGTCGTTCGAAACGCCTTTAAACCTTCGGCCTATCCCCCAAGCCTGCCCATCAAACTCATTCCTCTGAGGCTGATTACGTCGTTCTTCCCGATGATGATGTGATCGTGCAACTGAATGCCCAGAGGTTTGAGAAGCATTGCAAGGCGCCTGGTGAGCCGACGGTCATCCGCCGACGGCGTAGGCGATCCATTGGGATGATTGTGAACGAGTATGATGGACGCTGCATCGTCGTTTAATACGCGCTTTACGATCTCGCGCGGATAGAGATGAATCTCGTCAATGGTGCCGATTCCGTGGTCGGAGATAGAGATAACTTCGTTCGCGCTATTCAGCGCAATGATCTTCAGGCACTCCCTGCGCTGATCCCGCAATTTGTGAATCAGGAGGTTTATGAGATCATCCGCGGAGTCGATTGACGGGTTTGAATTCACCTTCTCCTCAAGATATCTCTGACCGAGAGTTGAGATGCAGGCAAGCCTCGCCGCCTTCGCAGGACCAATGCCGGACATGGATTGCAGCGCTTGTAGCGGCGCGGTAAAGAGCCCCCTCAACCCGCCAAAGCGGGCCAAGAGTTTCGATGCCAATGAAATGGAATTGTCGCCTTTACCGCCCGTGTTCAGAAGAATAGCCAGCAGTTCGGCAGTCGATATATCTGAGCCCGCGAATAGTTTTTCCCTCGGACGTTCGTGCGCAGGCATATCCTTTATGCGCGGCATTTCTATTTAGATCCCCTTTTTCTATAAGGACGCCGGGTTTGAGCGGCGCGAAGGTATGTTGTTTCCCGCTTTTTCCCCGTGTTTGTAAGGCTCGCGGAGACAGCGTTACCGCTTCTTTCGATGCTTCGGGTGAATTCACGGACGACGTTTTTTAGTGAATCCACCGTTGTTTCGTTTCCGGCATGAATGTGCGGCGTCAAAGCCGACACCAGATCATCGACGTTGGATGCCAACCCCGGGGACGAGGAGAGCGGAAAAAGAAAGATGTGCGAGAGGGGCGTGTCAAAGGCTCGAGAAATGGCGCACAACTTTTCGAATGATACATTCACTTCGCCGC
>JBBAAC010000040.1:0-15068 GCA_041658465.1 bacterium | reverse complement strand
CGGGAGCGGCGGGGCAATTTACAGATACAGAGGAGACAATCTGAGCAGGATCGAAGATCCTGCATTTGGACCCGTCGCCATGAGCGGGCGGTGAAGGCCAGACCAAATCGCGAGTCCAAAACGCAACGTCCACAAGGTGAATACTTTCTGGACGTTGCGTTTTGGACTCGCGATTTGAGTCTGGAAGGTTCGCCGCCCGCGAATAGCGAACGGGTCGCCGCGGGAGGCGCGTTCCGAAACAGACGATCCCGGAACGCCGTCACAGGTGTGGCCTTCGGGAGCCTCGCGTCGCTTCATGACTAGCGGCAGCGCGGGAGGCGCGACTTGGGGCGAGCTCTGGAGTTGACAACGCGAGGCATTCAGATAGAGGTGGCGCGCTATGGATACTGCGGATCAATACAAGGGTTACCGGGAACCGGCGCTCGCGATGCTCAAGAAGTTCAATGCAGCCGTGTGGGACAGCGTTGAGATCGACACGGTCAAGGGCCCTTTCACGGGACTCATCCTGCCCCGCTCCACGACCGAAGACGCCACACACATCGTGATCAAGATGCCCTCCGGCTACAACACGGGCGTGCACGTTGATTCCATAAAAAAAATCAAAAAGATCGGCCACCGAGAAGGTCACTACGCCATCCCCGAGAAGGCGTTCCCCTACGACAAGCGAAAGAAGAACGTGACCCTGCTCGGCACCGGAGGTACGATCGCATCGCGCCTCGATTACAAGACCGGCGCAGTGGTCCCCGCGTTCTCACCCGGGGAGTTATATGGGGCGGTGCCTGAGCTGGCGGATGTCTGCAACCTCACCACGAAGAAACTCTTCGGCGTCTTCTCCGAGAACATGGCGAAAGAGCAGTATCAGACGCTCGCCGAGGAGATCGGCAGGCTCATTCGGGAGGGCGTGCAAGGCATCGTGATCGGGCACGGCACCGACACGATGCATCACACCGCGTCCATACTCTCCTACATGGTGCAGAATCCGCCAGTGCCGATCGTGATCGTGGGCTCGCAGCGAAGCAGCGATCGTCCGAGCTCCGATGCCGCGCGCAACCTGCTCAACTCCACCTTCACCGCGGCGCATTCGGATCTCGCCGAGGTCATGGTCTGCATGTTCGGCCCCACCTCGGACGATTACGGGCTCCTGCACGTGGGCACGCGCGTGCGCAAGATGCACTCGAGCTACCGCTCCACGTTCCGCACGATAGGAGATATCCCGCTCGCCATGGTCTGGCCGGATCGCGTGGTCCCGCTGCGCGAGTATCGCAAGCGCCGCAGCGACCGCGAGGTGACGATCAACACCGCGTACGACGATCGCGTGACGATCCTCTACTACTATCCGGGCATGAACCCGGATGTCGTGGATGCACTCGTAGATAACGGCTATCACGGGATCGTGATAGCCGGCACGGGGCTCGGGCACGTGAACGCGGCGCTCAACCCGGCGCTCAAGCGCGCGATCGATGCAGGCGTTGCGGTGGTCATGACCGTGCAGACGCTCTGGGGCTACGTGCACATGAACGTCTATGACACGGGCCGCTACCTCTTAGAGCTCGGCATCATCCCGTGCGAGAACATGATCCCCGAAGCCGCATACATGAAGCTCTGCTGGACGCTCGGCCAGACGCGCGACCTTGCGAAGGTGCGCGAGATGATGCTCTCCCCTATCGCGCACGAGATCACGGAGCGCGAACCGCACAACGGCTACCTTATCTATCAGGGCGGCATCCCAGAGGTGGAGAGATTTTTGTCCACCTATAAAAAGTAAAAAATTCTGTAATATCAACCACATATAGCCACTGCGGAACGTACCGGTAGTTTGGTCAATGATCGATGACCATGTTTGGATAATGACCATTGACCAAATTTAACAAATTCTTGAAAACGATCCGCACCTCTCGCCGCTTTCGCAGATAAAATATGTCTTTGAATCTCCCCTGGAGACAGAGATACCGCTCTCGACACCCGGTATCTATATCCTCACCGGCGGTCGGCAGGTGGGGAAGACCACTCTTTTGAAGCAGATCATCCAAAACTTGCTCACAAAACAACGCGTCTCTCCTGATCAAATCTGGTATCTGCCGTGTGACACCATCGAACGATTCGATCAGCTGCTTTTTTACATCGAGGAGTTCCAGAACGAGCTTGCGAATCGCCGTCCCTTCTTCCTTTTCATCGACGAGATCACGTACGTGAGAGAATGGGATCGCGCCATCAAATCGCTTGCGGACGCAGGCCTGTTTCGAAACGGCAGCGTTCTCATCACGGGCTCGGATACGGTCGTGCTCAAAGATGCGATGAAGCGCTTCCCAGGAAGGCGCGGCGCAGCAGCACAGCAGGACTTTCATTATAATCCGTTGTCGTTTTCCCAATACGTGACGCTCGTTGACCCGGCCTTGGCAGCACATTTTGATGAGGCAAAGGCCTCGTTCCAGTCAGATTTTAAGTTTGATCCTGCGTCTTTAAATACACCGGCGCTGAAAAAGCTCGAGGATAGGTTTTTCTCATATCTGTTAGCAGGAGGTTTCCTCAGGGCCATAAATGATTTTGCTAAGGGTGGCGTGATACCCCAGGCAACATATCAGACCTATATTCAGTGGATCATCGGCGACGTCCTCAAACGAGGGAAACAGGAAAAATATCTGCGCGAGCTGATCGAGGCCGTCATCCCGCGGCTCACAAAACAGCTCAGTTGGCACAAGATCACAAGCGTCGTCTCGATCGACCATCACCAGACGGTTGCGGACTATCTCGGGCTCTTGGAGAGAATGGATGTGCTGAATGTCGTGTATGCACTTCGCGAGGACAAGTTGAAGGCCTCGCCGAAGAAGGAGAAAAAGATCCATTTCAATGATCCGTTCATATTTCATGCGCTCCATGGGTGGATCCACGGGGGGAAAGATCTGTTCCCATTGGCACGCCGAACGATCGAAGAAGGTGGCGACATGATGACCGCCATCATCGAGGGTACGATCGCTTCGCTCATGCGGCGGCAGTGGGAGAGCTACTACATCAAGGCAGAGGGCGAGGTTGATATCGTGGTTGTCTCGGGCGGGACGTTCTTTCCGATCGAAATCAAATATTCGCGAACGCTGCGGCGCCAGGAATTAAAACAGATCCTGAAATACAAGCGAGGGCTTATTGCCTATCGCGGTACCGATTGTGGCGTGATGGAGGGCCTCACCGTCATTCCCATTCCACTGCTGGCCTACATCGCTGCATGAAGGCGCACCAGCCGCGAACCACACAACGGGTATCTCATCTATCAAGGCGGGATACCTGAAGTGGAGAGGTTCCTGTCCACATACAAGAAGTGAGGCAGGGCGGCGCTTTCTGTGCACAGCGAAACTCGCCTCAGAACTGTATTCCTAGCGCCCTTAGGTGTTTGGCGAAGCTCGACTCTTCGAAAGGCACAGCCGTTATTTCGTTGGCGGGTTTCGCCAGAGGGTCCCCTATCTCGGCCGCCCCCAAGTCGATGAATGGATTCAAATACTTGTCAAAGAGGTCCAGCGGATCGAGGGGCTCAAGTCCGCAAAGTTCGGTAATTTTTTTCGAAAGACGGTGAAAATCTGCATCAGCCGAGGGCGAGTTTCTCAGGATATCAGCCAGACACAAGAGAAATGCTGCGGCATCATCTATCCGAGCCGGGCGGAAGCCCATGCGCGCATGGACGCCATCGTCTTTGTTCCGGGAAGCGACGCTTATGAACAAGGCCCCGCTGAGGAGATTCATCAGCCCAATCCAGCTCCCTCCGCCCATGCGCGAATAGAAGTGATCGAGGACTTCCTCATAGCTGTGCGAGACGGTGGCCAGAAGTATTTCCGGCCTAGTCGGGAAGGGCATTATAAAGGCAGATGCAACGAGGTCTCCATTTACGTAACCGCCGCCCCCGCCGGTTTTGTAGCAGATCCGCTTGCTGCCGAGGTGTATTACTTCAACGACTTCACGGATGACTTCACCTTTCGGCAGAGAATTCGAATCTAGCGGGGCATGATGGGCGACCTCGCTTATCATCGGAGCAGGCAGGTCATAAAGGTAGAGTTCAACCGGCGATCTTTTCCTGGTCTCCCGCAGATGTGTAAAATCAAGGCCATGTGCCACAGCTTTGAATATTTCGTCAATGCAGAATTTGAGCTCCATGCCGGGCCACGTTTTTGGGCTACGCAATTATTCAGGGTTTAATGTCCCAAAGGTCTCTTCGTGATGACACACAGGATTTGTGCAACAGGCCCATTTGTTGATATAATAAAAGAAATGGTTGATATAATGTTGATATGATATAAAATAAAGTTGATATGGCGACCCTGAAAGAACAGATATTACGCTATGTTAGTGCTAAACGCCGGGCCGGATCATCCGAGCTTATGGAGAAGTTTGGGGTCAGTCGGCAGGCCATACACAGGCATCTGACCGCCCTGCTGAGCGAACGAGCCATCCTCAAACAGGGCAGCTCAAGGCGAACGACATTCTATGTGGTAAATGAACCGAGTGCCCTGCGCAAAATTCAAGACAAGGCCAGACGCTTCCAAAAGCGCTTGCGCGCAGAAGGAGCATCCGAAGATCGGACGCTCTCCGAGATTGAAGCCCAGGCAGGATTGCTCGCCGGTTTGTCGACAGACGCCCTTGCGAACGCGCAGTACGCTTTCACAGAGATGCTCAACAACGCCATAGAGCACTCTGGCACAACATTTATCGATATCGAGCTCCGTGCCGATGGGGGAAACTGCTCTTTTTACGTGCGCGATACAGGCGTAGGGATATTCGCTAACATCCAGAAAAAGTTCCGGCTCGCCTCGGAGATGGATGCTCTCGCAGAGCTGCTCAAGGGAAAGCAGACCACTGCTCCAAAGCAACATTCTGGTGAAGGTATATTCTTCACTTCCAAGATCGTGGAGCGATTTGTCTTGGAGAGCCATGGCAAGCGATTGATTGTGGATAATCGCATAGAGGATGTCTTTGTAGAGGATATGCGATTCAAAAAAGGCACTCGCGTAGTTTGCGAGATAGACACCAAGACGCGCAGGAAGCTTGTGGATCTCTTCGCGGCGTACACGAGCGAGGAGTTTGCCTTTGAAAAGACGCGCGTGACCGTGAAGCTCTTTGAATCAGGCGAGTCATATGTATCGCGTTCACAGGCAAAGCGCCTTCTGCATTCGCTTGAGCGGTTCATCGAGGTTGTGCTCGATTTTTCAGGCGTGGCGAGCGTGGGTCAGGCGTTCTGCGACGAGGTCTTTCGCGTGTTTCAGCAGGGACATCCCGACATCCGCATCGTTCCCGTCAACATGAATGAGAACGTGGAATTCATGGTCCGGCGTGCGGTGGCTGCAAAAGAATAGGGCTCACCGCGAGATGGACGCGGGTTCGATCAGTACCTGCTCGGTCAACGGCACGGCTGTCCCGTTTGGAGACGGCGAGAATCCGAGCCTGCGCAGCGCGCTCGTCGCCTCATCGCGCATCTGGAGCGTCTTGCCGTGTTTCGCGAGCGACGCGAGGACCGGCGCGGACTGCTGCGCTTCATTCCAGATCGCCCCGAGCGTCTTGATCGCGGCAGAGCGAAGCATGGGATCTGCCTTCTCATCTTTCAGGAGATCGACTATGGCCGGGGCCGCGGCATGCGCAAGGGTCCCCAGGTTGCCTAACAATGAGATGGTCTCTAACTTCTCTTCGTTCGTACTCTTCGGGCTGGAGAGCCTGTCGAGGAGCGCGCCGACGGCCGTCCTCTTTTCATGATCGCGATCGTTCATTGCGACGAGGAGGAGGAGTGTCGGCTCAGGACTTTTTAAAGGGAAGAGAAGCGCGTCATCCTTGGCAAGCATCATCGAGACGACGGCCCCTGCGGTTCCTTCGTCCTGCGCCCCTATGTTCGCGAGGGTCAAGGCAGCGTGCAGGCGCAGTTCCATGTTTGCAGACTTGTCCTCGATGATATCGAGGAGCGTCGGGATTGCCTCCGATGCTTGCTGACCCTTGGAGCCGAGCTCCCAGGCCGCGTCCCGGCGCGTACGCCAGTCCACGCGCTTGTCCATGAGCGCGTCGACCAAGGCAGACACTGCCTCCATGCTGCCTAGAGCAGAGATGGATCTTCTACGCAGCTCATAATCCTCGCCAGGATCCTTTGCTATATCATGAAGCTCCACAATCGCGTCGCGCCCCTCTGACCCCGTGCCGCCAAGCCCGGATACGACCTCCTTGCGCAGTTCCAGGTTCGCGTCCTTTTCTTTAATCGCGTCGACGAACGCCGGGACGGCTGCGCGGAGATGGGGTGATATCTTGCAGAGCGCCCTCACGGCTTCCTGTCTCAGCTCCCAGCCGGCGCTCTTCTCTCTGACTACGCGGATGAGCGTCGGGATGGCAACTTGGCGCGCCTTGTTCCTCGTCTCTCCAATTGCTGCGGCGATGGCCATGCGCAGGGGAGCGTCCTCAGACGAGTCCTCGATGACGCGAATCATGGCATCTGCGACCTTGCGAGTTGCCGGCCTCATCTTGCCAAGCGCAGAGGCAGCCCTCCCGCGCAGCTCCGGGTCTTCGTCCTTATCCAGGAGCAAATCCACGAGGCTTGAAACGGCCTCTTGCGATTCCTCGCACCCAACCGTGCCGAGGGCCAGGGTAGCCTGTCGCCGCAGGACCGGCTCGTCCTCCCTGTCCTGCATGATACTGATGAGGTCTTGGGTCGCGTCGCGCGCCCTGGGCCCCAGCTCGCGGAGCGCCATGGCAACTTCGCACCGCAAGAGCAGGCCGGCCTCTTTGTCCAGGAGGATCTCGACGAGGGCGGGTACGGACTTGCGTTCGCCTATGCTCATGGTGCCCAATGCTCGCGCGGCATTGCACCTCAGCAGCTGGTCTGTCTCCTTGTCCTTAATGATTTCGATGAGGGCCGCGACATCGTTTGAATGGTGGGCATAGCTCTGCAGCTGCGCTGCCTTGATCAGCGTGTCGCGCATTACCGCATGCTGGCTGGCCTTCAGATTTCGATGATGATTCCCAATCCATCTAAGGCGGGCATGGAGGCCGCGCGCGCCATCTGGACCCAGGAGCGCTGCCACAAAAGGCGCAGGGTACGTCGAAGTGAGGAGAGAACTCTTGACGCGCGCATCGATGGCGACGTTGAAGTCGCGGCATTGATCGACGATGCCGAGCTTCTTGCAGTCCTTGTCGGACAGGCCGTCGAAATCGGCATATGCCCGGATGACCCTGCTTGCCAATGCCTCGTCAAATGTGACCATCATCGGCGCTCTTACAGGAAGGATCCCGCAAAGGCAAGCCCAGAGCGTTTTGGAGGGGTTTATGCAATCCCGAAGAACGATTTGATCTTGGCGAGGATCTTCGACGCCGCGGCCGCCGCATCGAGTGCTTGTTTGTCGACCGCCGCGGCGGTGTCGGCCTGTCGCTGGGCGAGCGCCTTTGCAAGCGCTTCTGAGATGGACGGGTCGGCTGCGAGGATATCCTTGAAAAGGCCCTTGTCGATCGCGAAGAGCCTTGAATCTTCCCTTGCGCGAACCGTGGCCGTGCGCGGGTCTCCGGTGAGCAGGCTCATCTCGCCGAAGAACGCCGGTGCCGAGAGGGTTGCGACCGCGATCGGCGGCGCTTCGCCCTTTTTCACGAGCACATCGCACGAGCCACGGTGGAGGATATACATGGAATCGCCTGCTTCGCCCTGCCCCACCACGGTCTCGCCTTCGCCATAGTCCTCTACGCGCATGCGCTCCGCCAGCAGGTCCCGCTCCTTCGCGGAAAGCGGCGCGAGGATCGGCACTGCATCCAGGTTGCTTCGGGCGGCAAGTTTTTCTTGTTCGCGCCGCTTGAAATCGAATCTGCGCTCCACGTGCTTGAGTTGCACATCGCGTATCGGGAACGGAATATGGATGTGGTTGCGCCTCAGCGCATACCATAGTCTATTCATCACCGCGGCGCGCACGACGGGGAATGTACCGTAATCGTCGTACACGAATCGCAGCTCGTATTTCACTGCGAAGTCGCCGTAATCGATTACGCGTATTTGCGGCGGCGGGTCGTTGAATACCATAGGCTCATCGCGAAGCGCTTCGAGGAGTACCTTGCGCACGCGGTTGGGTTGGGCCTCGTAGTCCAGGCCGACCCCTATCTTCATCACGTGCTGTCTTGATGGCCGCGAGAAGTTCTTTAGCAGCGATTTTGCGAGGTCCATGTTAGGGACGTAGACGATCTCGTCCTCGAACGTGCGCAGCCGCGTCATGCTCCATCCGATACCCACCACCTGCCCCGCGTTTTCGCCGTACTGGATCCAGTCGCCTATGCGGAACGGGTGCTCGATCTGCAGCGATATTCCCGCGAAGAGGTTGCCGAGCGTATTCTGCGCTGCAAGGCCTATCACGGCGGTGAGCACGGCCGACGTGGTTATGAGTCCTACCAGGTTGACTCCGCCGCGCGTGCGCAGCACTACAAATATAATGATAGCGTAGATCGCGATGAGGATGAAATCTCGCGTTATCTTGGGGAACGCCTCGCGCTTTGTTCTGCTGAAGAACCACTCAACCGTGAACGCAAATGCCAAGCGGAAAATCGCGCAGTACAGGGCTATGAGAGACGCGACCGTCAGCCAGCGCAGCAGCTCCGGGCCGAAGCCCTCTGAAAACAGGTTGAGGACGAGGCGTAACGCGAGGTAGGCGATTAAGAGGCCTAGCGGAACGAATGGTAGCCGGCGGTTTTTTCGACATGCCACGCGATATATGACCAGAAGGACAAAGAGCGCCGCTATCAACCACGTGCTCGAAAGGTAACAGCTCAGAAAGTCGGTGGAGAGATCCATTGCCGCGCAGTATACGTGAAGTGACCCTATTTACACAAGCACCGACCTCCCCTTTCCGCGGGCTACGTGCCACGAAGGACGCTGGACTGCCCCGTCCATTACTCAGAAAGCCGACACGGAATAAAGCTGAATTATCAGGCTAACGTTCAATGTCTTGCCATTGCGGTCCCCATTTCTTCGCAATAGACGGGGCAGTCCAGCTTGCTGTGTGCCACTCCGCAGATCTGATTCGGCACAGAGCAAGCGGTGACCCACGGCTGGCATCTCGCAAGTCCGCGGCGAGCTTGTGCTCCTCGCCACATACAGAGCGGTGTCCCCAGCCCATCATCTCGCAAGCCGATAACGAGTTTAAGTCAGCTTATAAGGCTAACGTTGAATTTACTGCCACCGCGGTCCCCATTGCTCGAAGCTGGACTGGGGACACCGCTCGTCATGCGCCATGACACAAATGGCGGAGTGGCACGTCGTAAGCGGGGTTCCCCCGTTTTTCGCGAAGCAATGGGGACCGCGGTGGCGAGGCATACATCGTTAGCCTTATGAGATTGCTTCTCTCGGTGTCGGCTTGCTGAGCGATGAACGGGGGAACCCCGCGCACTTCTTGGCACGTAGCCAGCCGTGGGTCACCGCGAACGTAGGACAGGGCGCGCTTCATGGCATGTAGCGCGTCGGCGCTTGTGCCGTGGGCGAGTTTTCGCGTATACTCCTCTGCGATGGATCGAGTTCGGATAAAATTCTGGGGTGTGCGCGGTTCGCTTGCAGCGCCGGGGCGGGACACGGTGCGGTTCGGCGGGAACACGACATGCATCGAGATCGTGTGCGGGAAGACGCGCATCATCTGCGACGCGGGCACCGGGCTGAGGCCGCTTGGAATCGATCTTGCGAGGCGAGCGAGCGGCAGGGCCGTCAACGCGACGATTTTGCTCTCTCACTTACATTGGGATCACTACATCGGCCTCCCTTTTTTCCAACCCTTTTTTGAGAGGCGCAACCGCTTCCTGATCGCCGGCCCCGAGGCCGGAGGCAGCGGTTTCAAGCGGCTGCTGGACGAAGCGATAAGGCCGCCGTATATGCCAATGCGGCTTGGCGATCTGGGCGCGCGCATATCGTATAAATCGATCCGCGCGAAGGCGTTTGAGATCGACCGCGTACGGGTAACGCCGATTGCGGCGAATCATCCGGACGGGGCCATAGGGTGGCGCTTTGATTTTCCGGGCGGCAGGAGCGCCGCGGTGATGAGCGACAATGAGCCCGGCGATGACGCGCGGGCCCTTTCGCTCGTAGAATGGATGGCAGGAGCGGACGTGCTCGTCCATGACGCGCAGTACACGCCGCAAGAATATCGTCGCAGGCGCGGCTGGGGGCACAGCCCGTTTCTTTATCCGATCGGCCTCGCTCGCGCCGCCGAGATCCCGCGTCTGTACCTCACGCATTTTGATCCTGAATCCTCGGATAAAAAACTGATGCGGATTGCATCTGCAGCGAAGGCCTTCATCGTGAAGAAGCGCTCCAGCCTACGCTGCGAGCTCGCGCGCGAGGGTCTTTGTTTTTTCTTGTGAGATGAACGCCGAAGAAGCGATCGCAAAATATTATTCCCTGCTCGCTAAGTGGAACGAGAGGATCTCGCTCGTCTCGTCCGCGCGCGACGAGACGGAGTTCCGAGCGAAGCATGTAGAGGATGCGCTCGCACTTATCCCGTTTCTCTCCGGCGCGCGCACCCTTCTCGATATCGGCACCGGGGCGGGAATACCCGGCATCATTATAAAGATAGCGAGGCCCGACATTGATGTGACGCTACTCGATTCGACGCGCAAGAAAGTGGGTTTTTGCGAAGAGGCGATTCGTCAGCTTGGGCTTACCGGGATTAGGGCAATATGCGGCAGGGCCGAGGACGCAAGGGTGCAGGGAATGCTTGGCCGGTTTGATGCCATCGTATCGCGGGCGACTTGGCAAATTGAGGAATATTTAAACATATCATATAGTTATATAGCAGAAACCGAGGGATCCAGGGTTTTGGCGATGAAAGGTCCTGCATGGAGGGATGAGCTGGATGCTGCAAAGGCCTCCATGGAACGCCTGGGGTTGAAGTTGCTGGCATCGCACGAATACAGGCTCCGCACCGGGGAGTCCCGCGCCATATTGTCGATCGGCAGAAAAGATGCATCTACTTGATATCATTAACTAAAAATAAATTTTAGTTGGCACGGATATTGCTTGTTTCACGTGAAACACTTGGCACGCCCTTTGCTGTTTCCACGCCCTTCCAAAGAATTCTTTGAATCTGCTTGAACTTTACGAGGGCGTAAACTAGATGATCGAACAATCATCAGGGGGCGGGGGTGTCCATGGCCGAGATCATCGCGATCTGTAATCAAAAGGGCGGCGTAGGAAAGACCACGACCGCCATCAATCTTTCCGCGGCGCTGGCCGCAGCAGAGAAGCGCACCCTTCTCGTCGATCTGGACGCACAGGGTAATGCCACCACGGGCATGGGTTTTGACAAACACCACGTGAACGGCAGCATCTACAACGTAATCATCGAGGAGACGGAGGTGCAGCGGCTTCAACTCGATACAGAGCTCCCCTTTCTAAAGATGTTGCCGTCCAGCCCGTCGCTCGTCGGCGCAGAGGTGGAACTCGTTGGTATTGTTTCACGTGAAACTCGCCTCAAGCAACAGCTGGAACAGGTGCGTCATAATTTTGACTATATCATCATAGACTGCCCGCCATCGCTGGGACTTTTGACGCTCAACGCCCTTGTCGCCGCTGATTCGGTCCTTATACCGGTTCAATGCGAATATTATGCGATGGAGGGAATCGCAGACCTGCAGCGCACTATCGCCCTGGTGAAGGGGAGGCTCAATCCAGGCCTTTTCACAAAGGGGATCGTTCTCACGATGTTCGATGCGCGCAATAACCTTTCCCACCAAGTCCAGAACGAAATGAGAAATCATTTTAAAAACAACGTGTTTCAGGTTGTAATCCCGCGCAACGTGAGGCTCAGCGAGGCCCCGAGTTTCGGAACGCCGATCCTCTTATACGACGTAGAATCAAAGGGCGCGCAGAGCTATTTTGAGCTCGCAAAGGAAGTCTTAGCAAATGTGTCATCCTGAACCCTTCGACTTCGCTCAGGGTAAACTCCGTGAAGGATCCCGTTGAGACCAGGGGGTCCTTTGGCCATCGGATAACATTGCACGGCCTCAGGATGACAATAAGGGAGGCAACCAATGACACAGGCTATGAAGAGGGGCTTGGGCAGGGGGCTCGAATCGCTGCTCCCGCCACCGATCACATCCGAGGCAGAGGAGGGCAGCGGGTATCGCGCCGTGCCGATCGACTCGATCATACCCAATCGACAGCAGCCGCGCACGGTCTTCGACGAAGAAAAGCTCCGGGAGCTTTCGGCTTCCATTCGCGAACAGGGCCTCATCCAGCCGCTCGCCGTATCGAGGCTTTCAGACGGCCGTTACGAGCTGATCGCCGGCGAACGCAGGCTGCGCGCATCCCGCATGGCAGGGCTCGAAGAGGTCCCGGTCGTGATAAGGGAAGTCGACTCCGAGGGGATGCTGGCCCTCTCCATCATCGAGAACATTCAGCGCGAAGACCTGAATCCGATCGAGGAGGCGAACGCGTATCAGGAGCTCATGGGCCAGTTCAACCACACTCAGGACGACGTCGCCAAGAAGGTCGGCAAATCGCGCGTGGCCGTGGCCAACTGTGTAAGGCTCCTCAGGCTCCCGCGCGTGGTTCAGGACGACGTCGCGTCCGGTCGCTATTCTGCAGGACATGCGCGCGCAATCCTCGCGGTGGAAGGACTGCATGAACAGCTCAAGGTGCGCGAGCGTATAATCCGCGAGATGCCGACGGTCCGCGATGTCGAAAAAATGGTGCAAGCTTTGTCTGGCAATGGTAAGAAGACGGCCCGCAAAGGCACAGCGCTCACGCCGCAGATGAACGAGCTCTGCGAGAGGATGAAGCAGTCGCTCGGCACCAAGGTTGCGCTGGCGCCCGGCGGAAACGGCGGCAGAATAACGATCGAATACTACTCGCCGCAGGATCTGGACAGAATCTTCAGCCGCATCATCGGCAGCTGACAGGAGGGACAATGGGACGGGGAAACAAGGACGCAAGCCAGATCAACGGGCTCATCGACCGCGGCTGCAGCGTGGAAGGCAAGCTCATGTTCGACGGCACGGTGCAGATCAACGGCGACTTCCGCGGCGAAATACTCTCTGACGGTACCCTGATCGTCGGCGCCGAGGCAAAGCTCAACGCGCGCATCCAGATCGATACCATAGTCATCGAGGGAAACGTCGAGGGCACGATTGAAGCGAAGCGCAAGGTCGAGCTCAGAAACGGCGGGTCCTTCGTCGGAGACTTGGTAACGCCGGCACTGGCCGTTGAAGAGGGCGCGATCTTCCAGGGCCGCTGCCAGATGTTGGGCGACTCCGCGCGTGAAACGACGCAGCCGCAGAACATCAGCGGCGAAGCGGTCTACGCCGAAGAAGGGGAAGACTCCCTCATGATGTAGGGCAGTGTCAAAAAAATTATTTTATACTGCGTTGCCCTCCTCACGAGACCCTCAACGTACATCCAAGTACGCCTCGGGCCTCGTTCGTCGGGCGCCTTGTCTAAAAGAATTTTTTTGACACTGCTTCTATGGGGAGAGGTCGCGCATGCTTTGCAGTGCAGCGGAGATCACGCTCATGCCGGACTGGACGGTCGTCGTCCAGCTTTTCATATTTCTTGTAGTCGCTACCACGCTGACATTCTTTGTAATCCGTCCGACCATACGAATCATCGACAGGCGAAGGCAGTTCACGAGCGACGCGGCCGCGGAGGCCGCGAAGCTTATGAACGAGGCAGAGCAGCTGGATATCGGCAGGCGCGAGGCGCTGGCGATGGCGCTTGGCGAGGCGCACGCCGAGTACGCCAAACGCGCGACCGAGTCGCACGGCAAGGCGGACGGCGCGATCGCAGAGGCGCGCGCAAAATCGGCGGAGACACTGAAGGGCGAGGCCGCTTCCATCGAATCCATGGAGGCGTTGAACGAGAAGGAGCTGGAATCGTGCGCGAATGGGCTCGCCACGGATATAGTCGCGCGCGTGTCTCGGGAGGAATGAGCAGATGACAGCACATCCGGTCAGAATTTTTCTTCTGGGCCTGGTCAATTTTTCGATCCTGCTCTATGCCCTCCACAGACTCTTGGGTTCGGCGACGAACCAGTTTTTCTTTTCCAGACGCGCGCGCATACGCAAGGAGATGCTCGCCTCCGTCATGGATCTGCGCAAGTCTCGCGCGATGTCTGCGCAGAGCAGAGCCAACTACGATTCCCTGCCAAAGGATATGGCTGCGCGGCGCGCCGCCGTACTTGCGCAGTGCCGGGTGGAATGCAGCTTGATCGAAGACGATGCGAGGCGCAGGGCGGAGTACATGATCGAGAGCAGCAAGCGCCAGGCGGGGGAGGAACAGGCCAAGGCCGGCAGGCGTCTGCGCACGAGGCTTGTGTCCCGCGCGTTCGAGATCGCAAATGAAAAACTCAAGCGCGCTTCCGCCGCGACGCCCATGCGCCGCTATCTCGAGCAGGGTCTTGAAGCCCTTTCCAGGGCGATGACGTAAAGGGGGAGATGTTGAAGGAGGGTATAGTAGCAAAACGTTACGCCAAAGGTCTCTTCGATCTTGCCCTGGAATCCGGGAAGATCGATCAGCTCGAAACCGACGCCGCGCTCATCGACGCCGCCTTGCGCCGGGTGCCCCTTCTCCTGCGCGCGCTCGAGGACGAACGCATAGCGATAAACCGCAGAATTGCGACTGCCGTGGAGATAGCGCGTGCCTTGGAGCTCGCAGACTTCACGCGTAACGCCATGCTCCTGCTCCTGACTCGAAAGAGGATATCCATACTCGGAGCTGTGGCAAAGGATGTGATCGCGCTCGTAATGTCGCAGCGCAGGCTTGCAAGGGCCTCGGTCCGCGTGGCAGACGAATCGCTTGCCCTGGAAACGAAGCGCAAAATAGAAGAGGTGCTCGGCGATCTCCTGAAGCTCAAGGTCAAGTGCGACGTGTCGGTGGATAAACAGCTCATCGGCGGCTTTGTAGTGAAAATAGGGGACATGCGTTATGACGCCAGCGTGGCCGGCGAGCTCGAACGAATGAAGGAGCGCCTGGTTTCCGGCGCGGAGGGAATCTAGATGCAGATACGGGTGGATGAGATAAGCCGCATCATCAAGGAGCAGATCCGCGACTACGGCGAAGGAAAAAAGGCCGACGAGACCGGCCAGATCCTCTCCGTGGG
>JBBAAC010000039.1:0-15218 GCA_041658465.1 bacterium | reverse complement strand
GTGATCGCCAGCGCGCCCGCCATCGCAAACACCCCCCACTGCTTACGCAGCCAGAGGCCCGCGAGGCCCGCAACGAGGAGAGGTACATAGACGACCGTATCGCCGAGACCAAAGGCCTTGTTCACCGCGATCCCCATGACTCCGATCATCTCCGCAGGCTCCTGCAGGCCCAGCGAGACGGTGAAATCATAGTCGATGAACGCCATCATCTGCCCGAAAATAAGCACCGCAAGCAGGAGAATTCCGACGATCGTCATGAACCAAAGGCCGATTGGACGATTGAATGGCATGGTGGTCATCAGCATGTGATCCCCGGGATCTTCACGTGGCGCTCCTTGGCGCACGAGATTGCCTCTTCGTAGCCCGCGTCGGCATGCCGCAGTATCCCCATCGCAGGGTCGGAGCGCAGCACGCGCGCGATGCGCCTTGCCGCGGCGTCAGTGCCGTCTGCAACGATCACCTGGCCGGCGTGCAGCGAATAGCCGATGCCCACCCCGCCGCCGTGATGGAAGCTTACCCAGGATGCGCCGTTCACTGCATTGATGAGCGCATTGAGTATGGGCCAGTCGGCCACTGCATCTGAGCCGTCCTTCATGGACTCCGTCTCGCGGTACGGGGAAGCGACCGAGCCGCAGTCGAGGTGGTCGCGGCCGATGACGATCGGGGCCTTGACCTTGCCCGTGCGCACGAGCTCATTGAACGCGAGTCCGGCCTTCTCGCGCTCGCCGTACCCCAGCCAGCATATGCGGGCAGGCAGCCCCTGCCATGCAACCCGCTTTTGTGCCATGTCGATCCAGCGATGCAGGGCCCGATCGTTGGGAAAGAGCTCCTTGACCACACGGTCCGTCTCAAAGATGTCGTTCGGCTCTCCCGAGAGCGCCACCCAGCGGAATGGGCCCTTGCCCTCGCAGAAGAGCGGCCTGATGTAAGCGGGCACAAAACCCGGGAAGGCGAAGGCATTGGTAACTCCGGCATGCTCCTTTGCCTGGGCGCGGATGTTGTTGCCGTAGTCAAAGGTCGGGACCCCTTGCTCATGGAACGCGAGCATCGCCCTCACGTGCTCGCCGATCGCCCTCCACGACTCGATCATGTAGGCGCTCGGATCCTTTGAGCGAAGAAGCTGCGCATCGTTATACGTCATGCCATTCGGAACATATCCGTTGAGTGGGTCATGCGCTGATGTCTGATCCGTCACCATGTCGGGCCTGATGCCGCGACGCACGAGCTCGGGATAGATATCCGCCGCGTTGGCGCAGAGCCCGATCGAGACCGCTTCTTTGTTTTTCAATGCCTTATCGAGCCTCTTTAAAGCGTCACCTAAATCATTAAAGGCTTCGTCTAAGTATTTGGTATCGAGGCGTTTCTTTATCCTCTCAGAATCTACCTCAATCCCCAGGAACGTGGCCCCTGCCATGGTGGCTGCAAGCGGCTGCGCGCCCCCCATGCCGCCGAGTCCGGCCGATAAGATCCACTTGCCCGACAGGTTGCCGCTGTAATGTCTCTGGCCGGCAGACATAAAGGTTTCATATGTGCCCTGCAGGATCCCCTGTGTGCCGATGTAGATCCAGGAGCCTGCGGTCATCTGGCCGTACATCATGAGCCCCTTGCGCTCGAGCTCCCAGAAGTGCTCCCAGTTGGCCCAGTTACCCACCAGATTTGAGTTGGCTATGAGGACGCGCGGCGCATCGGGGTGCGAATCCAGGATGCCGACCGGCTTGCCGGACTGCACCAGGAGCGTCTGGTCGTCCGTGAGCTCGCGAAGCGCCTTTACGATCCTGTGAAACGACGGCCAGTCGCGCGCCGCCTTGCCGCGGCCGCCGTACACCACGAGTTCGGCCGGGTTTTCGGCAACATCGGGGTCGAGGTTGTTCATGAGCATCCGAAGGGCCGCCTCCTGCACCCAGCCCTTGCAGGAAATCGAAGAACCTCGCGGCGCACGGATAACTTCAGTCATAAGACCTCCGTGACTCGTGAATCATGAGTCAGGATTGGTCTAAGCACAGAAAAAACAGGGAATCAATCGGGGATTAGGTTAGTCGGTGATCAGAATTGTATTCGGTGCCAGGCATGCAGGTAGCTTAGTATCACATAACAGTTGAATCCTAAAAAACGGACCGCCCCCCTCTCGTACTTTCTTTTCGGAATAGTCTTTCTAGACTGTCAGACTGATATCGTCGTGAGAGAATTTTCCGTTTGCTGTATTCAGATACAGTTCCCCAGTGTAGTCATCTTTCAACCACCTCACGGTAATCCGCGCATCCGGAAAACACTGTTTGAGTGCAGTAAGTACGTGAGGACGCAGTACCTTGATCGCGAATTCCTTCTCTTCTTGGTCCTCAACTTCGGAAGTCTGTGAGTTGCCGTGCACATAAATCCTGAGCGGCGCCGATTCCCTGAAGTCTTGACGAACCCTTTCCAAGTCCTTCTCTAATCCCGCCGCATGCGGGACATAATGAATCATATACCCGCTCTTGGTGCGGGGATCATAAATACCGATTGCCACACACGGCCAAAGCCCTCCTGAATACAATACATCCGGCGACGACGCCTTTTCCATTGTAAACATTTCAACTATGATCGTGCGCGATTTAATCCGTCTCGAAGCTCTCTTGCCTCGAACTGCGGGTGCACACCGCAGACAACGGTCATCCCCGTTCTGAGCCGATTTCTCTATCTGAATCTCCGATTGAGCCGTATCACTGCGTCTGATTGCGGCAATCGCTTCCGTCGCTGGCGCCGAAAATGTCTCAACCCTTATGGGCGGCACCTGCAGGACAAAGGGACAGACCTGCCAGCCTTCCCGTGCTGAGAAGAAAAACGGATGCGCTGACATATCAGGGATCGATGCATATTCCTCAGCTGACGAGAGGAACCCGCCCTCCGACGACAACGCAATATCCGGAGACAAGGCGTTGGCATCAACAAAGGCCGAGGACCACGTTGTCGGCAAGACAAATCCAGACGCTGACAACAGATTGGTGGTGTACGCGTTCATATCGCCCCACAATTTTTGTTTAGCCGGATATACTTCATAGGCTAATTGCAGTATCGGCGTTTTAATCAGGAAGTTGCGAGCTATTTTAGATCATGTCTGTCCGGTTTAATTTTGCGTTTTCACATCCCCCTCCTTTGTAAGGAGGGGCCAGGGGAGGTAGATCGTGGATTTCCCAGGGTCTACCCCACCCGACCTCCCCTTACAAAGGGGAGGAGATTTGAAATTCGAGTTTTAAACGAGATACAGCGTTTTCCATGTGTTACACACGATTTTATTGCCGTTTCAGGTTAAACCGGACAGACATGATTTTAGATAAATGCTCAATAAAACGGGTTTCCAGCGAATGCATCCGGCTACTATTCGTTACTATTCAGGAGGGGGTACCCTGAGCGACAATCAGGCGCGGTTTTGAGCGGAGCGTATGAGGAAATGAAATCTTTTGTGGCTTTCACCCATTTGGAAGCTGACGAAGGAAGATCTCCAAATGGGATGAAAACACAAAAGATTTCACGACGAGTAGCGCAGCGAATGGCGCCGTCGCTCAGGGTACCCCCTCCTGAATAGTAACTACTTTTGGATGAACTCGCTGACCATCTTGCGCGCGGGGTCGGAGTCCCAGTTCACGGGGCCGGAGTGGCGCCAGGAGATCGTGCCAGCGCTATCTATGAAGATCGTCTCGGGAACCGCCCAGCTCTGGTATGAATCAGCCACTGCCCCCTTGCCGTCGAGCAGTATGGGGAACGATGCGTTCATAGTCTGGGTGAATGCGCGCACGGTTGGATAGCTCCTGGCCTCGTCCTCGGATATCGCGAGTACGACGAGCCCCTGCGCCTCATAATCCTTTGCGAGGCGTACGAGCGACGGGAATTCCTCCTGACACAAGCCGCACCAGCTCGCCCAGAAGTGCAGCAGGACGGGTCGGCCGCGGTAACCCTCGATGTCGATCTCCTTCGAGTCGAGCGATGGGAGCGCAAACGCGGGCGCGGGATCACCCCTGCCGGGGCGGGTGAGATACTGAAACGCCGACACCGCTATGATTGCGATGCCGGCGATCAATAGAAAGATCCAGAGCCGTCTCATCATTTGGCCTTCAGACTAGTCCCCGCGACCGGACTTCTTTGCCTTTGGCGCAGCCTTTGGTGCAGCTCCTCCCTTTGGCGCCGCCTTCTTCGCGGGTTTCGCAGACCTTTCAACGCCCGTCTTTGAAAGGGACGTCTTCTTCTCCGACACCTTGGTTGCCGCCTTCCTGCCGGCGGCCACCTTCTTTGCCTGCACCTTTTTGCCTTCCTCGTGCTGCTCGCCCTCGGCATGCTCATGCCGCTCCGACTTGAGATACTCGATCATCGCCATCGGGGCGGAATCGCCGTGCCTGTAGCCAAGCTTCAGAATGCGGGTATAGCCTCCGTTGCGATCGTGAAAACGCACGGCCAGCTCGGCAAACGCCTTCTGCACCGCCTTGCGGTCGCGAATCAGCGCCAAAGCCCGGCGCCGAGCCGCGAGCGTGCCGCGTTTTCCGAGCGTGACGAGCCTGTCCGCTATCGAACGCAATTCCTTTGCCTTGGGCAGCGTGGTCTCAATCCTGCCGTGGATCGCAAGCGATGAGGCGAGATTCGCCAGCATCGACTTTCTGTGTGCCGACGTGCGCCCGAGCTTTCTTCCTGCAACATGGTGTCTCATTGGTGTTCCCTCATTTCGCTGATTACTCAACGTCCTTCGGCCTGTACCTGTCAGCATCCTCTACCCGGAAATTGTCGAGCTTCATGCCGAGCGCAAGGCCCATGCTCTGCAGGATCTCCTTGATCTCGTTGAGCGACTTGCGTCCGAAGTTCTTGGTCTTGAGCATCTCCGCCTCGCTCTTCTGGCAGAGTTCACCGATGTACTTGATGTTCGCGTTCTGCAGGCAGTTGGCCGAGCGAACCGAGAGCTCCAGCTCGTCAACGCGACGGTAGAGATTCTCGTTGAGCGACGGTTTCTCCTCTGAGATCAGTTCATCCAGAGGCTCGGAGATTTCGTCGAAGTTGATGAAGATCTGCAGCTGCTCTTTCATGATCTTCGCGGCAAATGCCAGCGCGTCATCCGGCTTTACCGAACCATCGGTCACGACTTCCATCGTGAGCCTGTCATAGTCCGTGCGCTGACCTACGCGCGCGTTCGTCACGCTGTAGTTGCAGCGCGCGATGGGCGTATGAATAGAATCGACCGGGATCTGGCCGACCGGGTCGCCCTCGCGCTTGTTCTGCTCGGCAGGCACATAGCCCTTGTTCATGCGAACTATGAGCTCCGCTTTAAACTTTCCCTCAGGGCCCACGGTAGCGATGTGCAGATCCGGGTTCAGGATCTCCAGCTTCTCGGAAGTCACCAGGTCGCGGCCGGTTATCACCTTCTCTCCGGACACGTCGACCCTGATGACATCGCTCTCGCCCTCGTGGAGCTTGAGCCTCAGCTGCTTGAGGTTGAGCACGATGTCCGTCACGTCTTCCTTCACACCCGGGATGCTCGTGAATTCGTGCAGGACTCCGTCCACCCGGATGTTCGTGATCGCAGCGCCCTGCAGCGATGAGAGCAGGACTCGCCTGAGCGAATTGCCGAGCGTGATACCGAAGCCGCGCTCGAGCGGCCTTGCAACGAACTTTCCGTACGTCAGGGTGAGCTCTTCCTTGTCGAACTCGAGCCCCCTCGGCTTGATAAGCCTGCGCCAGTTGCGATGCATCTTTCCTCCTTGCGGTGTCACCACGTCGCGCTTCCATCGCGCGGCTCCACGACGCCCGCGTAGTTTTTACTTTGAGTACAACTCCACGATCAAGTGTTCCTGGATCGGCATGGTGAGCTGTTCGCGCGACGGATATGCCATCACCTTGCCCTGGAACTTTTCTTTCTCCAGCATGAGCCACTCGGGAATTCCGCGGCGATCCACCGCCTCGATCGACTCGGCGATCGCGGGCATCTTGCGGCTCTTCTCGCGCACCGCAACGGTATCGCCCTGGCGCACGAGATAGGAAGGCACGTCGACCCTGCGGCCGTTCACCGCGAAGTGGCCGTGTTGGACCAGCTGCCTGGCCTGGTTGCGCGAGCGGGCAAAGCCCATGCGATAGACCATGTTGTCCAGCCGGCGCTCCAGAAGAAGGAGCAGGTTGTCGCCCGTGATCCCCTTCATGCGGTCTGCCATCTGGAAGTATAGACGGAACTGCCGCTCGAGCACGCCGTAGATAGCCTTTGCGCGCTGTTTCTCGCGCAGCTGCGTGCCATAGTCTGACAGCTTGCGGCGGCTCTGTCCGTGCTGGCCGGGCGCGTACTGCCTGCGCTCGAACGCGCACTTTTCCGTGAAGCAGCGGTCGCCCTTGAGGAAGAGCTTCATGCCCTCGCCGCGGCACCGCCTGCAATATGATTCCCGATATCTCGCCATGCTTCCTCCGTAATCAGTGATCGGTGATCGGTGATCGGTGATCGGTAAAACCTGTGTCGCGCTTCAGAAGTTACTGATCACTGGTCACTGATCACTAATCACAACTCGTTTTACACCCTTCGCTTCTTCGGCGGCCTGCAGCCGTTGTGTGGAATCGGGGTAATGTCGCGGATGCCGGTGATCTTCACGCCCGTCTTCGTGAGCGCGCGCAGCGCCGACTCGCGGCCCGAACCCGGACCCTTCACGAGGACGATTGCCGAGCGAAGGCCGTGATCAAATGCCTTGCGGACGGCATCCTCAGCGGCCAGCTGCGCCGCGAACGGCGTGCTCTTGCGCGAGCCCTTGAATCCGCGCACGCCAGCCGAAGACCACGAGATGACGTTGCCGGTCAAATCCGTCACGGTGATGATAGTGTTGTTGAAGGTGGCGCGCACGTGCACGATGCCAACTGGCACGCTCTTCTTCACCTTCTTCTTGCCTTTTTTCGGCTGTACTTTTTTTACTTCTACTGCAGCAGTTTCGTTCGTGGACATTCAATCCTCCTTAAAAACCAATGTCTAATGACAAAATCCAAATATCTAAACAATTTCCAATCACAAATGTCTAATTTCCAAAATAATTATTCGTCACTGGATATTGGACATTAGGTTTTGTTTGGTCATTTGTCATTTGGATTTAGTCATTTATCCTTTCGGTCCGGCCACTTGCTTCTTGCCGGCGACCGCCACGCGCTTGCGGCCCTTTGCCGTGCGCGCGTTGGTGCGCGTGCGCTGGCCGCGGCAGGGGAGCTTGCGGATGTGCCTCTGGCCGCGATAGGTGCCAAGATCCTTCAGGCGCTTGATGTTGCCCTGGATCTCGCGGCGCAGGTCGCCCTCGACCTTGTAGCCCGCCTCGATCACTTCGCGGATCTTGGCCATATCGGCTTCGGTGAGGTTGTCGGCGCGCACGGACTCATCGATGCCGGCGACCTTCAGTATCTGCTTTGAGGTCGTGAGCCCGACGCCGTAGATATACGTCAGCGCGATGACGACGCGCTTTTTCCCCGGGATGTCTACACCTGCTATGCGTGGCATGTTTTAACTCCTTTTTCGGTGATCAGTGATCAGTGATCAGTAACATCTTGTGATAATTCAGGTTTTTTCTGATCACTGGTCACAGATCACTGATCACGGTTATTTGTATCCCTGCCTCTGCTTATGCTTGGGATTTTCGCAGATCACCCGCACGATACCCTTGCGGCGGACGATCCTGCACTTGTCGCAAATCTTTTTAACTGATGAACGGACCTTCATTTAACCACCTCCGTTGACTTCATAGCATCCTTCGCTGCGCTCAGGATGACGGCTCCGCCGTCATTTCGCTCTGTAAATGATCCTGCCGCGAGTCAGGTCGTAAGGCGAAAGTTCGATGGTGACGCTGTCGCCCGGAAGAATTTTGATAAAGTGCATGCGCATCTTGCCGGATACATGGGCAAGCACCTTGTGCCCGCCTGGAATCTCGACGCGGAACATGGCGTTCGGCAGCGTTTCCAGCACCTTCCCTTCAACCTGTATAGCTTCCTGTTTCGGCATGCGCTCCTTATAATGTGCTCAGTACTTCTGGCCCATTCTCCATTATCGCGACCACGTGCTCAAAGTGCACCGAAAGTTTATTATCCTTTGTCACTACCGTCCAGCCGTCCGGGAGAACCGTGACTTCATAAGTCCCTGCGTTGAGCATCGGCTCCAGCGCCAGCACCAAGCCCCTTCTCAGCTTCATACCCGTGCCGGGGGTTCCGAAATTCGGGACCTGAGGGTCCTCGTGCAGCTGCCGGCCTATGCCATGCCCTACGTACTCCCTGACGACCGCGAATCCAGTCTCTTTTGCAGCCGATTCGATGGCCGCGGATATATCGTGTAGCCTGTTATCAGCGACCGAGGCCGCAGTCCCGCGATTCAAGGCCTGTTCGCCTGCAGCGAGGAGTCTCTTTGCTTCATCGCTAACCTTCCCTACCGGGAATGTCCACGCGTGGTCGCCGAAGAAACCGTCCAGGACCACGCCGCAGTCGATGGAGACTATGTCTCCATCCTTCAGCATGCGCTTCCCCGGAATGCCGTGCACGACCTCCTCATTGATGGAGACGCACAGCGTGTGGTTATAGCCGGGGACCGTAGGAAACGCCGGGGCAGCTCCCCTCTTGCGTATATGCTCCTCGGCTATCCTGTCGAGCTCCAGGGTGGTGACGCCGTCCGCGATCGCCTCCTTGAGGCGTTGCATCGTCTCTGCTACGATGCGGTTCGCGGCGCGCAGCTTCTCCACTTCCTCTCGGGACTTTAGAATAATCATGAACAGCCCGAGCTCAACCTCTCTTCAATCAAAGAACAAACCTTCGCAAAAATCTTGTCTATATCGCCGGTACCGGGGACGCGGATCAGAAGCTCCTTGCCCTCGTAATAGTTGAGCAGCGGCGCGGTCTGCTTGTTGTACACGGCAAGCCTCGACCGGACTGTCACCTCGTTGTCGTCGTCGCGCTGGTACAGCTCCCCGCCGCATGCATCGCAGAAGCCTTCGCGCGAGGGCTTCTTGAACACCACATGGAAGCCGGTACCGCACGCGCGGCATTGACGACGACCTGAAAGCCTCTTTACCACGTCCTCATCAGGCACATCGAGGTTTATCGAGGCCATGAGGCTCGTCTTGCTCTGCGCCAAGAGATTATCGAGCGCCTCCGCCTGCGCTACCGTGCGAGGGAATCCGTCCAGTATGTAGCCGCCTCGGCAATCCGATGAGCCGAGCCGCTCGCGCATCACGCCGATGATCACTTCATCCGGCACCAGCTCGCCGCGGTCCATGTATTCCTTGGCCTTGAGCCCGACCGGAGTGGAGTCGCGAACCGCAGCTCGCAGCATATCGCCCGTCGAGAGCTGAGGAATCGAGTAGTGCGCCTCGAGCATCTTGCCCTGCGTGCCCTTGCCGCAACCCGGCGGACCCATCAGCACGATTCGTATCGCATCCACCATCATCATCGACCTTTCAGCTTTCACCTTTGAGCTTTGAGCTGCTTCAACCTCTCCTGCCGCGGAAGCGACCGCCTGCCTTAGCGCCCAGGAAGCCCTCGTAGTGTCGAGTCAGCAGATGCGACTCGATCTGGGCCAGCGTGTCCATCGCAACGCCCACCACGATCATGAGGGACGTGCCTCCGAACGTGTACGCCAGCGACGACGGAATACCGAACTGGCGGATCAAAAATTCCGGCAGTACGCAGATGCCAGCCACATAGAGCGCACCGCCGAGCGTAATGCGGGTTAGAACGCGGTCGATATAATCGGACGTGTTCTTGCCTGGCCTGATGCCCGGGATGAAGCCGCCAAATTTTTTCATATTATCGGATACGTCCACAGGGTTGAAGGTGACCGCCGTGTAGAAATACGCGAAGAATATGATAAGGCAGGCGTAGAGCGTGGTATGGACCCAGCCCTGCGAAAGCACCGACGCCACCGCCTGAAGCGGCCCGCCCTTGACGAACTGGGCGATAGTCGCAGGGAACATGATGATGGACGAGGCGAAAATCGGCGGTATGACGCCTGCCGTATTGACCTTGAGAGGCAGGTGCGACGACTGCCCGCCGTACATCTTGTTTCCCACTACGCGCTTTGCATACTGCACCGGAATGCGCCGCTGAGCGCGCTCCATATATATGATCGCCCCGATCACGAAGGCTATGAACGCGACGAGGATCACGAAGCCGAAGAACCCGGCGAACTGTTCCTTGATCGACCACGCATCGCGGAAGCCTACCGGTATGCGCGTCACGATGCCCGCGAAGATGATGAGCGATATTCCGTTTCCGATGCCGCGCTCGGTGATCATCTCCCCGAGCCACATGAGAAATGCGGTGCCGGCCGCCAGCGTGACCATCGTGGTGACGTAGAATTGCCACGCAGGCACGCCCGGAAGAACCGCGCCCTGCTGCTCGAGGCCAAAGCTTATGCCGAAGCCCTGGATTAGCGAAAGCACCACCGTGCCGTAGCGCGTGTACTGCGTGATCTTCTTTCGGCCGCTCTCGCCCTCTTTGGAAAGCCTCTCGATCGAAGGAACCACCACCGTCAAAAGCTGCAGGATGATCGAGCTCGAAATGTAGGGCATGATGCCGAGCGCGAAGACCGAGAACTGCGCCAAGGCACCGCCCGAAAACAGGTTGAAGATTTCAAAGACCGTTCCCTGAGAGACTATCTTCTTGACCGCCTCTGCGCTGATGCCCGGCGTCGGCACAAAGATGCCCACGCGATAGATGGCGAGCATCATTAGAGTGAAAAGTATCCTCCTGCGAAGTTCGGGTATCTTCGCAATGTTGACAAAGCTGCTCTCAGCCACCGATTACCTCTGTCCTTCCGCCGGCCGCCTCGATCTTTTTGCGCGCCGACTCTGAGAATGCGTTCGCCTTCACCGTAAGTGCGACCGAAATCTCGCCGCGGCCCAGGACCTTGAGCCCACGGCATGAACTGCGCACAACCCCCTTCTCGCGCAGGACCTCTGGCGTAACCTCTGCGCCAGCGCCCAAAGCCGCGATCTGATCAAGATTCACGATGTCATACTCGGTGCGGAAGATATTCGTGAACCCGCGCTTCGGCAGCCTGCGCTGCAGAGGCATCTGCCCACCCTCGAAGCCGTCCTTGTGAAAACCGCCCGCACGCGCCTTCTGACCCTTGTGTCCGCGACCAGCCGTGCCGCCCTGGCCGGAGGCATTGCCGCGGCCGAGCCGCTTCGTCTTCGTGCCCTCCTTGCCAGCCGGTCTGCCTATCTCATTGAGCTTCATGCTTTCTCCTTGATGCCCTCTTCGATAATTTTTACCAGGTACGGGACCTGGGCGACCATCCCGCGGATCGCGGGAGTGTCCATGACGACCCGCTCCTGGTTCGTGCGGGTAAGCCCTAGCCCGCGCACTGTAGCGCGGTGTTTGGGAACCCTGCCGCATGCGCTGCGCACTAGTTTAATTCGCATTAACTGTTGCATCGGTTGACCTCATTCTGACTTTTTCTTCAGGGGAGATGAGCTGCGAAAGCCCTTGCAGCGCTGCCCTGATGACGTTGTGCGGATTGCTTGTTCCAAGCGACTTGGTGAGGATGTTGCGGATTCCCGCAGCCTCGACCACGGCGCGCACCGGACCGCCCGCGATGACGCCGGTGCCCAGGGATGCAGGCTTCATAATGACCTTGCCCGCCCCGTAGCGACCGAACACCTCGTGGGGGATCGTATCGCCGATCACGGGCACGTGGATGAGCTCGCGTTTCGCGTGATCAGTCGCCTTCTTGATGGCAGCCGGCACTTCCTTGGCCTTGCCCAGGCCTACGCCGACCCTGCCGTTCCCATCGCCAACCACAACCAGCGCTGAAAAGCTGAAGCGCTTGCCGCCCTTAACAACCTTGGCGACGCGGCTTATGTGGACGACTCGCTCGATGAGCTCTGACTTGGGCGCTCCGTACTGTTCCATATCAGAATTTCAATCCTTTCTGCCTCGCGGCATCTGCGAGCTCCTTCACCCTGCCGTGATAGAGGCAACCGTTGCGGTCGAATACGACCTTGTCGATGCCCTTTGCGAGCGCTCGCTCTGCGATCAAGGCGCCGATCGCCTTTGCGCTCTCCTTATTGCCGGTCTTGGCGTTGCCCTTGAATTCCTTCTCATAGGTGGAGGCCGCGACGAGAGTCTGACCTGCGGCATCGTCGACGATCTGCACGCTGATGTGACTCAGGCTGCGGAACACGCTCATGCGCAGCCGCTCGGGCGTGCCGACTACCTTCCTGCGTATGCGGCGCTTGCGGCGCTCGCGACCTTGAATGTACATTCCCATATGGATCAACCTCCCGTGGTGGCTGCAGCTGCCTTGCCGACCTTGCGCCGCACCACCTCATCAGCGTAACGAATACCCTTACCCTTGTAAGGCTCAGGCGGCCTGAGCCTGCGGATCCGCGCGGAGGTCTCGCCGACCAGAGCGCGATCCGCCCCGACCACCGTGACGCGAGTCTGTTTGTCCACGGTGATCGCAATGCCGTCGGGGATCGCGAAATTCACCGGGTGCGAGAAACCGAGGGCGAGGTTCAACGACTTGCCCTTGACCTCAGCGCGATATCCCACACCCACGATGTCGAGTATGCGGACGAAGTTCTCGGTCACGCCCGTCGCCATATTCTGGATGAGGGCGCGAATAAGGCCCTGCTGCGTGCGGGAATAGCGGCTATCCTCGCGCCTCCCGACCGATATCTGTCCGTCCTTCACGACGATATCGATGAGGGGATAGCGGGACTCGCTGACATTCAGCGCGAGCGCACCCTTCGGCCCTTTGACCGAAAGCGTTCCGTTTTGAAGCGCGACGGTGACCCCCTTAGCTACGATCACCGGCCTTTTTCCTATACGAGACATAGCATTCTCCCATCTTACGCCTTGCTGGCTTTGCCTGCCCCGAGCATAGTCAAGGGACTGGCTTTCTCGACTCTTACCAGATCGTGCAGATGATCTCGCCGCCGATCCCCTGGCGCTTGGCGTCGGTGTCCTTCATGATGCCCTTTGAGGTCGTGAGTATCGCAACCCCCATGCCCTGACGGCTGGGCCTGATATCCGAAGCGCCGATATACACCCGCCTGCCCAGCTTGCTGGTGCGCGCGAGGTTGGCGAACGTCGGCCCTCCCTTCGACGTGTATTTAAGGCTCACGACGATGGATTTGCGTATGCCCTCTCCAAGGACCTCGACGCCCTTGAGAAAACCCTCAGCGGCGATCACGCGCGCGATGGCTTCCTTTGTCTTTGAATAGGGTATCGCAACTGTGTCGTGACGAGCGGACGCGGCATTGCGGATTCTCGTCAGCATGTCGGCGATCGGATCATTTGCAGCCATAATCAATACCTCTCGTCATATGGAGCCCGGAACGCAGGCCCGGTTTACCAGCTCGACTTCATGACGCCCGGGAGTTCGCCCTTCAGCGCCATGTTTCTGAAGCAGATGCGGCACATGTCGAACCTGCGCATGTACGCGCGGGGACGGCCGCATATCGGGCAGCGATTGTAACCCCGCACCGCGAACTTCGGCTTTCTCTTCGACTTCACTACCAGCGATGTCTTTGCCATTTGATCACCTCAGTTAAGCAGCCCTGAAAGGCACGCCCAGCATCTTGAGCAGCGCCATGCCCTCTTCGTTGTTGGTAGCGCTCGTCACGAACGTGAGATTCATGCCGGTCATGCGCTGCACCCTGTCGAAATTGATCTCCGGGAAGATCGTGTGCTCCGTCAGCCCCAACGTATAGTTTCCGCGACCGTCGAACGAATTCTGAGGCACACCCTTGAAGTCGCGCACGCGCGGCAGGGCCACGCTGCAGAGCCGCGTCATGAATTCGTACATGGTCTTTCCGCGCAGGGTGACTACAGCGCCGATCGACTGGCCCTTGCGCAGCTTGAAGTTTGAAATCGACTTCTTCGCCTTCGTGATCATCGGCTTCTGGCCGGTGATCGCAGCGATCTCGTTGCAGGCGTTCTCGAGGACCTTCACATCCTGGAGGGCCTCCTTGATCGACGTATTGATCACTATCTTCTGGAGCCTGGGTACCTGCATACGGTTCTGGTAGCCGAACTGGCTCATGAGCGCAGACACCATCTCCGACTTGTACTTGCGCTCGAGCTCGGACGGCAGCAGCGGCTTGCGCTCCTTGCGGACCTTGGCCTCGGCGCCCTCTGCAGGGGCCTGAGCCTTCGTCTTTTCCTTCGCCTTTTCCTTCGCCTTTTTCTTGGCCTTGTCTTCGGCCTTCTTTGCTTTCTCCTCAGCCACGGTATTCCTCCTTGGCACTCAATACACTGTTTTGCGTCACTTCGTCGCGGCGACGAGTATCTCGCCGGACCGTTTTGAATAGCGCACCTTCTTGCCCTCAAGGTCCTTCATGCCGATGCGCGTGCCGCGCCCCGCCTTCTCGTCATAGTACATGACGTTGGAGACGTGCAGCGCCGCTTCCTTCTCGATGATGCCGCCCTGGCGATGGCTCTGCGTCGGTTTCTGATGGCGTTTCACCATATTGACGCGCTCCACCCAAACCTGGCTCTTCTCCAGATTCACGCGCAACACCCTGCCGGTCTTTCCACTCTCTTTGCCGGTGATGACCTTGACGATGTCTCCCTTGCGAATTTTCATCAGAGCACCTCCGGTGCCAAAGATATTATTTTAGCAAACTTGCGCGCCCTGAGCTCCCTGGCGACGGGGCCGAAGATACGCGTTCCGAGCGGCTCGCCAGCATCATTGATGAGAACGGCAGAGTTCTCGTCGAACTTGATCGTTGAGCCGTCCGGCCTGTGGATCTCTTTTCTCGTGCGCACGACCACGGCCCTTTTCACGTCGCCCTTCTTCACCTTTGCCTTGGGGATCGCCTCCTTGACGGAGACAACGATTATATCCCCTATGGTGGCATAACGGCGACGCGTTCCGCCCAGCACCTTGATGCAGCGCAGGCGCTTTGCGCCGGAATTATCGGCCACCTCTAGCTCTGTCATCATCTGGATCATAACTCTCTCCTGCTCTCGCGGGCGCCTGTACGGCGCCGAAAGCACTCACTCAATGCCCGACGACTTTGTGACGATGTTCTCCACGCGCCAGCGCTTGCACTTTGAAAGCGGCCGGCACTCGCGGATCACCACGGTATCGCCCTTGCGACACTCGTTCTTCTCGTCGTGGGCCATGAACTTGTTGCGGCGGCGAATGTACTTCTTGAAGACCGGATCCATCACCGTGCGCTCGACCATGACCGTGATGCTCTTCTCCATGGCGTTGCTCACCACTACCCCGGTCTTGCGCTTGAACGTGCGCT
>JBBAAC010000038.1:0-15380 GCA_041658465.1 bacterium | reverse complement strand
CGCTCATTTTTATAGACCATGCCTAGACATGGTTTCCCATCATTATTATCGGCCGAGAAGGGGTCCTGAGTTGCTCCCGGCATCATAATTATATGAATATTTTGAGAGAAATTGCAGCGACAAGAATTTACCGTTGGATATTAATAAGTTAGGCGAGGCCTATTGCGCCACATCCACCTTGGGCGAACTGCCCTGCTGTGAGACAGAGCCCTCGCCCTTATCAATCGGGGCTGGGGATGGAGGCTGCGAAGGAGGGGCCTGCTCGCCGCTATCCCCTGAGGCAGGACTCGGTGGGGGTGGGGGCGATGCCGGAGGCGTGGCAGGAGGGGCTTGTACTTCGCTCACTCCCTCGGGTGGGGTGATGTAGAAGAACCGCTGTTCCTTTATCTCCCGCCGCGCGATCTTGTCTCGGAGCGTGATCGTCACCGTATATCGGCCTGGCATCGCCTTGTCGGGGAGGGCGATGTTGTTCTCGAAGCGTATGAGTCCCCGCTCCGGCAGCTCCTGGTTGAAGTCATTGATGTTCTCAAGCTTGAGTCCCACAGATCCGTCCGGGTAACGGATGTTGAGATCTTCCTGTATCCAGGCCTTGCCAGCCTTCACGCCAAATCCGCCCACATCAAAAACCATGAAGAGCTGTTCGCCCGGCTGGAATATGGAAGGCTTGCGCGTGATATCGGCGCTGCCGGCCGCAAAATTGAACGTCTTGATGCCGAGATTCTGGTCCTTGATCCCCTGGATGTCCTTGCCCGTGCCGCTGAGATCGATCGAGGGGAGGAAGTTGACCTGGAACTCTCCGGACATGAAGCTCGAGCGATTTTGAAGTCCCCCGTAGCAGATGGCTGCGGTGATAATTACGATTGCTCCCAGCGCTGCAGCGCCTCTCCATTCCCTGGGGACGCAGATCACTATCGATCCTGCGGCCGTATCGCCGGGCCGCTGCTTTCGTATGGAGAAGAGCGCGGTGAAGAAGCCGAGCGGGTTGCAGTCAAACGCGCGCCACAGGTTGCGAACGAGCGCGGTAGAGAGGCCGATGGCGGAACCGTCCTCATGGCAGATGGCCAGTCCCAGAACCCATTTGCCCGGCGAAGTGCCCGCGAGCCATTCCGGAAGCGTGAAAAATGCGATGAACACCAGCGGCGACCACACTACGAGGATCATGCTGAGGAGCGGCTGTTCAGGGGAGAGCAGGAGCCCGTAGCCGCATGCAAATGCCGCGAGCAGGACGAGGTCGAGAAGGAAAGCGATTGCGCGCCGGGATGCAGACGAAAGCATTTCAATCGATAGCGCGTACTGCCGCTGCATCCTCACAAGCCTCCTTATCACGACAGTGCCTGCAGCCATGTCGCCCAGTCTTTTATGCCATGCAGACCATTCCATCGCCGCGATCGGGATGAGAATTGGAGCGAGCAGCAGATCGATCGGCAGCAGGAGGGTCCTCACGATAGCGGAGAGCAGCGTCGCAGGCGAACCGTCTATCTTGCGAACCGAGAGATGGCAGAGAAGCTTGCCTATACTCGCCTGGAAGGTAAATTCAGAGAGCGTGAACCAGAGAAAAGCTACCAGCAGGAAGGTGACGTGGAAGATGATGCCGTACATGCCCGACGCCGGGATCGGCCCCGCGGCCTGGCCAAGCGCGACTGCGCGGAAGGGCAGGAGCATGAGCCAGTAAATGAAGTAGAGAAAGGCCACATCTATGGCAAAGGCCGCATAGCGGTCTTTGAGGTCCGCTATTGCCAGCCCTTCAGCCTCCGCATGCTCGTGAGTCTCCACGGGCCGCGCAGGCGGGGCGCCTTGTTCCCTGGTGAGATCCTCATCAAACGACGTCGAGATGTCGCCCACGTCGATGAGGTCCGTCTCCCCGATTCCCCTCTCATCGCTTCCCATATCAGCTCCTGGAGGCGCCAAATGCAGCATCGATACGCTGTTTGGCATAGGCTACGTCGTCGGTGATAATTCCGTCCACGCCTAGTTCAATGCAGAGATCGAATTCATCGGGCTCGTTGACAGTCCACGCGTGCACCTCGCACCCAAGCGCCTTGATCTTTTCCATCATATGGGGCGAGAGCGAGCGCAGCGAAGAGTGCAACGCCGAAATCTTTTCATATTTAGCAAAAAAAGCAGTGGCGAAAAAGGGAAAAGGTCGCCGCTTGATGATCATTGCGCGTGAGACCTTGGAATGGCGGTTCTTAAGCTCGTGGATGATCTGCTTGCACGACGATGAGACCACGACAGGGCCGCGCATTCGAATGTCAGAGACCATGCCGCCTATGAGCTGTGCCGCTGAAGCCTTCATGCCAGGCTGGGACTTGATTTCTACGATGGTGGTCACATCATAGCGCGCGACCATTTCCAGGACCTCCGCCAGCGTAGGCATTGTCTGGCCTGCCGTGGCGGCGCTGAAGTGGCTTCCTACGTCCAGACCGCGCAACGTCTCAAAGGGGGTTGCGTGGGCATAGCCGTGGAAGTGGGTAAGGATGGAGAGGTCGTCGTTATGCGTGATGATCGGGACCTTGTCGCTTGTGAGCAGCACATCGAGCTCTATGCCGCCGGCGCCCAGCTCCAGCGCGCGCTGAAAAGCGGGAAGCGTGTTTTCCGGCGCCTCCCGCGATGCGCCGCGATGCGCTATTACGAGGGGCTTCCTCCGGCTTTGAGATACGTCGACAAGCGTGGCGAAATCGAGTCGTTCCATGAATTCTTATATAGCACACGTAAACAGGCGTGTCGACTCAGGTTGGGTCCATGTTGCCCAGCTCAAACTGGCATACGGCTATAGCTGTGATAGCTGCTGTCTCGACGCGCAGTATCTGCTGTCCGATGCTCACCGCTACGGCGCCGGCCCCCTTTGCAAGCGAGGCTTCCTCGTCCGCAAACCCGCCTTCCGGACCTATCACTATAACAGGGCCTGCCTTATCCAAGGCACGCCGTTCATTCAGGTCGCGCAGCGCCGAGCGAAGCCCTTTTTTGAATTCGCCCTCATATAGGAAGAGGCACGGGCCCAGGCTGCCCATGTTGGCGCACAGCCCTTTGAAATCGATCGGCGCGTCGACCTGCGGCAAAAAAGGGAGGCCCGACTGTTTGGCGGCTTCGACGGCGATTTTTCGCCATCTTTCGAGTTTCCGAGCCACATCGGCCTTTATTCGAATTCTCTCCGAGCGCATGGAGACAAAGGGCATGATTCGGCGGCAACCGAGCTCGATCGCCTTTTCTATCGCCCATTCGAACCGGTCGCGGCTGGCAAGCGCGAGCGCGAGGACTGGCGGGGTGACGCCCTTGCGGCGAACCGCTTCCCGCTCGATCAGCGCCCGTACCGCGCGCGGCGATGAGAGCGTGATCCTCGCGTGGAATGTCCGGCCGGAGCCGTCGGACAGCATGAGCCAGTCGCCGTCCCTGAGCCTGAGCGACTGGGAAATATGTTTTGCATCGCCGCCTCGGATTTCTATCTCGCGGCCCGGTTCCATGACCTCATCCACGAAGAACTGTGGCATGCTAGCTCCTTCGCATGCAGGTAAAAGCGCTCCACTCGCCGTCCCGATAGATCACGGCGTCAGCGAACGACTCAGAGTACGCTGCCGCGATCTCCGCCTCCTGATCATGAGTTATTCCAGATAGTATCAGGAATCCGCCCGGAACGGTCTTTTCCGCTATCTCCGACTTAAGCTCAAGGAGCGTTGAGAGGAGGATGTTTGCGACGACTATGTGGAACCGTCCTTCGATGTCGCAAAAATCTGAGGCTAGCTCTACGTCGGCGCATCCGTTCTTTGAGAGATTCTCGCGAGCCACCCGCAATGCATCGGGGTCCACATCAGTAGCGGCTATTCTCTTGATGCCCAGCTTTCTACCGAGGATCGCAAGGATACCGCTCCCGGTTCCCATATCCAGCAGGGAACATTGAGCAGAGTCCACGTCGAGGGTGACCCTTGCCAGGAGCTCGGCGCAGAGCCGGGTGGTGGGGTGAAGGCCGGTGCCGAATGCCATGCCCGGGTCGAGCTCGATCAGGGATTCATCGCCCTTTGGCGAATAATGTTCCCAGCTTGGCGCGACGATGACATGCGGAGCGATCTCAAAAGGCTTGAAATACTGCTTCCATTTCTTGCTCCAATCGCCTGCCGGCTCGCTCTTTATCTCGATTCCGGCCTTTCTTAGGGCAGGTATTGCCTCAAACGCCGTGCGCACCGCTTCGAGGAGTGCCCGCTTGTCATGTCTCTCTCCGTCAAAATATGCCTTGAGACAGTCCGGCTCTTCGACAATTCCGTTGCAATCGAGTTCGTATAGTACGCCTGAAGCCTCATCCATCGCGGAGGCATCGGCGGCAATGCGGAGTTCGAGCCAGGTATTTTTTTCAGTCATAGGTCATCCGTTCATCAGGGAGTTGTTTGACCGTGGCGTGTAGCATGTGTTATTTTGCCCTGCAAGTTGAGAGGAGGATGCATGGTTTATTCTTGCCCGCGCTGCGGGGAGAAATTTCAGTCGGAGTCAGCAGGGGTGGTTCGCTGCCCTTCCTGTGGCGGAGAAGTGCAGGTACTGGAGACGGGGCTCAGGGGCGCGCCCCTGGACATGGAGCAGAAGGGCGCATGGGCAGAGGCTTTTTTCGCGACGATCAAGGATGCGATCGCCGATCCGGTAATCTTCTTCCAACACGTCTCCGAAGGCGATGGTTGGCTCCGGCCGTGGCTCTTTTCACTTGTGATCTCGGGATGCGTTTTTCTGGTCGCCGCTGCGTATCAGACGGGATTCAACATCATGGCGAGCGGCGCGGGCTTCGGTGGGGCGCTGGCACATGGTGTAGGCACCCTCTCAGCGCTCCTCATGCCTTTATCGGTCGGTACGCTCATCGCATTCGGCGTGGTGGCAGTTCCGGTCGGCACTACCATGGCGCTGCTCATACAGGCCGGGGTCTATCACCTCTGCCTCATGATTCTGGGTGCAGGAAGGCGCGATTTTGTATGCACGTTTCGCGTCACCTGCTACTCGATGGCGCCTCAGGTGTTTCAGATCGTGCCGTTCCTGGGAGGGTTCATCGCGTGGGGCTGGCAGATGGCGCTCGCCATAATCGGGCTCAAGGTGGCGAACCAGACCACCTACGGCCGCAGCACCCTGGCGGTCTTTCTCCCAACGATCCTCTGTTGCGGTGCCCTGATCCTTGTCGGCTCAGCCGTGGCAGGCGGTGTATTCGCGGCGATCATCGCGGCTTCAAAATGAGGGAGAGATATGGCGATTAAACCGTTCGCAGTCGGGGTTGACCTCGGCGGGACAAATCTGCGCGCAGCGGCAGTGGATGATGCCGGCAGCATCCTGGTTTCGCGGTCGGTTCCAGTCGGCGACAGGTCGGCAAAGGCGGTGATAGCAGAAATCGCAGACATGGTTCGTGCGATCGAGAACGAGCTCGGCATGCGGCCTGCCGTCGTCGGCTGTGGCGTGCCGGGCATCGTGGATTCGGAGCGCGGCGTGGTCTATGCCTCTCCCCATTTTCCGCAGTGGCGCGACGAGGCCCTGCGAGATTCTCTCGCCGACGAGGTGAAACTCCCGGTCGCCATGGACAACGATGCAAACTGCCATGCGCTTGCAGAGGCCATGCTGGGCGCGGGCAAGGGTAGCCGCAACGTAATCATGCTGACGTTAGGCACCGGCATCGGCGGCGGCCTCGTATTGGATGGAAAGATATTTCGAGGCGATTGCGGATTTGCGGGGGAGGTCGGCCACATAGTGGTGGAGCCTGAAGGCGAACCATGCGGCTGCGGCGGCCGCGGGTGCCTGGAGCGTTATGCCGCGTCACACGCCTTCCCGTTACATGCGTCACGCCTTCCCGATCCTGCGCGAGATGCCCTAGCCGCCCAGGCCGGAGTCCCGATATCAAAGCTCACGCCGGAGATCGTCGCGCGACTGGCGGACGACGGCAATTTGAATGCGATTGCGCTCTGGGAAGATTTTGGCCGTTATCTGGGCGTCGGCATCGCTACTTTGATCAATGTGCTGGGCATTATGACCTTCGTCGTCGGCGGCGGGATTGTGAGATCCTGGGAACATTTTATCGAGGAGACGAAGAAATCAGCGCTGAGCCACACCTATGCACGCCATGCGCAGTATCTTCAGATAAAGCGGGCTGCGCTCGGTCACGACGCGGGAGTTATAGGCGCAGCCTTGCTGAGGGCGATCTAACGAGGTCTCTTATCGCGTTTCTGCAAATCCCTTGAGCCGCATCTCGTCCATAACATCCTTTGCCGCCGGGTCCGCTCCTATTGAGAGCAGGGCTTGTTTGAATTTTTCCACACCACTCCAGCCCTGATCAAACAGCACGAGTCGCGCCGTAGGAACGGGTTCGGATAGCGCGACGGTCTTGAGGGATTTTACCCATATGGCCGAGACCTGATTGAGGGTGGCGGCCTCGTTCGAGGTGAGTATCGCGGCCGCTGAGAGTCCGCCGTCCGCGATCTTTTTAACGCTCGCGAACAGCTGCGGCGACTGGGCAATCGAAACGTCAGCCGGCAGCTTTGGAAATAGCGACTTCTTCACGAATTCAAGCGACAGGGGCTCACTCGAGATGATCTTTGTGCCTGGTTTGATCTCAGACAAGGCCGACACCAGGGCGTAGCGCTCGGTCATCTGGCCGCCCGGAAGCGGGAGCACCGCCAGCAGGGCCTTCGCGTTGGCCAGTTTAGCGATGTTCTGCGACCATGCGGAGAAGCTTATGATCCCGACCGCCGGTTTCTCCTTCATTATATATTGCAGGCCGTCGGCGACGCCGTTGAAGTAGCGCCCGGAGACGGAGTCCGGCGCTATCTTCTTATTGACGTAATCGAAGAATGCGTCGAGCACGGGCTGGCCTTCGACCGTGGAGCCGGCTTCGCCGGGATACCAGAAGATCATCTTCACGGCGCGGGCCTGCGCCGATGTCGTCATCAACAGCGTGATGAGGCTGATGAACAGCAGCTGAAGCGATGCCTTCCTCATGATCCCTCCCTTTGTCGATAGAGGCCGGACGATATGAGATGGCAATGATCTCCTTGTCAAGGACGCGATGCAGTATGATTTGGTTTTGACTGCACCTGTAACGTATGGTAATTCCGACAGAACTTTTCAGGGGGAACATGGACACCAAAGAGAAATCCGAGATCGATTCGAGGCCATTCGACCTGTCACTCATCGTGCCTTTTTTCAACGAGTACGAGAACCTCCCGCGGCTCTACGAAGATGCGGTGCGTTCGCTGGAGTCCATCGGAAGGAACTTTGAGATCATCTTCGTGGATGACGGCTCGACGGACCGCAGCGCGGAGTTCATAAGCGAGATCGCGGGCAGGGATCATCGCGTAAAACTCATACAATTCACCCGCAACTTCGGACAGACCGCAGCCATGGCAGCGGGTTTCGACAACGCCAGGGGCAGGGTCTATGTTGCTATCGACGCGGACAACCAGAACGACCCGGCGGACATCCCAAAACTGCTCGATAAGCTGAATGAGGGCTACGATGTCGTTTCAGGATGGCGCAAGCAGCGCAAGGACCCGTATCTCACGCGCCGTCTGCCATCATTGATAGCCAACAGATTGCTCTCGGCCGTCACGGGCGTGCGGCTGAGGGACTACGGATGCTCGCTCAAGGCATATCGCGCTGAGTACATAGACTCCATACACCTCTACGGCGAGATGCATCGGTTCATTCCTGCGTACGCGCACATGGCCGGCGCGCGGGTGGCCGAAGTAGAGGTCGGCCACAGGCCGAGGACGAAGGGTAGGTCGAAGTACGGCCTCATGAGGGTATTCAAGGTGCTGATGGATCTCATGACCGTAAAATTCCTTTCGAGCTACGCCACAAAGCCGGCTTATCTCTTCGGGGGCGTGGGTTCGATCCTCTGCGTCGCCGGCGTCGCCTCGGCGGCGGAAGTCCTCGTCGAGAAATTCCTCAAGGGGACCTTTGCGCACAAGAACCCGTTCCTGATGCTCGCCGTGTTTCTCTTTTCCCTCGGCGTACAGCTCATACTCATGGGATTCATAGCGGAGATGCTCGTGCGCACATATCACGAGTCGCAGGGCAAGCCGATCTATCTGGTGAGGAAGACGGTCAACATCGTTCACTCCAACGAACGGGGTTAGCATGTGTGGAATCTGCGGAATCATTCACGACGATCCCTCGCGGCCTGTGGAGCGCGACGTGCTCATGCGCATCAACCGGACGATGGTCCACCGCGGCCCGGACGACGAAGGCTGCTATACGGGTCGCGGGTCCGGGCTCGCGATGCGCAGGCTCAGCATCATCGACGTGTCGGGCGGCCATCAACCGATGGCATCGGAGGACGGCGGCATACAGGCGGTCTGCAACGGCGAGATCTACAACTTTCAGGAGATCCGCGCCTGGCTGATTGAAAAAGGTCATCGCCTGCATTCGAGATCCGATACCGAAATACTCCCTCACCTTTATCAGGAAGTCGGGGCGGAGCTGCCGAAGCGGTTGAACGGCATGTTCGGCTTGGCCGTGTGGGACGAGAAGGAACGCGTGTTGCTGCTTGCTCGCGACAGGATGGGCAAGAAGCCTCTCTTCTGGTCGCATTGCGACGGCATCCTGATATTCGGGTCGGAGCTCAAGGCCCTTCTGGCGCATCCGGATCTAAAATGCGGGATCGATCGCACGACCCTGGCCAAGTATCTCGCGTATGAATACATCCCTGCGCCGCATACGATCTTTGAAGGGATCAATAAGCTCGAGCCGGGGCACATGCTCATATACAGAAATCGGTCGGTGGAGGTGAAGCCGTATTGGGAGATACCCCTGGGCGAGGAAAGGGGGGACATCTCCGAGGATGCGGCTGTGGAGGAACTGCGGCGACTGCTTTCCATCTCGGTGAAGCGACGCCTTGTGAGCGACGTACCTCTCGGGGTTTTTTTGTCCGGAGGCATCGATTCGTCTACGGTTGTGGCGATGATGTCCAGGCACATGAGGCCGCGCGATATCAAGACCTTCTCGATATCTTTTGCCGAGAAGTCCTTCGATGAATCGAGCTTCGCCCGCCGGGTGGCCGATCACTTCGGCACGGATCATCGCGAGCAGGTCTGCACGCCGGATGATCTGCTGGCGCTCATGCCTAAGATAAACGAGTTGCTGGATGAACCCTTTGCAGACCCCTCGATAGTTCCCACATATGCGCTCTCCAAGTTCACGCGCGAGCATGTGACCGTGGCGCTGGGGGGCGACGGCGGAGACGAACTCTTCGCGGGATATCCGACGTTTCAGGCCGAGCGCGCATCCAGATTCTATCGAAGCCTGCCTGCTTCTCTGAGGCAGAGGGCATTGGAGCCGCTGGCAAAAAAGTTGCCCGTATCCGACGAAAACATAAGTTTTGATTTCAAGGTCAAGAAGTTCCTCAAGGGCGCCGGCATAGCCGATCCGGCAGAGAGGCACATGGTATGGATGGGCGCATTCACCTCTGCGGACTTGGGAAGACTTCTGGCTTATGATCCCGGGGCCGATGTTTTCGAAGATGCGCGTCGTTACGAGCGGGCCGCGTCCAGCGCATCTTTCGGAAATCGTCTCCTCTACATATATAAGAAGCTATATCTGGCAGAGGATATCCTGGCAAAGGTGGACTGGGCTTCCATGGGCGCCTCGCTTGAAGTGCGCGCGCCATTCCTGGATCACGAAGTCGTGGAGTTCGTGGCCAGGCTACCTTACCGTCTCAAGCTCAAAGGCTTCACGATGAAGTACCTCCTCAAGAAGGCTGTCGGCAAGCTGCTGCCGCACGGCATCGCGGGCCGGGGGAAAAAGGGTTTCGGCATTCCGGTCGCAAAATGGATCAGGGGCCCGCTGCGCGAGATCACTTGCGACCTCCTCGCGCCCGACAAGATTCGGAGCGAGGGCTTTTTCAGGCCGGAAGCGGTCAAGGCGCTGCTGGACGATCATCTCGCCGGGCAAGCGGACAATCGTCAGCAACTCTGGACCCTCTTCATGTTTGAGCAGTGGCTGGATAAATGGGGCCGCCGCCCGCTTGCAAAGTGACCGTGCATTGGCTACCACTTGCCACAATACGAAAGGATACGAAAGCCATGCCAGAGCGAGCGTATAATCCTCAGGAGATCGAGTCCAGGTGGCAGAGATACTGGGAGGAAAACCATACCTTCAGGGTCGAGCCGGCCGAAGGCATCAAAAAATACTACCTACTCGAGATGCTGCCGTATCCGTCCGGACGAATCCACATGGGCCATGTGCGCAATTACACGATAGGCGATGTGGCGGCGCGCTACAAGATGATGAACGGCTACAAGGTATTGCATCCCATGGGATGGGATGCGTTCGGCATGCCTGCGGAAAATGCTGCGATAAAACACGGAGTGCATCCCGCAAAATGGACTTATGACAATATCGCATACATGCGCGGCCAGCTGAAGCGGCTCGGCTGCTCCTATGACTGGGAGCGCGAGTTCGCGACCTGCGATCCTGCTTATTACAAGTGGGAGCAGCTCATCTTCACCATGATGTTCGACAGGGGGTGGGCCTACAAGAAGACCTCTACGGTGAACTGGTGCCCGTCCTGCAAGACGGTGCTCGCAAACGAGCAGGCAGAAGGCGGAGTCTGCTGGCGATGCGACTCTGCCGTGGAACTGCGCTCCATGTCGCAGTGGTATCTGCGCATCACGGACTATGCCGAGGAGCTGTTGCGCGACGTTGATGATAAGCTGACCGGCTGGCCCGAGCGGGTTCGAACGATGCAGCGCGAGTGGATTGGCCGCAGCGAGGGTGCGTTCATCGACTTTCAGGTGGAGGGCCGGGCCGACAAGATCAGGATCTTCACGACGAGGCCGGACACCCTCTTCGGGGCCACGTTCATGAGCCTCGCGTGGGAACACCCGATGGTGCGCGAGCTTGCCCGGGCCAACGGCCGCGAAAAGGAGCTCCTGGAGTTCGTCGCGCGCTCGTCGAGGATAGATCATCAATCGCGCCTTGCAGGCACATATGAGAAGGAGGGCGCGTTCACCGGCGCATACTGCATTAACCCCGTGACGGGCTGGCGCATGCCTGTCTATGCGGCGAACTTCGTGGTCATGGATTACGGCACGGGCGCGGTAATGGCGGTGCCGGCGCATGATCAGCGGGACTTTGAATTCGCGAAAAAATATGGGCTCAATGTGGTCGTTGTCGTGGCGCCGGACGGCGAGAAGCTCGATCCCGCGACGATTGAGTGCGCCTGGGAGGGAGAGGGGACTCTCGTGGAGTCAGGTCGGTTCACAGGCATGAGATCGATTGATGGAGCCAGGGCCATCGTGGCGCATCTCGAGGCAGAGGGCCTTGGCGGTCCGAGCGTCACCTACCGGCTGAAGGATTGGTGCATCTCCCGCCAACGATACTGGGGCACGCCGATTCCCATAGTGTATTGCGACTCCTGCGGGGCCGTGCCGGTGCCTGAAAAAGATCTCCCGGTCGTGCTCCCTCAAGATGTGGAGTTCACAGGCGAAGGTGCCTCGCCGCTGGCCAAGGCCGCGTCGTTCGTCAACACGAAGTGCCCCAAGTGCGGAGGCGCGGGTCGCCGCGAGACGGACACGATGGACACGTTCATCGAGTCGTCGTGGTACATGTTCCGCTACGCGTGCCCCAAGTTCGATAAGGGCCCAGTGGATAAGGATGCGATACGCTACTGGCTGCCGGTGGATCAATATATCGGCGGGATCGAGCATGCGGTCGGGCATTTAATATATTGTCGCTTCTTCACCAAGGTGATGCGGGACCTGGGGTTTATCGCGCAGAGCGAGCCGGTCGCGAACCTCATGACGCAGGGCATGGTCTATAAAGATGGCGCGAAGATGAGCAAGTCAAAGGGCAATGTCGTCGATCCCGACGACATGATCGCGAGATTCGGCGCCGACGCGATCCGCGTCTTCATACTTTTTGCGTCGCCGCCTGAAAAGGATCTGGAGTGGAGCGATCAAGGCATAGAAGGCGCCAGCCGGTTTGTGTGGAGACTGTGGAGGCTCATCGACGCCTGGTGCGCCGATCATGCAGAGGCCAAAGGCTCTGAGGAACTGGCGCGATGGCGGCACAAGACGATCAAGCGCGTTACAGATGATGTCGAACGCTACCATTTTAATACGGCGATCTCGGCGGTCATGGAGTACCTCAATTTCCTCCAGGGGCTCGAGCTGAGAAATATTCCGGCGGACGCGATCGAGACGCTCATACTGCTCATGTCGCCCTTTACTCCGCACCTTGCGGAGGAGCTCTGGCGCGCCGCAGGCCGAAAGACATCCGTGCTCTCCGAGCGCTGGCCTTCTTATGATGACGCGAAGATCGCATCCAGCACCCAGACGATAGTGATTCAGGTGAACGGAAAACTGAGGGACAGGATCGATATCCCCGCCGGAACGGCGGATGATGACGTGAAGGCGAAAGCGCTTGCCAGCGACAAGGTCGTTGCCGCTATGGCAGGTAAATCGGCTCGGAATATCGTCGTCGTTCCGGGAAAACTCGTGAATATAGTCATCTGAGCGTATGCCGAAGATAGATATAACAGCGCTCGAACGTGAGCTCGCGCAGGGCAGGATTTGCCCCGTATACGCGATCGTGGGCGAGGAGTCCTACCTCGCGCAGAATGCGCTCGGCTTTATCAAGGACGCCGTTGCGGCACATGGCGGAAACGACATGTCGGCAGTAACCTTCTCGGCCCGCGATGCATCCGCTGAAAACATAGTGAATGCCCTGAGGACGATTCCTCTCCTCGGCGGCAGGCCGCTGGTGATACTGCGCGACGGCGGCGAGCTGGCAAAAGAAGGGCGCAAGGCGTTGATGGAGACGCTCACCGCGTATCTCGAGAGTCCCGTGGATTCGGCCACGCTAGTGCTGGTTGCGGAAAAGCTCGACGGCAGGACGCGCCTTGCCGCCCTGGCTACAAAGCAGGGCTCGTTTGTGGAGTGCAAGCCGCTCTTTGACGACAAGCTGCCTTCATGGATAGGCATCGAGGTGAGACGGCGTAACTGCCAGATGTCGCACGAGGCGGCGCGTTTTCTTGCTGATCTCATAGGCAACGACCTGGGGCAGATAGTGCAGGCCATCGAGCGGGTCATCCTCTACGCCGGCGGCCGAAAGGTGCTGGAGCTCAAAGATGTGGAGGAGGCTGTAGCAGATACCCACCAGCGCGACATTTTCGACCTCACAAACGCGGTCGGCGAGAGGAAACTCTCCCGCGCGCTTTCCTACCTGCATAACCTTCTAGAAAATGGACAGCCGCCGCCGCTCATCCTGCATATGCTGGCGAGACATTTCAGGCTCCTCGCAAAGGCGAAGGAGATAGCCGGAAGGGTGAGCGAACGGGGCGAGGTGGCGTCGTATCTCGGCGTGAATCCCTATTATGCTAGTGATTATCTGGAGCAGGCGAGGAATTTCTCAAAGGGCGAGCTGCGCGAGAGCTTTCGTGCGCTCTATCGCTGCGACCGCGAGATAAAGTCGAGCAGGTTGCCGCGCGAACGCATACTTGAGCGCGCCATCATCTCGATCACACAGAAGTAAGGCGCGGCCCATAAAGTGGGCAGCGCCCCTCATTCTTGATTCATTTTTCTTTAAGCGATCAGGCCTGGCGCGCGGCAACCGACTTGGTGAGTCTGGATACAAGTCTGGCGGCCTTTCTGCGGTGGATGATGCCCTTCTGGCCCGTCTTCATTATAATCGGGATCACCTTGGTGAGAGCCTCTTTGCTTCCGGACGTGCGCACGTCTTTGATGGCGCTCTTCATCCGGGACAATGCGCTGCGGTTCCGGGCGCGGTGTTTCAGGCCCTGCCTGTCGCGTTTCAGGGTCGACGCGTGACGGCCCTTTGCTATCTTTTTCTTCAGTTTGTCGATTGCCATGAAGCTCTCCTTAGTTGCAAATCAAGGGCGGCACGGCTATCATGCGCGCCTTGGGTTGTCAATATGTGATAGTGGGCGGGGGCAGGGATGAAGGGTGAAGAGGCGCATATCAGCAGGCGGGTAGGTGTGGTGAGCTTCTACACCCTCATATCCAGGATCCTCGGGCTTGTGCGGGATTCCGTCCTCGCCTGGGCTTTTGGCGCAACGAGCACGGCTGATGCCTTCTACGTGGCGTTTCGCATACCCAACCTGCTTCGCAGGTTCGTGGCCGAGGGCGCCCTCACCATCGCATTTGTTCCCATATACACAGAAAATATAAAACGCTCCAGGGCAGCCGGAAAAGAGGCGGCCTCCATCGTCTTCACATATCTATCCCTATTCCTGGCAGCCCTCTCAGTGCTGGGGATCGTCTTTGCGCCATGGATCGTGAAGCTGATCGCGTGGGGGTTTTCAGCAGAGCCTCAGAAATTTGCGCTCACAGTGCACCTCACGCGAATCATGTTTCCGTATATCATGCTAATAAGCCTCGTCGCACTTGCGATGGGCATCCTCAATTCGCTCAAGCGATTTGCGGCACCCGCTGCATCGCCAATCCTGCTCAACGCAGGCATAATATTCGGAGCACTGGTCCTGGATCGCTTCTTCAAGCTGCCGGCCGAGGGGCTGGCCGTGGGCGTCCTGATCGGCGGCATATTGCAGCTGGCCCTTCAAATACCATCGCTCGTGCGAGAAGGAATGCTGCCGGGCATCAATTTCAACTGGCGGCACCCTGCGCTCAAGGGGCTATTGCTCCTCATGGTGCCGTCCGCTTTCGGCGCGGCGGTGTATCAGGTGAACGTCATCGTTGTGACATTTCTGGCATCATTTCTGCCCGAAGGCAGCGTGTCATACCTGTGGTATGCGGATCGCGTCTCCGAATTTTCTTTGGGAATCTTCTCTATAGCTGTCGCTACAGTGGCGCTCCCGTCGCTCTCAGACCACGCTGCCGAGAAGGATGTGGCGTCGTTCAAGAATACAATGAATTATGCGCTGAGGCTCGCATTCCTCATCGACATCCCGTCGGCTGTTGGCCTCTATATCCTGGCGCTGCCGATCGTGCGTGTCCTCTTTATGCGGGGCGAGTTCACGGAGGCCACCGCGATGGCCACGGCCGGCGCGCTCGGGTTCTTCGCGCTCAAGATCCCCTTTGTCTCCGGGGTGCGCAACCTGGTCCCGGGTTTCTTTGCGCTCAAGGATGCAAAGACGCCGGTGGCCGTAGCTGCAATCGCAGTTGTGGTCAATGCCGCATGCGCTTATTTCCTCATGAAGCCAATGCTGCACATAGGGCTTGCTGCAGCGCTTGTCGTATCTTCAATCGTGAATTTTGCGATCCTGCTGTGGCGGTTCAGGCTCAAGGTCGGCCCCATAGGTGCAAGAAAGATCCTATGGTCTATCGCCAGGACGGGATTCGCGAGCGCGGTGATGGGCGCTGTCCTCATGGCAGCCATGCGCGTGATTCCTAATCAGGCAGCGTGGCCGTTCTGGCCGCGGGTCACAGCGCTCCTGGCGATGGTAGCCG
>JBBAAC010000037.1:0-15388 GCA_041658465.1 bacterium | reverse complement strand
TGCCTATAATAGAATGAGTGGGGGAGAGACATGCGGCTTAAGGCATAGGGCACTACGCGCTTTTCCCTTAAGCCGTAAGCCTTACGCCGTAAGCCTTACGTTGTCTTCTTTGGGGGAATTTTCGTGCAATCAGCAGGCGACAAAAATCTCAAGAGCCCGGACCTGACGCCGCGCGCGTTTTCAGACGCCAGCGCTGCATTCTCGCGCAACGACTGGAGCGATGCCGAGGCGGCGCTCTCGTATATCCCCGTTAATCCGGACTCGAAGCAAGATCCGAGCCTTGCCGAGGCGATGGACCCCAACAAGGACGGCCTCCTCACGTGCGATGAATACGGGAAGGGCAAGGGCACACTCCCTGACAAATCATTCAGCGAGATCGAGTTCTCGCAGCTGCGCCAGATGGCGCGGATGAGCGTTGAGGATCCTGACGGTGCCAGGCAGATCCTTGGGATCTCGAATATCATGGTGCCAGGCACGACGGCGGCTGAGCGGGAAGCGGAAAAGTCGGCAGCGCACGACGTGGCATGGATGCTCATCGATCGCGCGGCAAAGCAGGATTACGAGGGTGCCAGGCAGAGTCTCGGGATGGCCGGGTTGATCTTCCAGCAATTCGGATATGCGGATGAGGCAGCGGCGTGCGAGCGGCAGGTTGTTAAGCGCGCGGAGGCCGCGGGCCGCAAGGAAGACGTGGCGCTGTTGCAGGGCCTTGCGGCGATGCGCGAGGGCAAGGTGGAGGTGGTGCGGCAGCGGCTGGGCGAGATCCCCGAAGGCATTGCCGGCCGTGAAACGCTCGCCGAGTATGTGCAACGGCACGATGGGCTCGAACGCATGGCGCCTGCCTTCATGGCCGCGCGCTCCATGGCCGAGATCAAGCTCAGCCGCATGCATGAGCGCAATCTCTTTGGTCACGAAGATCTCAAGGCCCGCGGCCAGCAGCTCGCGCGATTCTTCAACGCGTGGGAGCAGCGGCTTTCAAGTGGCGCATTCGACTCCACGGAGGCGATTCTCTCCGACATCTGGCAGCAGGATCCCGAGAGCCGGCGGTCGATGACAATGCTCTCGGGGATGCGTCCGGACTCCCAGGTCGAGCAGTTTGCGCTGGCAGCAGAGCACTACGGCGATGCCTGCGGCAAGGTGTATCACGCGCACGAGTTCGTGCTGGCTGATTTGGTGCGCATTGAATCCGACGTCGGCATAGGCACTTTTGGCGATCGATTAGATCTGCTCAAGAGCGAGGGCGACAGTGAGTTTGACAATACGCTTGTGGCTCAGGAGTTCGCGTCTCTTGCCAACATCTATCGCGACGTCCCGAAGTTCAAGGCATACGCTGCCGAGATCGGGAAGCGCGCGGAGATCGCCGACGATATCGTCAAGGACTTCATCCTGCCCGCTGCCGCGGGCGAGTATCTCGGGGCCGTGGCGCTGGGCCGCGTATCCCCGTGGCTCGCGCGTTTCGTCTCCCGGCTGCCGCTCGGCAACGCGGGCAAGGCCATCCTGGAGCGGCTGGGTGGCGAGGCCGTGCAGATCAGCGCGAGTTCCGGCGTGTTCACGGGCATCAACGCCGCGTCGGCGTTCCTCGATGCGCCACGGGGCGAGCATCTGCGCGGGTCGTTCCTCAAGGAGTGGGGCTCGCTCGCAGTCTGCATGACGTTTGCGCACCTGCTGCATGTGCCGCTTGGCCGCGTCCGTCAGCACATGGGCAAGGTGAAGTTTTTGGCCGATCCCAAGTCTCCGCCAGTTATCGTGAACCACCTCAAACTCCCGGCGCTGAGTCCATACGGGAAAGTGGCATACGGCCTGATCGATAACGCCGCGCAGACCACGGGATTTTACACAGGCGCCAAAGTCAGTCACAGGATCGGGTTGCGCGAAACGCCGTCGACCCTCTTCCAGGAGTGGAAGAATCTCCTGCTCTTCCGGGTCGGCGGCAAGGCAGCGGACAAGATGAGCGGCGGGCACCTCAGCCGCACGGCAGCAGAGGCCAAGGGCCGGCCGTACATGGAGGCATCGCGCCGCATCGCCCTGCGGCTGAGCAAAGAGACAGGTAATAACCCAGACGCCCTCTCCGAGGCGATCTATCTCTCATATGTGCAGGGCGACGTGGGCGGGTATGAACTCATCGGTGTCAGCGATGCCCTCGCGGGCAAGGGGAAGAAGGCCGGCTCGATCGATACGGTGCTCAAGGCAAACGAACTGCTCGCGAGCGCGGGTATCACGACAAAAGACAACAGGGTGCCGCTCTTCAACGGCATAAAACTGCAACTCGTGACGCCTGAGGCGCGCGATGTGTATCTGGAAGAGCTGCGGCAGCAGCGCGCGCGAAACGCGGAGGTCGCGGCGCCTGTGCCAGCGTTTGCGATGGCTGGTGAGGCAGGCCCTGGCAGCGGTCCTCGGCATGTCATTGATGCAGCGGCTGGAGGTTTAAGGCCCACGGCTGTTGCGGAGAGAGGCGAAACAAAGACCGAGAAGACCGAGGCCGAGTTGCCGGGCGAGATTCCCGCTGAGGTGAAAGAGGAGGTGCGGCGGTTGGTGGAGCAGCAGCTAAGCAAGCATGGGGAGTCGGTCGATGTTGCCATGGCGCTCATCAAACTCGGCGACCTCAGGGGCCTGGCGCTCCTCGAAAAGCTGCAGGGCGATGCGCGAGACGAGGTTCGCCAAGATGTCGCATGGGCCTTTGGCAAGATCGGCAACGAGCGTGCAATGCTTCACCTCGAGTCCATGAAGGGAGACGATAACAGTTCAGTTCGCTGGGTGGTCGCAAAGGCTTTTGGCGAGATCGGGGGCGAGCGTGCAATGCTTCACCTCGAGTCCATGATAAGAGACGATCGCTGGGATGTTCGCTGGATGGTCGCAAAGGGCTTTGGCCAGATCGGCAACGAGCGTGCAATGCTTCACCTCGAGTCCATGATGGGAGACGCTAACAACTTTGTTCGCAGCGCGGTCGCAGAGGCCTTTGGCAGGATCGGGGGCGAGCGTGCAATGCCTCACCTCGAGTCCATGATGGGAGACGATGACCAGCCTGTTCGGAGCGCGGTCGCAAGGGCCTTTGGCAAGATCGGCAACGAGCGTGCAATGCACGACCTCGAGTCCATGATGGGAGACGATGAGGGGGCTGTTCGCAGCGCGGTCGCACAGGCCTTTGGCCAGATCGGGGGCGAGCGTGCAATGCACGACCTCGAATCCATGATGGGAGACGATAACAACTTTGTTCGCTGGGTGGTCGCAAAGGCTTTTGGCAAGATCGGGGGCGAGCGTGCAATGCACGACCTCGAATCCATGAAGGGAGATGTCAATGAGCATGTTCGCTGCGCGGTTGCAGAGGCCTTTGGCAAGATCGGGGGCGAGCATGCAATGAGGAACCTCGAGGATATGGCGGCGCATGGCACAGACGTATTAAAGGGCTTGGCCTTTTTTATCGATCATTTCAAAGACCCTCAGGCGAAGAGTCAGCCCCACCCAGCCGGCAGGCTTGCTGGCATTATCCGCAAGGTCACCGCCGAGCTCGATCGCGTGCGCGAGGGGCAGAATCGCGGTTTCCAGAACCGCGGTGTGGATCGCGGCCGCAGGCCGGACACCTCCGGCGACGACTTCCGCGATATGCGCGAAGTCCAGCCTGGCCAGCCGCTTTACGGACGCCCGGTATGGCACAACGGCGAGGTACACGAGGTGGTGTACAATCAGAAACAGGGCCGCAACACGCACATCATCGTGAATCCCGAGGTGTACGAGGAGGCTGGCGGCGAGCAACTTGGCGTCGTGACCGGCACGCTCGCGGAGATAGCGCTACGCCGCGGCGGCCCGGTGGGGCTCATGATCGGCGATGGCAAGAACGGCAAGGGCGTTGCCATGACGACTTCGCGCGGCTCGCTCGAACACATCGTCATGCGCACGATGGATGCTGGTGGCGGCCGCGCGATGTCAGCACTCGAACTCCTGGATCAGGACATCGTGCGCGGCAAGCTCCCGCGCGGGAGCCGCGTCTTTCTCGTGAGCAATTTCCTCAATGAAGGCGATCTCGAAGGCGTGGGCCGCGTGCTAACGAATTATCGCGCAATGGGCATCGAGGTCGTGCCGATACAGGTGGGGAATCACATGACCGTGCCGGAGAAAGTGGTCGATGTGGGTGGGCGGCGGTTCAAAGTGGACCTGAGTTACCAGAAACTCCGTCTGCTCATGCCGACTCGCATGCGCGAAATGGAGGCGGCTGATTTTCTGGTGCGTAACGGCGGATTTTCTGTGAAGGCGGGCAAAGACGCCACGAGCGAATCGATCGCACAACGTGTGATCGAGGGAACAGGTAGTAATTCCAACATGCCGAAGGCAAAGCGCATGCCGATAGAGGGTGTTGAATTTCGATTTGAAGGCGAGGATGTGCTAAAGATCGGCGAAACGATCCCCCCACGCGAGGTAATGACGGTTCTCGAACAAGTGGTCGAACATCCTGACCCCTATTCCTTGAAGGTCCTCTATAAGGCAGCGCAGGTATATGGCTATGGTGTGATCCTGGATTGGTTTGCGGGTGAGATGAGCAAGGGAGGGATTATCCGCGCGATGAATGGCGTCGTGATAAGAGGAATAGTACCGCGGGCGATTGTTGCGCTGGAATCTATAATAGCGACAGGGCTGGCTAGAAGGGCGCATGAGCAACATTTAACAATGCCTGATATTGATGCCTGGGGATGTCAGGATGGGGCATTCATAAAACTTTCGAATCGCTTGTTGTCACAAAAGTCAGCCCCTCAAGACGTCGACAAAACCAGGGGTGGTGCAGGTGTCAGCGACTATAGTGCCAGGATCAGCCAGCGCATCGGTGAAAGCGATCGCCTTGACCCGACGACGACGGGCGCGATGATACGCAAGGGAGAGGCCGCATTTCCCGTGTGGATGAAGCTGGATCAGCTGCTTGAGGGAGATGCGAACTATCTGCTGGATGGCGTGTACGGCGCATACGATCCTGCGCACGGGAGTTACACCGTGGTACCGGGAATCACCGTGGAGTCGCTGGCGGGCGATGGCCAAGGGCAGATGGTGCGCGGAAGGGTCGTGGGAGATGCGAATGTCGCGAGGATGCCGATTCCGCTGGGTGCACGGGTCGTGAGTGAGAGAGACGGAAAGGTGCAATTCGAGCTCGCGGATTCATCGCCTCCGTCTAAGTTTACGGACATGAAGCTCGCGGAACTGCGCGGCCGCGGTAAGGAACTCTATGGCGATCGGTACGCGACCCTCACTGAGACCGTCCCTCTCGACTCGATGCCGAAGGATGTGCAGGCCCTGATCAAGGGGCTGGAAGGTGCGAACGTGGGCGATGCGATCCAGCGCATCCAGTCATTCGTGCTGCAGAATATCAAATATCGACAATACGAAGGCGCTGCGGAGCAGGCGATACTGGAAGGCATTCAGCGGCGCGCCGCGGCTGGCGAACTTAAAGGCGGCGAGTATCTGCGGTTTATCCTCGCTGTGCGCGGCGGCGTCTGCGCTGAGCTCGCTGAAGTGACGATGTCGCTCCTGCGTTTGAGCGGGATCCCTGCGGCAAAGGCGCACGCCTACGTTGCAGATGGTAAAAAGGTCACGACAGAAACCCATGCCGTGGCCATGGCCGTGTTCCCGCGCGGCAATGGAAAGTGGTCAGCCATGCCCGTGGAGACCGCGGAGAGCTTCATGCCGCCGGATTTCGCGACCCTGCTGCGCCAGATGGCTTGGCAATTGCCGGCGAGCGAAATGAATGATGCTGTATCGGAGGAGAAACCGACGCCTGCTGCTGATGGGAAGACGTCCGCTGCAGAGGAGGGAGCAACTCCGTCACAAGCAACAGCAGAGCTGCTTGCAGCTGGCTCTGAGCCTTCCTGGATGGCACGCTGGGAACGCGCGGACGACGCTGGTCGGCGCGAGATGAGCAAGATGCTCGAGTATTACCATATGGCGCTGGCGTATCGCGGCCATAAATTCGGTACGGCCGATGTGGTCGATCTGATGCTGACACCCGATCAATACGAACGTTTCCGACCGATCGATCCCAGGCCGCCGACCTACTGGCTCCCGCTCATCCGCGAACAGGCGCCCACACCCGCAGACCTTGAGAGGTTCCAGAAAATCTTGCAGGAGAACGGGAAGTGATATGCCTGCTTATCTGATGGAAATAACGCTTTCTCGAGGATGAATACACCAGTCAAATTGGCCGAGAAGATTCATGCCGATCAATCCGTCGATATTGTATCGCGGCGGTAGATCAAGGGCGGCAACCTCGAAATCATCGAACTTTTTTCCGAATACTTCAAATGCCTTGATTTTGAGACGATATCCTTTTTCTTTTCCAATTACGGATTCAGTGCTGAACGGTTCGGTCGCGTCTCTTGCGGAATATCCGAGCGCATCAATTCGAGGCGTTCGGATGATAGTCATATAGGCGCCGGTATCCACGATGAAGCGCCCCGTAAATTGGAGGACTTTGCCCGTGATTGTAGCAATAACAAATGGAACGCCCTTTAAGAGCTCGTATTTGAAATCTGCCATAAGACGGGACCGACCGGGTTGTCAGGAAGGATATCGCCAGTAAAACGGATATCAACGCGTTTGCGGGATGTTATTTTCTTGAGCGCTTTTGTGAATTCAGCTTCATCAGCGTTGTGAGTGATGACTTCACCGGAAATGGAACCAAAAGGAGACTCCGTATCGCCTTTAGAATCGATGATGGCGACCCATTCATTTGGAAAGTCCTGTATTATCTCTTTCCACGTCATGTTGGCACTCATATTGCCTCCGACTCACATTATATGTGGGGCATCGTGCCTAAGTCGAGGAGATTATCAAGTGGCTCCTGCTAGAATGGCACATCATCCGGGCCGGAGCCTGCGTCGAACGGCGTGTTGTTTGCCGTGTTATTCGCCGTGCTGCCGGTGCCCTCGAACGCGGGCGCGCTGTTTTCGCGGCGATCGCCTGGAGGCGAGCCCAGGAATTGAACGCGCTGCGCCACGACTTCAGTCGTGTAGCGCTTCACGCCTTCCTTGTCGTCCCACTGGCGCGTGCGAAGGCTCCCCTCGATGTATACCGGCCGACCCTTGGAGAGATATTGCGCGCAGTTCTCGGCCATTGGCCCCCACACCACTATGCGATGCCACTCGGTGCGCTCCTGCTTCTGGCCGCTCTTGTCGTTCCAGCGCTCGGTAGTGGCGATGTTGAAGTTGGTCACCACCTGTCCACCGCCCGTGACGCGCTTTTCCGGATCCTGTCCGAGGTTGCCGATGAGTATGACCTTGTTCACGCTTGCCATTGGGGACTCCTTTTCTGAGGGTTGAATTGCGTGTATCGATCCTGCTGCCTATTTCTTCGCCTTGTTGATCTTCCGCTCGAGCGCCACTACCGTGCGCTTCCAGTCATCATATGATGCGTCATTCTTCCATCTTGGCGTAAGATCGCGCGCGGTCGTGAGTTCATTGCCCGCCCCGTCGATATCGCCCTGCATCAGAAGGATCTCGGCGAGGAATATATGATTCTCCGGATAGTCCGCCGAGACCTCGACCGCTTTGCGCAGATTCTCCTCGGAGAGATCGAGGTCGCGCGTGATGCTGTCCGGCCGTCCCGCGGTCTGGGGCAGCCGCATGTAGAGCTCGCCGAGTATCCGGTACGCGCCCGCATGATCGTAATCGGGTTTGAGCGAGATCACCTTTTTACAATCCGAGATCATGGACTTGACCCCGGTCTGATAGCCGATCACATGGTACTTGTAGAAGAGCCCGGTATTGACGGCGCGCCAGTAATAGCAGCCGGGTTCCTCGGGTGCTACCATGAGGCAGCGCTCGGAGATCTCCCTGCCGCGCATCGCCGCTTGTTTTGCCTTTGCGCGATTGGGGAGCTTCATCGCCTCCAGAGCTGCGTCGCGCGCGGCGTTCACCTGCTCTTGCGTGGTGAGACTCGAGCTGCCGGCGATCTTGGATTTGGAGACTTTGCCTGAGCCACAGCCGGCTAGCAATGCTGCGGCACATGCCATCGCCGCTATCGATCTCATGCCCATGCGGGCGCTCCTATCACGCATTGATCGCGTCTTCAAGTCATTTGAACCCCCGGCTGAGGGCCGATCTTGACACCTTCGCATCCATCCTTTAGGGTGCGCCTTCCAAAATAGTGATCGATCGGCGGCGTACCCAAATGGTTAAGGGGATGGTCTGCAAAACCATTATTTACCGGTTCGATTCCGGTCGCCGCCTCATTAACGGCAGTATAAAGGGTAAAGTTGGTGGGGGCGAACGTAACGTTCGGTGTTGCAAAAAGGCCCTGATTGCAGTTGAAGCAAGCTGCGATCGGGATTTTTTTTGAGTTGCCAGCTCACGGGGCAAAAGGGTTGGGTAGGCATAGCCCTCTGTGTTAGCTTATATTCTTGATTTTGAGAGGAGGTCATATGGGTTCAAGAATGAAATGGACTGAAATCAAAAATGCGTATCCTGACCAATGGGTTGCCGTGGTCAACTACGATACAGATGCAAAAGGAAACATCGAAGGAGAAGTCGTTGCCCATTCGATGGATAAGGATGTGTTTTATCGTGAAGCTGGAGAACTCCTGTCTGTCTACAAAACGGTTGCCATGCGCTATACCGGCGAGTGCATCAAAAACCCGGAGGTTCCGCTTCTATGGCAGATTACGCATACCGCCTAGATCACCGCTTGATGTTGGTTGAAGTCCGCCTGTCTGGACCTAATGGTACCTTTGACGCGGAATTTGTGCTCGATACCGGTGCGTCGTATACTATCATCGATTATCGTTTGGCTGAGTATCTTGGCTATTCCAAAAAAGATGCCTTTTCTCCATCGCGCGTCAGCTCGGCATTGGGCAAAGAAGAAGGCTACCGAATCAATATCGAGGCCATAGAGGCTTTGGGTAAAAAGTATTTCCCTTTCGAAGTGGCTTGCCACTTTCTTTATGAACAGGGAGTCGCGGGTTTGTTGGGAATGACTTTTTTGGAACGATTCGATTTCTGTATTTTTCCTTCAAAGCAGATCATTAAGACCGAATAAAACTTTTATGGGGGGTATTGCGCTTCAGAAAGGGGGTGGAGCAGAAGCAAGACAGTCTTGGATAAAAAATTACTGTTTGAATCATGCCCGGGTGGCGGAACTGGCAGACGCAAGGGACTCGAGATCGGGTCTGCTCTGCGGCAACGCAGAGACCAGCAACTGGGTGAATTCGGGGAAGCCCGCGCCTCGAAGAGAGGTGGGTAATCCCGAGCCGAGCCGCGAGGGGACGCATTCAGGGAGCGAATGCGGGTTTCGCGGAAGGTGTAGAGACTAGAGGGTGAGGCCCAACGATAATCCCTCACAAGCGCCCAGCATCCGTTCTGCGGATGAAGAGATAGTCCATGCCGTGAGGAAACTCGCGGGGCCATGTAAAATCCCTCGGGGAGAAATCTCCATACCGGTTCGATTCCGGTCCCGGGCACCAAAGACAGTTAAAAGTTGAAAGTTAAAAGTTAAAAGTCTGTGGATGGACAGGAGGGGCTCATGGCGCGTTTTGATCGCGGGCTGTTCAATCAATTCATAATCGAAAACCATGTGGTCGGTTTCTTCGATCAGCCGATAACTCTCAAGTCAGGCCGCAAATCAAACTGGTATGTGAACTGGCGCACCGTATCCGGAGACGCCTTCCTCATCGACCGCCTCGCCGATTTTCTGATCGACTTCGCGCGGGATGCGGCGCTTGAGCCCGACGCTTTCTACGGGGTTCCCGAGGGCGCATCCAAACTCGGAATCATCGCGACATACAAGTGGGCGAAACACTCGCCGGGTTTCGGGCCGGGAAGCCATATGCTCCCGATGGGCCGCGGCAAGGCCAAGGAACACGGGGCTCCGGAGGACAGATTCTTTCTCACCGCGCCGCGAGGCAGAATAGTGGTCGTGGAGGATGTGACGACGACCGGCCAGTCGCTGCTCGCAGCGCTCGATCAGCTGCGCGTGATCGGCGTGAAGGTCCTGGCCGCAATAGGGCTCACCAATCGAATGGAGCGACGGGATGACGGCACGAGCGTCGAGGATGCTGTGAAGATGAGGGGGGTCCCTTATCTCGAACTCAGCCGCGCGACCGAATTCCTGCCGGCAGCTTATCGCGAGTTCAAACCGGGCGAGCAGATAGGCCGCGAGATCGAGCGGGAGTTTGCGGAGTACGGCGTCGAGCCGCTGAAACTCATGTGACTGGTGATTAGTGACTGGTGATAAAGCTCAAGATCTACCCCACCCTGACCCTCCCCTTACAAAGGGGAGGGAACGTTCCCCTCCTTTGTAAGCCTGCCTGCCGGCAGGCAGGGAGGGGATAGGGGAGGTAGACCGTGTTGTTTACGCCAGTCATGAATCACGAATAAGGAGCTGCCATGATAATGAGTCAACCGAAGAGCATCATTCCAGCCTGCGACGTTGAGATCGAGCGCTACGAGGCTCTCATCAAGGCCACGGCGGATCTGGCCGGCATAGGCGCATACAAGCTCGGCTTCACAATAGCCCTCTCCATAGGGCTGCCGCGCGCGGTGGAGATCGCGCGCAGGTACACGCACAAGCCGCTCATCTACGATCATCAGAAGGGAGGCAGCGACATCCCGGACACGGGCAAATCATTTGCGCGCGTCTGCAAGGGGGCGGGCATCGATGCGGTCATCCTCTTCCCGCAGGCAGGGCCGGAGACCGAGCGCGCATGGATCGACTTCGCGCGCAACGAGGACCTCGGCGTGATCGTTGGCGGGCTCATGACTCACAAGAAGTACGTGCGCAGCGAGGGCGGCTTTCTTGCGGACGAGGCGATCATCGAGATGTACGAAATAGCGGCAGGGCTCGGCGTCAACGACTACGTGGTGCCGGGCAACAACCCCGTCGCCATCAAAAAGATCCGCTCCATGCTCGAGCGCGAGCGAGCGCATCCCGTGTTCTATTCGCCGGGCTTTATCGCGCAGGGCGGGGAGCTGGCCAAGGCAATCGAGGCGGCGGGCAACCACTATCACGCGATAGTGGGCCGCGGAATATACGGCGCTGCGGACATGCGCAAGGCCGCGCAGGAGTTCTGCGCGCAGCTGCTCGGGAGTTAAGAAGATCTACCTCCCCTGGCTCCTCCCTGCCTGCCGGCAGGCAGGCTTACAAAGGAGGGGGATTTTTCGGAGATTGCCATGACAAAAGAGATCGAGGTCCTGCTGACCAAAGAGAAGATCGACGCGCGCGTGGCGGAGCTGGCGCGTGATATCGACGAGGACTTTGCCTCCGGCGAAATGGTGGTCGTGGGCGTGCTCAAGGGCGCATTCATTTTTATGGCGGATCTTGTCCGCCGTCTCAAACGGCCGCTCACGTGCGATTTCATAAGGGTTTCGAGCTATGACAAGGACCGCAGCACGGGCATCGTGAGGATGGAATTCGACCTCACGCAGCCGGTCGGTGGCAAGAACGTCCTGCTGATAGAGGACATAGTGGATACCGGCACCACGCTCAGGCACCTGCTCAAGCACCTGGAGACAAAACGGCCGGCCGCGCTCAAGGTCTGCTCGCTCCTCTTCAAGGAGATGGGGACCGACTCACGCAGGCTGATCGATTACCTCGGATTCGATGTGCCGCGAAGATACGTGGTGGGCTACGGTCTGGACTCCAACGGCCTCTATCGCTCGCTTCCCTACGTGGGCGCGTTTAAAGAATAGTATCAGAGAATCAACCAGATAGATCCCCATCCCTGACACAGTCCCCAAACCTTCAGAAACGTTTCTGTCTATAAGGTATGGAGCAGATGACCCATATCAGCCGAGGAGGCCTGTCATGACCATGAAAACCATGGCGGCAATATCAATATTGTCTATCCTCTGCGCATGCAGCACCGGCCTTGAGATGACGGCAACAGTCGACCCCTTGCCCAGCGTTGATTTCGGCCAGCTTGAGCAGAGGACAACCGTGACCTCGCCGGAGGGTGGCGATCTGCTCATCATCAAGCCGAATATCAATTCGCGCGACGAGCTCATGCAGTATCGGGAGCTCAAGAAGGCGCAGGCCCTTCAGATACTCCAGAAGACGTGGGGCGCGAGCGGCGAGAGGCCATATTATCCGGCGATCATAACGATGGCCAGGCCCATCACCATAGCGGAATTGAACGACCTCATTTCCAGCTACAACCCGTCCGTGAAGAGCTCGCTCACAAAGTCAGGCAGATCCTCGATCGCGCGCCTCGAAAAGGCAGAGTTCGTGGCCGGCGTTGATAAGCTCGTGATCAACAACATTCGATTCAATTCAACGACAGGCAAGGGGCAGCTCTCATACGAGACCATGTCGGACGAACGACAGCTTGCGGATCTCGAGCAGGGCCTTGCGGCAAAAGAGAGTGAGCTGAACGGAATCGAGCAATATCAACTCGTGGAGGGGATCACCAGTGTCTTCGGCGGTGTGCACCGCGAAAACGTGATCTCGCTCTTTGACGATCCGCGCATCTTTCTGGCCGATATCGGGCCGGCTGAAATCTATGATGGGAAGATCGCGGATGCGCGCTGGGACGACGTCTCGGCGCTCGTGTCCAAATACCTTTCAAACTGAGGCATGGAGGTGACATGAATAGATCTCTTCTTCGTCTGTTCGCCTTTGTCGCTGCCTTATCGATTTCGTTCGCAATAATTGAAGAGAGCCCGGGCGCGAGTCCGCTCTGGTCTCCCTCACACAGGATCGGCCCGTCCGTATTCAAAGTCGTTCCTGAATCATGGGACGGGTTTGATTCATATGATGGCTACTTCTGGACATATCACTGGCTCCGATGGACTCCAAAGGAGCTCGATGCCATGCAATCGTTCCAGCCCGAGGGCAGGATGGGGCACTTTGAATTCAGGGGCGTCTATGAGTTTCGGAGGGTGACGAGCCAGGTCGAAAGCGACAAAGAGGGCAGCCCGTCGAACGAGCATTGGGACGGCGTGTGGGGCCGCAAGGAGTGTGCACAGATATGGTTCGTATGCGTAGGGAATATCATCCAGAATGTCTACGTCGAATACGTCACAACCCTGCCCGATCCTGATGCCAATGGGATTGAAGAGTTCGATCCCTGGTTCTCGAGCTTCAACTGGGCCCTGATAACTTTGTTGCCTCCTATCCCCGCGCCGCCGCCGTCGTGGGGTTTTGACATGTGCGAGATAAGCGACAAGCTCGGCGGCAGCGGAGGTTGCGACGAAGAATATGAGATCGCATATGATCCGTATGCGATCGCTGCGAACCGGTACTACTACGCGGCGATAAAATTCCGTGTGGACAGAAGCGACGGCCACGAGCCGACCAGATGGATCGTAAAACACAGCATAGAGGAGCCCATCATAGGCAGCATCGGGTATAACAGCTACAATCTGTGCGAGACAGATTATGGCTCCTGGCGGATCGATTACTCTTTGCCCGGGGGCTTTAGCGAGTTGGAACGAGAGAGGCTGGGCACATGCACCGATTATGACGGCGACGGTATACTGGATGAAGTGGATAATTGCATGGAGGTGTACAACCCCGATCAGAACAAAGATGCTTGCACAGTCAGCCCCATTCCGCCGTCCTTTGACATCGACAACGACGGGAAGATGGATTCCGTGGACAATTGCCCGCAGCAGAGCAATCCTGATCAGAAGGATACCGATGGTGATGGCAAAGGCGATCTGTGCGACGACGACGATGACGGCGACGGCGTGGCGGACAAGCAGGACGCATTCCCGCTTGATCCAACCGAATGGCAGGATTCCGACCACGACGGCACCGGCGACAATGCGGATTCGGATGATGACGATGACTGCTATGCGGATACGGTCGAGAATGCGCTGGGGAGCGATCCAAAGAATCCGCTCTCCCAGCCTGCCGACTTCAATCATAATTGCAATCCGGACGCGTACGATCCTCCTCCGCCTCCTCCTCCGGTCGATCCGGACGACGACGGCGACGGCGTAGTCAACAGCAAGGATGCATTCCCGAACGATCCGACCGAGTGGAGCGATAACGATAAAGACGAGATCGGCGACAACGCCGACACGGACGATGACAACGACAACTACCTGGATACCGTGGAGATCGCGCTGGGCAGCGATCCCAAGAATCCCAACTCCACGCCGCCGGACAATGATCATGACTATAATCCCGACGCCTATGACACTGATGACGATGACGACGGCGTGCCCGATACGAGCGATACGTTCCCGTTCGACAAATCTGAGTGGGTGGACACGGACAACGACGGGATCGGCAACAACGCGGATGTAGACGATGACGACGACGGCATGCCCGATGTCTGGGAGATCGCGAACAACCTCAATCCACTTGTGAACGATGCGAATCAGGACGCGGATCAGGACGGCTACACGAATTATGCCGAGTATATGAATGGCACGAATCCCCGCGACTGGTGCTCGCCGCCGCAGGTCCGACTCTGCTATGAATTCACCGGCGACGTCGGCGGGCAGTGCAGCGGGGCGACCGGAACGCACTGCGTTGCGCTGGATGAATGGACGCAGCCCATCACCATCGACGCGGACAGCAGGGATGGCGGGTGCTTTCAGAAGTTCAGGCTCGCGTCGGAATGCCAGCTCGACCTCCAGATATGCGTGGATTACGAGGGCGACAGCGCTGGCGCGGACCTGGGCCAGTGCGGGAATCACGGCATGCACTGTGCCTCCGTCAACCAGTGGACGGATCAGATAATGCTGGACATGGACGGCCGCAACGGCTGGTGCACGCAGCAGTTCTTCCTGTTGAGTCCGGATCAGAAATTCACGTTTGATCTGAGTTATACTGCGAACACCGGCGTTGATTCCAATGGTCAGTGCAAGAACACCGGGACGAGCAAGGCCTACAGCGAGTACGGCACAGGCACGGCGATCATAGGGCTGGATACGGATAACCGTGCGGGCGGATGCGTGGAGCAGTGGAGGCTCAGGAGGGGGACGATGTCGGTGCAGGCGTTCTGATCGCCCGCGCGATCACCTGCGCACGAGCAGTCGGTTGACCAGGTTTAAGAGGTCAGCTGTCTTATCCAGGGACTCGACAGACGCCTCGACTTCGCCCGAGATGGTATCCTCTTCATCGCGGCCAAAGCGCACGCCGTATGCAAACCCGGATTGCATCGGCACCTCGTAGACGATGCTTCCGATGCGCGCGATGGAGTGGATCTCGTCGTCGGACTCGACATCAAAGCGGAATGCGATCGCGCAATCGGCCGGAAGGGGCTCGTCCGTCTCGATTCTAAGCCCGCCCGCGCTCAGGTTGATGAGCCGCCCGGCGACCGGCCGCTCCCATCCCTCGGGCGTTGCCGTGGCCGCAATAGGCGGGGCAAAGGAGAAGCGGGGGAAGAGCCTGCGATTCACCTTTCGCACTCCCGCGGGATCGACCTTGAGACGGAAGGTGCCGGGCATCTGGTCTGGCAGCTCCTCCGACT
>JBBAAC010000036.1:0-15762 GCA_041658465.1 bacterium | reverse complement strand
CACGTCTCCCTCGCGCGACACACCCTCGCCGTAGAGGATATCGAACTCGGCCTGTTTGAAGGGCGGCGCGACCTTGTTCTTCACAACCTTCACGCGCGTGCGCGAGCCTACGATCTCCTCGCCGTTCTTGATCGGCGTGACCCGGCGGATGTCGAGCCTCACGGTCGAGTAGAACTTGAGCGCGTTGCCGCCCGTGGTGGTCTCCGGGTTGCCGAACATCACGCCTATCTTCATGCGGATCTGGTTGATGAATACGACCAGCGTCTGCGACTTGGAGATCGTGGCCGTGAGCTTTCTCAGCGCCTGGCTCATGAGCCTGGCTTGCGCGCCCATCTGCGCGTCGCCCATCTCGCCCTCGAGCTCTGCGCGAGGGACGAGCGCTGCCACGGAATCGACGACCAGCACGCCGACCGCAGCTGAGCGAACGAGCATGTCTACTATCTCGAGCGCCTGCTCGCCGGAGTCCGGCTGGCTGATGAGCAAATCCTCGGTGCGCACGCCGAGCCTGCGCGCGTAATCGACATCAAGCGCGTGCTCGGCATCGATATAGGCTGCGATTGAGCCTGCCTTCTGCGCCTGCGCAACTACCTGCAGGGCGAGCGTAGTCTTGCCGGACGATTCCGGGCCGAAGATCTCCACGACGCGGCCGCGCGGCAGGCCCCCTACCCCGAGCGCGATGTCCAGCGAGAGCGAACCGGTAGATACGGCATCAATTCCCGCGACCAAGGGTTGATCCTTGCCGAGCCGCATGATCGACCCCTTGCCGAACTGCTTCTCTATGGATGCGACGGCAAGGCCTATAGCCTTCTCGCGGTTTTCTAATCCAGGCATGTTGTTACTCATGGGAGACTCCTTTTCTTGTGGTTGTGTCTTGTGAAGGACGCCCGGAAGAAGTTCCGAGCGGGAAAGTTTGCAATGCGGTGTAGACAGGCCCCTCCCTGGTGAGCACGCTCTTGTACAGGGTCAGGGCGTTGACATCGACCTCGCCGAACTCCCGTTCGGCAAGCTTCTCCACGAGGTGCACGAGAGGCTCGCAGTCCTTGAGCGAGGAGCGCGCCCTGCCCAGCGTGAGGTGGAGCCGCAGCGCGCGCGGGTCGCGGTGGAGCCCCAGCTCTTCAAACGTCTCCTCGAGCTTTGCGTGCAGCGAGATCACCGCCTCCGTGTCGCCGGCAAGCCCTGCCCAGAGCACGCGCGGGTATCGCCAGTTTGGGAAGACACCGATGCCATGGCCGAAGAGGTGTATCGGCGCCTGGTGGCGCACCTCCCGCTCGATCACCTGCGAGAGCTTGCCGGTCAAGAGCTCCTCCTCCACCTCTCCGAAAAAGCGGAGCGTGCAGTGCATGAGCTCGGTCTTGACCCACTTCACGTCGTGGGTTTTCTGTGAAAGCAGCCCGATGATCGAGCCCAGCTCCGCCTGCATCTTCGGCGGTATGTCGAATGCGAGGAATGAGCGTATCTTCATCTATCAAAACTCCCGAAGCAGGAAGCAAGAGACATGAGGCATGATGCAAGGCCGAAGCATGAGGCACGATGCATGATGCAAGGCCGAAGCATGAGGCAGGAAGCATGAGGCATGATGCAAGGCCGAAGCATGAGGCACGATGCATGATGCATGAAAAACCTGGCCTTTCCTGCCTCCTGTCTCATGCTTCATGCCTCCTGCGTCGACAAGAGATATTTTCTGACCGTATCGAGCGCTGTAGCCGCAACCATCTGTTTGAACCATATGCGGTCGCGTTGGAAGCAGTGCGACTGCACATGCGTGCCGTCAGGTGTTGCAACCGCGATATGCACCGTGCCCACGGGCTTTGCCGCAGTGCCGCCGTCAGGCCCCGCAATTCCGGTCACGCCGATACCGACAGTCGCGCCGCTCTTGCGGCGAATTCCATCCGCCATTGCAGCAGCGGTCTCTTTTGACACGGCACCGTGCTCCCTGATCGTCTCCTCTGGAACGCCCAGGATCTCTACCTTGGAACGGTTGCTGTATGTGACCGCGCCGCGCTCGAACCACTCGCTGGCGCCGGATACGTCGGTTATGAGAGAGGCTATCAAGCCGCCGGTACACGATTCAGCCACCGCGAGAGTCATGCCTCGTTTCTTGAGCATACCGCCCACCACGGCGGCGAGTGTCGTCTCCCCGTCTGCATAGACGACATCTCCAAGCCTCTCGCGTATCGCGGCCTCGGCCCGTGCGACTGTGGACCTCGCCTCGTCTTCATTCCCGGCGCGCGAGATGAGTTTGAGCAGTATCTCCGGGAAGAAGACTCGGAACGAGAGCCTTGCGCCCGAGAGTTCAACGCCGCGGAGTTTTTCGTCGATGCTCGCTTCAGGCATGCCGAAGCAGCGCAGCACCTTATCTGCATATGCGCCCAGGGCGCGGGCGCGCAGCCACGGCATCACGGAATCGTCGACTATCTGATAGAGCTCCTTGGGCACGCCTGGGAGGAAAAAGAACGTGGCGCCAGCCAGCTCAACCCTGATGCCGGGCGCGGTGCCTACGCGATTCTGCAACACCGCTCCGCCCTTTGGGATGAGCGCCTGCTTATCGTTGCTCTTCGACATCGGCCTGCCCACGCGCTCGAAGAATGCTCGGATCTCCGAAATCACGGACTCGTCGCGCACGAGCGGGGCGCCAAAAGTCTTTGCCGCCGCCTCGACGGTCATGTCATCGGCCGTGGGCCCAAGGCCGCCGGTAACGATGACGCACTCGGCGCTCGATGCGGCGCGCTTGAGCGCATCGCCGATCGAATCGAAGTCGTCTCCCACTGAAGTGTGTCGCACGATCTCATGACCCAGCGCAGCGCAGCGCGAGGCTATCCACGCGCTGTTCGTATCGACGATGATGCCCTGCATCACCTCGTCGCCTGTTGTTATGATCTCGATTTTCATCTGCCCTCTTCCCCTCTTTTGTAAGCCTGCCCGCCGGCCGGCAGGCGGGGAGGGGCAAGGGGAGGTAGATCATGATCTACCCCTCCCGACCTCCCCTTTCACCCTCCGGCTCTCGCCTTCGGGTACTTCCTCGGCCACCCACTTCCAGTGGGTCCCCGGCCTCGGTCGCAAAGGGGAGGAGAACCGCCTACCACCTCACGCCCAACGTGGGCAAAAGTATCTCGAAAAAAATCAGCGCAATATTAGCATAGACGCCGGCTGCCACGTCGTCGAGCACCACGCCGCGGCCGTCAGAGAAGCGGCGCTCTATCCAGCGGATCGGCGGCGGCTTTGTGATATCGAATATGCGGAAGAGCACGAAGCCAGTCACGGCGGCCGCAAACGACGGCGTGTGAAAAGCCATGGTGACCAGATAACCCGCGATCTCGTCGATCACTATCTGCGGCGGATCGACCTCCTCGTACAGGGCCTGCGCACGGGTGGAAACCCATATGGCAAATATAATGAAGGCGACCGTGGTGGCTGCATATGCCGTTGGCGGCAGCGTGCGGATGAGCCAATAGAAACCGACTCCCACGACGGTGCCCCACGTGCCGGGCGCCAGCGGTATGCGGCCGACGTAACAGCCTGTGGCGAAAAAGGAGATAAAGCGATTCATCGCGAGGGTTGTTCCTTCCATTGGCGGCGGAAGCTAGCACCAGCCGGAATAAATGACAACGGCGTTCAATGCACGGACCGTGCCGAAAAAACATCATTATATTTCAAGGGCCGCCCAAGGCCCGCTGCCCAGAAACACTGCAGTTGCATGGTCAATACGGCACCAAGCCCCGTTCACTTATCAACAAATTTCTTTTTGCATGAAACCCGCTTCCTCGTTGCCCTGAATTCGTCGGCCGTGCTAAGGCCTTTGCCATGGCCAAACCACGCACGATATTTTCATGTCAGAACTGCGGGGCGCAGTCGCCCCGGTGGATCGGCCGCTGCCCGGAATGCGGGCAGTGGAATACGTATGCCGAGGAGATCGAGGCCGTGGAGGCCAGGCGCGACACGGCTCCGGGTTCTACTTCGACAGTTATCGCGCTCTCGGAGATCAAGGCCGATGAAGGCAGGCACATACCGACCGGGATCGCGGAGCTGGATCGCGTCCTGGGCTCCGGCTACATACCCGGCGGCGTGGCGCTCGTAGGCGGCGATCCGGGCATAGGAAAATCCACGATCATCATGCAGGCCCTCGCGCGCGTGGCAGCCTCCGGCGCGAAAGCCCTCTACGTCTCCGGCGAAGAGAGCGCGGCGCAGATAAAGCTCCGCGCGGAGCGCATGAACATCTCGAACGCGCAGATCGCCGTGCTCACGGAGAATTGCGTGGAGCGCATCATCGAGCAGATCCGCGCTACAAAACCCGCGATCGTCGCAATCGATTCCATACAGACGATGTACACGAACGACCTGCAGTCCGCGCCGGGCACGATCGGCCAGGTGCGCGAGTCCGCGGCAAAGATTCTCGCGCTCGCAAAACAGACCAACACCGCCGCGTTCCTTGTTGGACACGTCACAAAGGACGGCGCCATCGCGGGGCCAAAGGTGCTCGAGCACATGGTGGATACGGTGCTCTACTTCGAGGGCGAGCGCGGCCATTCGTTCCGCATACTGCGCACGATGAAAAACCGCTTCGGCTCCACGAACGAGATCGGCGTCTTTGAGATGACGGGCCAGGGCCTGAAAGAGGTCTCAGATCCGTCCGGCATATTCCTTGCGGAGAAACCAAAGGCAGCCGCGGGCTCTGTGGTCGCGGCATCTCTTGAGGGTTCGAGACCCCTGCTTTTAGAAGTCCAGGCGCTGGTCTGCTCGTCCGGCTTCGGAACGCCGCGCAGGACCGCGATCGGCATCGATGCAGGCAGGCTCGCGCTGCTCATCGCCGTGCTTGAAAAACTCGAGGGCCTGCAGTTGCGGGATCAGGACGTGTTTCTCAATGTCGCCGGCGGCGTGAGGATCACGGAGCCAGCAGCAGACCTGGCGGTGATCGCTGCGATAGACTCCAGCTTCCGCAATAAGCCGGTAGACCACGAGACCGTGGTCATCGGCGAGGTCGGGCTCGCCGGCGAGATCCGCGCCGTGATGGGAGTCGAGATGCGCGTAAAGGAGGCCGAGAAGATGGGCTTCCGCCGCGTCATCGTCCCCAAGTCCAACCTCAAGGGAAAGTTCTCCACCAAGATCGAACTCCTCGGCGCCACGACCGTCACCGAGTGTCTGCGGTTACTCTGAATTCATATATTCAGCGCACTAGTCGGAAGGTGTCTCTCGAGGTACGACTTCGTCGCCTCGCTGAATGAGTGTCGGCTTCGGGTCCGGTCCCTAGTCCCTGTTCGCTCGGGGTGGAGGGTTTTCTTGCTGCGCCTTCCCTCCGCCTACTCGTCGCGAAAAACGCGCTGCTTTCAAAGACGTGAGTTCGGTATCTTCCTTCGTCAGCTCCGAACTCACGAAAGCAGTCGCGTTTTTCACTCCTCATACGGCTCCGGTCAGACCGGCGCTTGATGCTTCGAAAACCCTCCACCCCGAGCGAACAGGGACCAAGAACTGGAAGGAAGCCGATAAGCATGGGCGCGAGGCCACTTGTACATCCCGACAAGCACCTCCCGACCGAAGCGCTCAAGATGGATGGTCGTCAATATAATGAAGCCCCGCAGCATGCTGCGGGGCTTCCGACTCACCTCCCCCTTGAGGGGGGAGGATGGGAGGGGGTGCCCCCCCTCTCCCCGTCCCTCTCCCACAGAGGGGAGAGGGGGCTTTGACGCCGTCACGGGCATTACCTTGGGGAGCCCGGCCTGGCTTTGTGACGTGTGACGGGCCGGGGTTTGGGGTCTCCATTGTTCCACTGGGGTGGGGAGTGAGCAGGACCTCAATAGCCATTTGATAATTTGCATTGCCTTTGCCCTTCCTATTTCACGTTAATTATCAATTAGTTATAATCTAGTTCAAACAGCGTCCTTTGGCAGCGATCTTGCATCTATATTCCCGCGGGGACGTACTGAGTTCGAATCATATTAGCAATCACGGGGTGGCAACATGAGCGTAATTAAACCCAAGGCCCAGCAGACCCAGACAGTAGGCGGCACTTACGGCGCAAGGCGCGAGATCTCGAAGTCGCTGCCGACGGGCACACCTCCGCCAAAGACGGCGCAGCACCACCGGCCTCTGGATAACTTCATGAGCACCGGCAAGAGGCCGGGCAATCTGGGCGAATTTGCCTCAAATGCCACTTTTAAGGCTGCAAGGACCAGATTCAGCGGCGCTGCTGACGTACCGTATAAGCGTCAGCTCCATGAGCATATAGAGAATGGCACAGCCCCGGTAAAAGCAATCAACCAGCGTATCCCGGATCCTGCATTGCTCAGGTACCTCAAGCGGGTCATCGAGACCCAGTCGGTAAATGGCGCCAGGGCGACTCGCCCTATCGGCAAACCTGCGGTCCCGGCCAAGCCGGCTCAAGCCAACCACCCGCAGGCAGCCCCTGTCGCAAATAAGCCGGCATTAAATACGGCTGCACAGGTCCGCATACGCCCTACCGCAGCACCCGCACGCAAGTAATCCAATTAGTCCTAAGACCCCAGGTTATCGCTTGCAAATGCAAATCCCCTATGATAGGCCGCCTCGTCCTTTGAAAGGAGCACGAGATGAAGGAAGACATACACCCGAAGAACGAGAACGTCACGATCCGCTGCACGTGCGGGGCAGAGATAAAGACCACATCCACCCTCTGCAAGGATTTCACCATCGAGCTCTGCTCGAGCTGCCACCCGTTCTTCACGGGCAAGCAGCGCCTGGTGGACTCGACCGGCCGTGTGGAACGCTTCCAAAAGCGGCTTGAAAAAGCTACAGCAAAGAAAAACATCGCGAAACAGTAGCTTTGGTGCGCACATTTTCCAATGCCCATGGATCATGCGGATCCGTGGGCATTGTTGTAAGAACGACGAAGCAAGAAGCAGGAGGCAAGAGGCAGGAAACCTTCGATGCATGAGGCAGGAGACATGAGGCAGGAAAAAACCATGCCGTTTCCTGCCTCATGCTTCATGTTTCATGCCTCCTGCTTCCTGTCTCGGAGTTAGTCACATGTTCAAAAAACTCGAAGAGGTCGAAAAACGCTATGAGGAGCTGACGAGTCAGCTCTCCGATCCAGCTGTGCTCGCCGATCAACAGAAATTTTCAAAGATCGCCAAGGAGAGATCCGACCTGGCCGAACTCGTGAATGCCTTCAGGCGCCATCGCCGCGCCATAGAGGCGCTCGCCGGCAACAAGGAGATCATGGCGCAGGAATCCGACGCGGACCTTCGAGAGATGGCGCGCGCGGAGATCCCATCGCTCGAAGCGGAGATCTCGGAGCTGGAGCAGAGGCTGCGCATCCTGCTCCTGCCCAAGGATCCCACCGACGAGAAGAACATCCTCATCGAGATCCGTGCGGGGACCGGTGGCGAAGAAGCAGCCCTCTTCGCGGCAGATCTATTCCGCATGTACAGCCGCTTCGCAGAGGAAAAGGGCTGGAAGGTGGAGATCCTCGAACAGAACGCCACCGGGCTCGGCGGGCTCAAGGAGATCATCGCCCTCGTCTCGGGAGAGCGCGTCTATAGCGAGCTCAAGTACGAGAGCGGCACGCACCGCGTCCAGCGCGTGCCTGCCACGGAGGCGTCGGGTCGTATCCACACGTCAGCGGTCACGGTCGCGGTGCTGCCCGAGGCCGAGGACATAGATATCCAGATCGACGAGAAGGATCTTCGCATCGACGTGTTCCGCGCCTCAGGCCCTGGAGGTCAGGGCGTGAACCGAACGGACTCGGCTGTGCGCATCACGCACCTGCCCACCGGACTTGCGGTCGCGTGCCAGGACGAGCGCAGCCAGCACAAGAACAAGGCGCGGGCGATGAAGATCTTGATGTCGAGGCTGCTCGACATGGAGCTGCAGAAACAGTCTGACGAGCGCACTGCCACGCGACGCTCGATGGTGGGCTCAGGCGATCGCTCCGAGAAGATCCGCACCTACAACTTCCCGCAAAACCGCATGACCGATCATCGCATCGGACTCAGCATTTATAATCTGTCCGCAGTCATGGACGGACACCTCGAAGAGATGATACAGGCGCTTCGAACGCACTTCCAGGCGGAGGCCCTAAAAGGCGGTGATCAGTGACCATCATCGATGCACTCACAGACGCCCAGCGCCGACTCGCACAGAGCGGCATCGACACGCCACGCCTGGATGCCGAGGTCCTGCTTTCGCATGTACTAGGCCGCAGCCGCGCAGACCTGTATCTCTCGCGCAGCGATTCGCTCTCCAAAGACGCGCTCTCCAGATTTGACGACGCCGTCGCCCGTCGCTCTGCGCGATGCCCGGTGGCGTACATAACGGGCACGAAGGAATTCTGGTCGATCCCCATACGAGTTACGCCCGCGGTCCTGATACCCCGCCCCGAGACGGAGACCGTGGTAGAAGAATCGCTCAGGCATTTCGTTGATCGATCAAAGCCGATCCGGCTGCTGGATATCTGCACAGGCAGCGGGTGCGTAGCCGCAGCCCTGGCTTCGGAACTCCCGAACGCCGGCATATTCGTCTCCGACAGTTCCCTGGCCGCGATCGAGATGGCCCGGGAGAACCTCGCGTTCGCCGGCAGTCGCGTGACGCTGCTCTCTGGCGATCTCTTCGAGCCGGTCGCGCAGATGAAGGATGGCTTTGACCTCATAACGGCAAATCCGCCGTACATAGCTGAAGAAGAATATCAATCCCTCCAACCCGAGATCAGGGATAACGAGCCGAAAGCCGCTCTCATTGCAGGCAAAAGCGGCCTTGATTTTATCCTGCGCATAATCGAGGATGCGCCCAGATTCCTCCTCCCGGGCGGTTGGCTCGTGATGGAGGTGGGTGAAAATCAGGCGCCCGAATGCAAGGTACAGGCGATCGGCCAAGGCAGCTACGATACGGTGGCCTGTGCAGCCGATCTCGCCGGCATCGAGCGTGTGGTAGCGCTGAGAAAAAACATGTTCGGCTGAGGACTGAAGCAAGGTCATATGGAAAAACTCGTAGTCAATGGTGGAAAGCCGATCAGCGGCACCGTCGAGGTGAGCGGTGCGAAGAATGCGGCCCTGCCGATAATCGCATCCTCGCTGCTTGCAGCGGGCCAGCACACACTCCACAACATCCCGCGCCTGAAGGACATAAACACGATGCTGCGCCTCCTGGAGCACATCGGCGCGGAGGCCGAGTGGAGCGACAGGCTTTGCATCCGCACAAACCGCTTCAGCGCCATCGAAGCGCCCTACGACCTGGTCAAGACCATGCGCGCGTCGGTGCTCGTGCTCGGGCCGCTCGTGGGTCAGCTGCGGCGCGCGCGCGTATCGCTGCCCGGCGGCTGTGCCATAGGAGCCCGCCCAATCGACATGCACCTCAAGGCGCTCGAGTCCATGGGCGCCAAGATCGAGCTCAAGCAGGGCTACGTGGAAGTCTTCGCAAGACACCTCCACGGCGCGGAGATCACGTTCAACAGGGTGACGGTCACTGGAACCGAGAATATAATGATGGCAGCGGTGCTGGCGGACGGCACCACCACGCTGCATAATTCCGCGCGCGAACCCGAGGTCACGGACCTGGCCGATCATTTGAACGCGATGGGTGCATCGATAGAGGGTGCTGGCACCGACCGGATAGTCATCAACGGCGTCGATGAGCTGAAGCCAATGCCCCACAAGGTCATCTCCGACCGCATCGAGGCGGGCACGCTGCTCATGGCGGCGGGCATCACCGGCGGAGAGCTCACGATCAGGAATTTTCCCTCCGCCATGCTCGAGACGCTCTGCGCCAGGCTTCGCGAGGCCGGTATGTGCATAACGATCGACGGCGATACTGCGCATGCCCGCGGCGGCGGCAGGCCCAAGGGCATAGACATAACGACCGCTCCCCACCCCGGTTTTGCCACGGACCTCCAGGCGCAGTTCATGGCGTTCATGGCGATCGCGAACGGCACGAGCATCATCACGGAGACGATATTCGAGAACCGCTTCATGCATGTGCCCGAGCTCATGCGCATGGGCGCTGATATCGCTACCGAGGGAGGCGTGGCGGTGGTGAAAGGCGTGCCGAGCCTCAAGGGAGCGCCGGTCATGGCCACCGACCTGCGCGCATCCGCTTCGCTCGTGCTGGCGGGTCTTGCGGCGGAGGGTACGACCGAGGTCCGGCGCATCTATCATCTCGACCGGGGCTACGAGCGCATCGAGGAGAAACTCGCCGCGTGCGGCGCCCGCATCGAGCGCCAGGAGGACGGCGAGTGATCTGACTGGCCTTATGTTTGGCATTCACAATCCCGACCCCCTGTGCTACTATCGCTCAGTTTCTTTGGGGGTATAAGATGCTTCTAATTCCTCAGATCTATCTCAAGAACGGCAAGGTCGCATTCAGGGAAGGGACCCGCTCCGCCCTTTTTCATGAGTCCCCCCTGGAGACCGCCAGGGCCATGAAGGCCGCGGGTGCCGAAATGATGCACATCAGCGACCTGAACGTCCAGACGGTCGGCGCCTCTCCCAATTTCCCGCACATAAAGAGCATACACGACGAGGCAGGGCTTGCTATCTACGTGAATGGCGGGTTCAAGACAACGCAGTCGGTCGATGCGTGCATCGCTGCGGGCGCTGAATTCGTGGCCCTCGGTCCCCTGGCATACCAGCAGCCCGCATTTCTCGACGAACTCTGCAAGGAGTTCCCCGGAAAGATCGGCACGCACATCGACGTAAGGGGCGGCCGCGTCACGATCCCCGGCTATGCGGTCGTCACCAACAAGACCGCATTCGATTATGCAGAGCGCTTTCTCGACAGCGGCGTTCGCTACATATTGTATTCAGACGTCAAGGCGGACGGTACGACCGGCGAGGAAAATTTCAAGAATCTGCTCGAGTTCTGCAAGAAGATCACGGCGAGGATCATATGCACGTCTGAGGTGGGAAATCTTGCGGACATAGAAAAGATAGTGAAGCTCAGCGCGCCGCGGCTGGAGGGGCTCATCCTCTCCAAGGCGCTCGACGAGGATCGCATAGATCTTCGCAGCGCCATAGTCATGGTGAACGACCTCGTCATCGCAAGCGGCAACGAATCGACAATCGCCGAGTTCTAGGAGGCCCAAATGCATGAGGAATGTATCTTCTGTAAAATCGCGAAGGGAGAGATCCCCGCGGAAAAGGTCATGGACACCGGCGAGTTCCTTGCGTTCAAGGACATAAACCCGGTTGCGCCGACGCACATCCTAATCATACCCAAGGAACACATCCCCACGCTCAATGACCTGCCTGCTGAAAAGATAAACCTCGTGGGCTCGATGCTGGCGGCAGCGCGCGACATCGCAAAAAAGGCCGGCATTGCCGAGAGCGGGTATCGCGCCATCGTCAACTGCAACCGCGGCGCGGGCCAGGAGATTTTTCACCTGCATATGCACCTTATCGGCGGCCGCCCGCTGACGACGATGGGATGATGGACGAGATAATATCCATAAATCCAGCAACACTAGAGGTGATCGGCCGCACGCCGGTCACCACCCCTGCAAAGGTCAAGGAGTACGTCGCGGAGGCGAGGGCTTCGCAACCCGTGTGGGGACGCATGGGCTTCAGGGAGAGGGGCAAGTATCTCCTGCGCGCGAGGGAATACCTGCTGAAAAACATCGACTCCATCGCGCACACGATCACCCTCGACAACGGAAAACCTCTCGCTGAATCGCTTACAGCCGAGATCTATCCTGTAGCGCACCTCCTCTATCATTTCGCGCACGATGCGGAGAAGGCGCTCGGAAGCCACGGTCTGCCGATCGGGATCATGCGCATGCTCATGCGCAGATCGAGGATCACATACAAGCCCGTGGGCGTGGTCGGCATCATCAGTCCGTGGAATTATCCGTTTTCTATCGCCGCGGGCGAAGTCGCGATGGCGCTGGTATGCGGAAACGCGGTGCTGCTCAAGCCGTCGTCCGCTACGGCGCTCGTGGGAAGCGCGATCGAGGAGATGTTCGCGGCCGCCGGGATCCCTCCGGGCGTCTTCAGGCATATACCGGGCGATTCATCCACAGGCCGCGCGCTGATCGAGGCGCACATCGACAAGATAGCGTTCACCGGGAGCGTTGCCGCAGGCCGCGACGTCATGCGCTCAGCCGCAGATCACCTGACGCCACTCGTGCTGGAGCTAGGCGGCAAGGATCCCATGATCGTGCGCGCGGATGCGGACTTTGATCAGGCCACGAGCGGCGCCGTCTGGGGCGCGTTCACTAACGCCGGCCAGTGCTGCGCATCGGTCGAGCGCTGCTATGTGCACGAATCGATCTTCGATGAGTTTGTCGAGTTCGCGGTGCGGAAGGCCCTGGCGCTGAAGATCGGCAACGGTCTGGACCCGGACGTGGACGTGGGGCCGATCACCACGAGCGCGCAGCTGGAGCACGTGGAGGCTCACGTGCTCGACGCGCGCGCGAGAGGCGCCACCATACACTGCGGCGGCGAACGCCTGCGCGACCGCATGGGCTACTTCTTCCCGCCGACGATAATCACGGGCGTGGATCACAGCTACCAGTGCGTGCGCGACGAGACGTTCGGCCCCCTGCTGCCCATCATGCCGTTCTCCGACGACCGCCAGGCGATACTGCTCGCGAACGAGAGCGCATACGGGCTCACCGCGTCGATCTGGACGCGCGACTTGAAGACAGGCGAGCGAATGGCGCGCGAGCTCTCATGCGGCACGGTCACAATCAACGACTGCGTATTCACGCACGCGCTGCCGCAGACTCCGTGGGGAGGGGTGAAACAGTCCGGATTCGGCCGCACGCACGGCAGGTTCGGGCTGCACGAGTTCACGCAGGTTCATCACGTGCATACCAATCGACTGAAGCACAAGGACATCTGGTGGTACGGCTATGATATCGGGTTCTACCGCAAGTTTACGGATCTGACTCGTCGACTGACGGGCGGCATCCTCTCTCAAATTTCGGCCCTGCCGACATTCCTGAAACTCTGGAAATCGCGGCGACAATAATTTCCTTTTGGCTCTTCCTGGATACTCCTCTCAACCCTATCGCAAGCCGGCATCGTGCCAGAGTACGCGACAACCCGCGGCTGGCATCTCGCAAACCGACACCGAGTTATTCGCAGCTCATGCGGCTAACGATGGAATTTTAGCCTACGCGGTCCCCATTGCTCGAAGCCTGCCGCAGGTCACCGCTTGCTCTGTGCCGAAGACGATCTGCGCAAAGGCACGAAGTAAGCGGGGTTCCCCCGTTTATCGTGAAGCAAGCCGACACCAAGCGGCCTCGTGCCAAAAAGCAGCGGGTACTCCGTCCTCTCGGCGAACGAGTCGACATGGAGTTGATTTCAGCTCGTCGGGCTAACGGTGGGACAACTGCCAATGCGGTCCCGATCGTTCGGCGAGAGGACGGAATACCCGCTGAGTTCGTGCCGCTCCGCACGTTGTATCAAGGCGCGTGACGAGCGGGGTCCCCAGTCCAGCTTCGAGCAATGGGGACCGCAATGCTAGTGATTCACCGTTAGCCTTATAAGTTGAGATAAACTCGGTGTCGGCTTGCCCGCCTGCCGGCCGGCGGGCAGGCGAGATGATGGACTGGGGACCCCGCTCGCGCAGTGGCGATGGACAAGGTGCGTGAGGACGAAGCCAGCCGCAGGTCACCGCGTACTGTGGCATGGTGTCGGCTTGCTGAGCGATGAACGGGGGGGACCCCGCTCGCGCAGTGGCGAGGAACCAGCGAGTGAAATGCTACACGCCCTTGAGGATTCTGAGCGTCACCGCGATGATGCCCATGATGGATATCACGAGCAGCGCGCCGTAGAAGACGCGCGTGATCCAGCGCGTGGGGCCGGGACGCGTGAGGTTGCCCCAGCTCCACCACGGTATGAACTGATACGGCAGATCCTCGGGCGCCGCGTCTCTCTCGAAGAGCCCCCCCATCCCGCCGCCACCGTGCCTCGCCCGGAGATTCTTTGCCTTCTGGGCCAGCTGCCGGTCGAGCGGAATGCCTAAGGCCTCCGCTGCGCGCGCCTCTGCAGCCTCGCCCATGAACTTGCCCTGCGAAGGCAGCATCGATGCTATGAAGTCGCGGCCGCGCGACGCGGCGAGCGCCAGATACATGAGGTCCTCGCCGGCGAGTTCGCCCATCATCCCGGCCGTTAACGCGTCGCCCGGCACCATGGCCTTTAGCTTCGCCAGCGCCTCGGCAAGGACCGAAAACCGGATGAACTTTTCAATCCGGCCGTCGTTGAGCCGTATGTCGCCGATGAAGATCCCCTTGTTGCCCTTTGAGATCACGCCGCGCATGAGAAAATCACGGATCTCGTCGAAGAGGACCTTCTTCTGAACGGTCCTGTCCAGGAAGGCCTTGAAAAACTGCTTCCATTCGGCGTCGGTCTTGGGCAGGAAGTGCGGCTTGCCGTCCGGGCTGTCGTGGGCGACCTGCTTCCCCTGCTCGAATCGCGCCACCACCATCCGCTCGAAGGCGTTTAGCATCTGCTCCACGCGCTCTGCAGCGGCCTTGTGTTCCGCGCCGCCGCCCAGCTTATCGCGCGCCGCAAGATAGTTTGCGAATGCCTTGTCCTTTGCCGCGACAAGCTTTCCTTCCTTTAGCTGCAGATCCGCTGCGGCCTCCTTCGTAGACTTGGCCGTATCCTTCTTCGCTGCATCCTTCGCCGCGTCCTTGACCGCATCCTTCGCCGCCTTTTCAGCAGGCTCGCCCTGAAAGCGCTCCCGGTTGTCCACGATAACGCGGTCTTTACCAGGGAGCCTGAACTGCTGGAACGCCATCACGGCATCGAATTGTTTGACGAGCTTCTGGAAGAACGGGAGCTGCTGTGCGACCTCGAAGGGGTGCTGCTTGAGCGCCTCGGCGACCTGGACCTCGGCCTGTTTGATCTGCTCGGCGGGCGCACCCTGCTGCACGAGCTCCACCCATTTCTGGATGCTCTGCTGACTCTGGGCCAGGGAACTGAGCTGGCCCTTGTCGTCCTGTGGTATTCCAGCAGCTAACACGTTGATTTATCTCCACTTTTTTCTAATTATAGCGAATTCCGCGCAAAGGACAACACTTATCCCTTCATTATATTATCGGCAGGCCAGGACCCTGAAGTTTCGTCGGGGAGGAAAATTTATTGAATTCCGCGCAAGACGGAGCAAACTGAGCAACCCCGTAATAATTTGAAATATATATCGATTATTTGCTTCGTCTGACAGGTCTTGAGGTCTTGCAGGTCTTGCAGGTCTTGTAAACCCGATCAGACGGAGTGGATTTTGAGATTTTGAGAGACTCGCGTCATTGCTTGCAAAGCAGAATAATTTTGTCACGATTTGCCTTGGATTTGCATTACGACCCCTTGCTGAGTCTGCGTTTTTGGTCTGAATCCAGCAGATTGTCGTGTTGAGAGAGACTTCAGGACGTTAAATCGATAGTGCTCGGCATTGATCCTTGCTTGGCAGGATCGGAGAGAGTGGAGTGAGTCAGTCAAACTCGACTGCGATTTATGGCGGCGGGCTGGTCATGCGGATGACCATTGCGTCACTGGCCTTTCTACCAAGCCTCTCGCACAGCTCGCGATACTTTTTGATCACCCACCCCGGGTCGCCGATGAAATGTGTGTACGAGATGTTCATCAACCTGCGATTCTCGATGAGCGCCGCAACGATAGCACGATACTCGCGCTGTCGCTCCAGCGGACTTCTGCCCAATGCGAGATACGATGGTGAAGGAGTAATGAGTTTGTCTGCCTTGCCGTAGGCATAGTATTGATATGAGGACCAGTCGTTCCGGCATGGGTGTGTTACTTTTTTAACCCTGTGCTGATTGAGATCTATGTATGCCATGGC
>JBBAAC010000035.1:0-15963 GCA_041658465.1 bacterium | reverse complement strand
GGCCGCTGCACCGTGGCCACGGCCTCCTGCGAGACTGAGCTGTCGTACATGCCCAGGAATTTTGCATCCTTGGGTTTTTTCTGCTCCGCGGGCTCCGCGATATCGGCTATCCGATATGCCGATTTCGCGGAGGGCTGCTCAACTACAGGCACGACCTCGATCGCCTTCTCGGCAAAGCTCGGCAGCGCCACCACGCGCGGCAGCAAAAACACGAGCAGCGCGTGCAGGATCAGCGAGAGCAAAATATACGGCCAAAGAGACGGCTTGTCCTCTACGACGTGCATGTCTTCCTCATCTCACGAAAAGCGGCCTGCCAAGCACATGGTCGATATACCGGGAAAGTACTGCGCGCGCGGCCTCCGCGTGTGCGGCTTGGGCCCCCGTCTCAAAGCCGGAGACGGACAGGAACCCGAGCCTGGCATCGTTGGAAAGCGGCACGCGCATGCCGCCCGCAGAACCGCAGCCGGCGCAGACGATGCCGCCGCGATCAAATTCAAAATACCATCGGCCCGGCAGATCCGCCTTACGGCCGCAGGCCGCGCAGTAAGCGACGGCCGGGCCGAAACCACAGCGCGCAAGCCAATCCAGTTCGAACGCTACTCCCTCCTCCGGGATAGGCTCATGCTCGCACAACGAACGAATCCTGGCGGAGAGGAGATCGAACTTCTCCGGATTCGGATCGCGCTCTTGCACGAATGCAAGGGCGAGGGCAAGGGCCCTCTGCATAGCGCCTATCCGCTCCAGCGACTTGAGCACGCCATTTATAGGCAGGGCTACGATCGCCTCCTCGAGGCGCACGAGGCGCGACGATCCGCGCGCGGTGATGTGCAGGTCCACCAGGGTGCCCGACTCGAGCGCGCCGCCGAACCGGCGCCGGGAGGAACGGGCGGATTTTGCGATTCCGCTCATCCTGCCGTGCTCCCTGCAGAGGAAGGTGACGATCCAGTCCGCCTCGCCGTAACCCACCCGCCGCAGTATTATGGCCCTGGACCTCTGCTGCATAGCCCTCCTCGCAGGCCCTGTAGTATAGGCGAAAAGGCCTTAAGCCCGCAACTATCCGTTTCTCCCACTTCCCCTGCACGTGCTCCGCTGCTCACTATGAAGCCACGCGGGGCTCTCTCTGACTTCACTTGTGACGGTGTTCCGGGATCGTCTGTTTCGGAACGCGCCATTGGATATCATCTCGCAAGCTTACACCGTGCCAAAGTACGCGGTGACCCGCGGCTGGCATCGTGCCATGAAATGCGCGAGGCTCCCCCGTTCATCGCTCAGCAAACCGACACCGAGTCTGGGTCAGCTTATAAGGCTAACGGCGAATCGCATGCCTTCGCGGTCCCCATTGCTTCGCGATAAACGGGGGAACCCCGCTTACTACGTGCCACTTCCGCATATCGAAAACGGCACAGAGCAAGCGGTGACCCGCGGCAGGCTTCGAGCAATGGGGACCGCGCTGGCTGGAAATCCACCGTTAGCCGTACAATCTGAGCGCAACTCCGTGTCGGCTTGCGAGATGCCAGCCGCGGGTCGCCGCGTATTCTGGCACGGTGTCGGCTTGCCCGCCTGCCGGCCTGCGGGCAGGCGAGATGATGGGCTGGGGACCCCGCTCACGCAGTGGCGATGAACAAGGTGCGTGAGGACGGATGCCAGCCGCTGGTCTCCGCGTGCCTTATGGCATTGAGCCAACTGACAGGACCCGAAGCCGACACTCGCTCAGCGAGGCGACGACGGCGTACCTCGACAAGTGCCTTCAGACCAAGACGCCGAATATATGAATTCGGAGGGAAATAAAGCATTACCTCTGACCGGCTCGTTATGCTATTATCAATGTGTGAGGAGGAACTATATGAAAAATATCATTATATTAATGTCGATCGTCGCGATCGCGCTGTTTGCCTTTGCCGGAAAGGCCATGGCACAGGAGCAAAAGTCGGGCCAGGAACTCGTGTTCCCTAACGTAGACCAGGTAAAACAGCGACCCTCTGATGTACACGTCGGCTCTGACCCCTATTATCAGAAAGGCGTGGAGCAACAGATGAAGGGCACGGACCAGGGCGGCTATGACAAGGGCAAGGTCGAGCAGGACAAGGTCTATCAGGAAGAAAAGACCGACTATAAGGTCATCAAGAAGGGCAAGAAATCGGCAGCGCCAGCCCCCGAAGCGTCGCCTCAGACCGGTGTTGCAGCGCCAGCCCCCGAGGCCGCGCCACAGTCCGGCGGCGCAGCCCCATCCCGCTGGGGCCAGTGAGGGCTGTTATTATTATCTAAAGTCATCGTATCGCCCCGCCATCTCATTTGGTAAATATATTTATATTTCAATTTATTAGACCTTCTTACATCAAGAGATACTTTGCGGTATTCCTCCTGTTTCTGCCCCACACAACTTCGACCTATCGGCCTGCCGATAATGTTCCGTGGGGGATTTTAGCAAACAAGGGAGGCAGACATGAAGTGCGGTGGCCAATTGATTCCTGGTGCTACAGATAAAACGTGTGTTCCGACAGAGTCCGGCGTCTGTACTGAGGCAGGTGTCTTCGATTACACCAATAAACTGGATGGCGGCGTCGCCAATACTGTGCCGCCCGATGTCAGCAGTGAAAGCAACTATGCACCAAAGGAGCCGCCCCCTGATCAGCCTAAAAAAGGAGTATTCCCACTTTTAAGCGACGACACAGCTGACAAACTAAGAGCGGGCCTTAAGACGCCCGAAGGCACTCTTGCAGTCATCGGTGGCTGCATCGCCGCGCCCTTTGCAGGCGCTGCAATCCTGGCATCCGCCACTGCCGCTTTAGTTGCAGTTGGAGTCTTGGGTGTGGGTGCAATAGGACTTGCCGTCTATTCCGAGTTCATCAACCCGAATTTCGGCACCTGATAAAAAATCATGACGCCGGAAAGAATGTAGAGCGAGTGAAACATGAAAACAAAAACGCTCCGATCGGGGCGTTTTTATTTATGGCAATCAGCTCCTTCTTACACAAACACCGGCATGTGGTCGAATTGCGTGAGCTCTGTGAGTTCGTGGAAGCGCTCGTCGATCTCGCCGTGTGTGAGGTCGCGCAGCCTGTCCAGTCCGAAGTCCTCGACCTGGAACGATGCCATCACGCTGCCGCAGACCGCTGCACGGCGGATGGATGAATCGTCGATCTTTCCCGCGCGCGCCAGGTAGCCAAGAAAACCGCCGGCAAAGGTGTCGCCCGCGCCCGTTGGATCCGTCACATCCAAGAGCGGGACCGCTGGTGCCGCGAAGATGCGATTGCCGTTGTACACGAGCGAGCCGTACTCGCCGCGCTTTATGACCACCGTCTTTGGTCCCCACTCCATGATCCTGCGCGCTGCCTGCGTCACATTCTTAAGCCCGGTGAGCAGCCTCGCCTCGCCGTCGTTCACAAAGACCATACCCACTTGCTCGATCACTTTCTGGAGCGTGTCGCGCTGCGTGTTGATCCACATGTTCATCGTGTCCATGGCAACGAGCTTTGGATGCTTGATCTGCGCGAGCACCTTGAGCTGGAGCTCGGGGTGGATGTTCGCCAGGAAGATGTACGGCCGCTCGCGGTGGTGTTCGGAGAGCTCGGGATCAAACGTGGCAAAGACGCCGAGCTGCGTGTCCAGAGTCTCGGCCTGATTCAGGTCATTCAAATAGTGGCCGGACCAGTGGAAGGTCTTGCCGTCCGGCACGACCTTGAGCCCCGAGAGGTTGATCCCGCGCCCCTTCAGGAACTCCATGTGCGCGTGCTCGAAGTCGGAGCCGACCACTCCGATCAGATGCACGGTCGTGAAGAAGCTGGCTGCGGTAGAGAAATGCGTGGCAGCCCCGCCGAGCACCCGTTCACGCCTGCCTGCCGGTGTCTCCAGGTTGTCGTATGCAACGGAACCAACTACGAGGATACTCATAAAAACCTCCTTCAATCTCCCCTCCTTTGTAAGGAGGGGAAGGGGGAGGTAGATCTACCCCTCCCCAACCCTCCCCTTACAAAGGGGAGGGAATGGTTACCGAAGATGACTCATTTGAAATACCGGCCGATTATCGGCGCCAACTTCTTCTTAATATCAGCCGGCACAGATGCCGGATCCGTCATTATCGCCCCCTCGAGCGCATGGCGGCACGTGCAGTCGCCGTCGCTAAGCGCGGGGAGCATCTTTCTGATCGTGGCCTGCGCCTTATCCACATTTTCCCGCAGAGTCTTCACGATCATAGCCACATCAACAGGACCCTCGCTGAGGTGCCAGCAGTCGTAGTCCGTCGAAAGCGCGATCGTCGCGTAGCAGATTTCCGCCTCTCGCGCGAGCTTCGCCTCCTGGTAGTTCGTCATGCCGATCACGTCCACGCCCCACGAGCGATAGATATTCGACTCCGCGCGCGAAGAGAACATCGGGCCCTCTATGCATACGTAGGTCCCTTTCTCGTGCGCCGCGATATTGAGGCCGTTCGCCGCAGCAACCGCCGCGCGCTGAAGCCTTGCACAGACCGGGTCTGCAAAGCCCACGTGTGCCGCGATCCCATTGCCGAAGAATGTCTGCGGCCTCGACTTGGTGCGGTCCACGAACTGGTCCACCATCACGAGGTGCCCGGGCCTTATTCCCTCCTTCATGCTGCCGACCGCTGATACCGAGATGATCTGATCTACGCCCAGCATCTTCATCGCAAAAATATTCGCGCGATAGTTGATCTCGTGCGGCAGTATGCAATGGCCGCGTCCGTGGCGGGGCAGGAACGCGACGCGTCGCCCTTCGAGCGTGCCCATCATGATCGCATCGGACGGCGCACCGAACGGGGTCTCGATGGCGCGCTCCTCGGAGATCTTCACACCTTCCATCTTATACAGCCCGCTGCCGCCGATGATGCCGATAATTCCCTCAGTCATGATAATTACTCCCTTTTGCCGATGTTGAGATATAGCGGAAATTCGGCACTTTAGAGCATATTTCACTGCGAGGATCAAGAAGCATCGAGGCGCTATGTTGCGTCTTGTTCGTAGGCATCACGCACGGTCTTTTCCATCCTGGCCACCTCATCGTCGGTGAGAAATGCGAAATGACTTGTGCGTTTGCCAGCCGACAGTCTGCCATGGTTCTGGAGGCAGAAACGGATGAACAAGTCGATCTGCCGGTCGGGCATGTCCACGATGGCCTGGATGGCGGCCTTGGTGCGGTCGTAGTTAACGAGGAATGCCAGCTCTCCCACCAGTTCCGTGTCGATGGTCCTTTCGATGAAAGCGAACAGCGCCTCGGCCTGGGGCGTCATATCAATATAGCGATACCAGACGGCCGTGTCGTTGTGCACAATCATTCGGCCTTCATCGTCCAGCGAGTATTCCACAAGCCCCATCAGCGGCCGGGAGAAGGCCTCCAGCGATGCGTCATAGTCGGCCGGGTTCTTCTGCATGGCTGCCGAGACGGGCAACATGACTCCCTCGTCTCGCCAGAAACCGCCAAGCGCCAGAATGTTGTGGATCAGGAAGCGGTGGATTCGCCCGTTGCCGTCCTCGAACGGGTGCAGGAACACGAACCCATATGCCACGACAGCGGCGTGGACGACGGGTGGAACGCCGCCTGCGGCGATCTTTTGATGCATGGCTGTCAAACCATCCATCAAGTCGGGCAGGTCGGAGGGCTTCGGGCACACGAAGTGAACTCGCTCGTGCTGCCACGTCACCGTTTCGCCGACGTAGTTCTGCGTCTTGCGAAATGCGTCTGCTGCGAAGCGCGGATCGACGATCCGGTTCTGAAGGTCGATCAGGTGCGCCTTGTCGCAGAAATCCTCGCGCTCGGCCAGTTCCAGAAGTGCGATGAACCGCTCGGTGCGATTTGCATCGGGCTTGATGTGCTCGATCTCGAAGGACGACTTTGTCTCTTTCGTGTAGAGATAACTAAGCGCCCTCTTGAGCAGCTCCGGCGGATAAGAGGCCACGACCTTTCGGCACCTCTCTCTGAGATCTGCCGCATCAAAGCGACGGAGCGTTTCCGTGCGACGGACAATCGGGCAGAACCGGACGTCGCCGAAAAGGTTGTCATTGATCCGCTGCCGACGGATTTTCCGAGCGGAAAGAGCTGTGTAGTATTCTTCCGACTTAAGCAGGTCAACGTAGCTTCCGCGTTTTAAGTCAGGGAGCGGCAGGTGGTTTCCGGTAAGCAACTCGTACAGGTACCAGAGTCGCCGCGCGTACTTGCCGGTAGGCCTGGATTGGACATAGGCAGTGAATTCGCTCACATCGGCGGTACGGAAGATGCAGGCAAGGATCGCCAGATTCGTGCCGTCATACTTGAGTGCGAATTCCAGGTGGTCGCCCAGCGTGTCGCCCGGCCAGTATCGGGATATATAGGTCTCTCGCACTGCACTGCCGGTCGAATCAATCCGATGCGTCCCGCCCGTGGCGACTGAAGATTCGTGCCAATTGGGGATCACCTGGAGGCCAAGGCGCTTGATGATGGCAGCGTAACCCGCTGGTCGAAGCCCTGAGTCTTGAGGATCGTTTGCGGCCATGGCAATCTCCTGAAAAAAGCTTACATAGCTGAATTATCGTTTATATATCGGCCTTAGTCAAGAAAAACGTTTACGACGTGGCCAGATGACGTTAAATGCAGTCAAAAACAGGAAAAACCGATACAAGGCAGATAAAACGTTTATTTAATGGCCCTTGATAAGAATTATGATTACCTGATGGCAGTTACCAAGGCTGCCTAGCTTTTAACGCAACAATCCCGGGGATTAGCCGATAATAATAAGAGGGAAATATGGCCCCCGGTAGGGCCAAAGAAAGCCTATGACCGCACTGTCTGACATAAAGTCCATCGCAGACGTCATCAACTTCGTCTGGGAGCGGGACAAGGACCATAACGGGAACCTCAGCAAGGAAGAGGCAACCGATATCAGTCAAGACGAGTTCAGGCGGATGAGCACCGATCCGGACAAGAAGGTTCTGAAACCTCAGGACGTCGCATGGTATCGCAATCTGCTCGTAAGAGGTCCTTTTAGGGAGTTTCTGCTACTTCACGACACCAAACTCTGCGGCATCTGGTTCAAGGGCGGCGATTTTTTCTCCTTCTCAGAAGACTACTTCAATGGCACTCTTGCGAGGGATACAGAGATCAAGGGTCGCTTCTATAAAGCGAACACCTGGATAGATGTGTCTCATGATTTGGTTGAAACGGGCACGCTTACAGACGGGACTCACGTTGGAAGAAACATCGTTTCAAGCACGCAGGGTTGCGGCAAAGTTCTCGAAAACGCGGCACTGACCAAGTCACGCGAGATCCTCGCGAATATTCGCGCTACAGATCCATCGACGATCTCCGTCCCGATGGGCACGCTTGCTTGCCGAGATTATAATGGGAAGGTTGAAGCTGTACATTTTAACCCCGACACGAGCCCGCGCTTACATCCACTCGGCGGAAGGTTCACCGCAAAGGCCGAGTCCATCTACTTGTATGAAGATGGGAGCTGGGATGTGGGACTCCCAAGAGGCATTATACCAGTCCGGAGGATCGTTGAAAGGATCAAGACCGTCATCCCCTTCTCCATCAGGACCCTCACAAATTTTTTGCCGGATAAAATCAGGGGAGTATATGCCGAAGTCTCGCCAAAGAAACTCGTCACCATGATCCTCGATTCTGATGTGGTTGAATTAGAAGTGGCTCTCATGAAGTTCACTTATAATGCAGAGGGCAAACCGATTGCCGTTTCAATGCAAATTCCATTCCAAGCCTCTATGCCATTCCAAGCCTCTATGCCATACGTAGAATTGCATAACTGTCCTCTCCCGACCGACATGCCCTACTTCGACGAGATCATGAAGATCTTCGACGAGGAACTGGCCCTCGCGAATCCACTGCCTAAGGAGAAGACGGCTGCGGCAAGCGAATCGCACGCCGCTGCCCCGACTCTCGCCGTGGGCAAACCCAAGGGCAACGGCGTCTCTCCGTTGCCGAACCTTCGCCTCGATGCGTCGTATCTCTTTGGAAATGGTCAGCGGCCTGGAGTGGAAGTCGAGGGAGGCTTTAAGGCCGTCGGCATAGGCGGCGAATATGCGCGGGGCATCCCTTCAGGAGACGCGAAGCCGTTCAACGAATGGCGAGCAAATGCTTCATATCGTTGGGAACCGCTGCCCACCATCCTGGGCATGCAGATCTTCATGGGCGCGCGAGGCAGGGACGACGGCGAAAATCGAGTCGGCATGGAATTCGGTGCAAGGGCTTCTGCAATGCTCACGCCTCACTGGATGATCGATATCTCACCTTCCTACACAGTCATAAAAGGTGCAAACATCCTCGATCTCGGCGGCGGCCTTGGCTACAAGCACGGCCATGTCGGTGCCTCGCTCGGATACCGCGGGATCCTCACGGACGGTCAGTCATCCCACGGCCCACGCGCAGGGCTCTTCGTTTGGTTCTGAAGCCCGCTAACGCCTTCTCCACCCAAGAACCTCCCTGCAGGCATACTTCTTGCTTTCCTTCTCAGGGTGATCACCAGCACTTCGGAAAACCATAGGGTTATGCCGATGCAGCTGCAGCGAAACGCTGCAACAGTGCAGCGTTTTCGGCACCTGTAGTTTTCGGTTGCCCTCGTATATACATTTATATACAGTAGCTATGAAATACCGTAAACTTATAAGAGAGCTTTCCGTCCACGGTTTCCGCCTGTTGCGGCAAGGTTCGCAACATGAACTCTGGACCAACGACGATATCACGATAGCTGTCCCGAGACATCGCGAGATCGTGGAGAGTACGGCGCGCCGAATTCTGCGAAAGGCAGCGCTCTGTCGTACACCACAAATATGAACCCCCAAGGAGTCTTTATGTGCGTCAATTTTGAAGGTTTTGTCTGGAAAGAGGGTCGGTACTGGCCGATCGATGTGCCGGCGCTCGATATCATCACCCAGGGACGTTCAAAAAAGGATGCATACGCCATGATCAAGGATGCAGTGGAAATGCTCGTTGATCGAGAGGGTTTTAAAGCAGAGGTTATTCCCATGTCAGGAGATCGGTTCGTGCTCCGCGCTGCCAGAAATGAGGACGATATTTATCTTATTGCCCTGCTCTTAAAACAGCAACGCGCAAAGTACGGACTCAGCACAAGCGAGGTTGCCCGACGCCTGCACATCACCAAGCACGCGTATGCGCAATACGAGCAGGCAAGGGCCCTTCCCAGCCTCGTCAAGATTCAGGAGTTTGTTGGGGCAATGAACAAGGATGCAATCTTTGCCGTCAACGTCTTAAATCCACGACACGCTGCGTAGCGCGCTTGTGTGCCTGGCACCAGGATTCCGCCGCGACGATCACAAGTCTGGCACGAAATGAACGATATCGTCCTGCATGCGGGGTGTCCCGGCAGGTCGGGGAGCAGGTCTCACCACTGGGGCAACGCTCGTCGGTTCAATAGCTTTGGCATCGGGCATAAAATCGATTGCAGTCTTGTCCACACCAGAAGGCCTGGTTGCGATGGCCCACATGTGCCCAGGGGTAAACGCCAGCCCGGCGTGCAGCCCCCGCAGGGCCAGGAAGGCCGCGACCATAGGGCCATAGTCATTGCAGTCGCCCAGCCCAAACCACACAAGCTCCGAGGGGCTCTGAATGTACGCCATCTGGCCCCACCAGCCAGGCTCGAAGTTTGAAGGGTCGGGCATCCATTTCGAGCTATCGAAGTGTATCCACTGCTTGAGCCTCTCCGCCTCTTCTTTTGGCGATCCAACGGGAATACCTGATGCCCGCCGTACGAGGGCCTCGATGAGTGGATCGGCCATGTAGCTAGCTGCGAGGCCCGCAAATGCTTGTTCAGTCACACGCTCCAACGCGCTGCCCACAAAGCAGCGGTAGTCCACGGCAATTCGTTCGCGCTTCGTCTTACCGGCCACATCAAAGGCAACTTCGAGAATGACCGCCTCACGCAGCTTGTCCATCCTGTCCACAGGACATAGTACCGGCGTCTCCATTTCGAGCGACAGCTCCCGCGCGGCCCGCTGACCCTGCGTATCTGCAGCCACGGGAGCGATCTGCACCTCAGGCGTTGGAGAACTCACGCTGATCAGGCGCCATGGCTTTACGCGCGATTCGAGCTGGATCGTGAGTCCCCACCTCTTCCAATGATCCTCCGAGTCCAGGAGCCTGAAAGAGACGGTTGCGAGGAGAGAGGGACTTTCGACCCGAAAGGGCGAACGCGGAGTTCGAACCGCCCTGAGGTTTACGAGCTGCGGCCCATGCGAAAGCAGATTCGCTGAAGCAGCGATTTCACCCCGCGAAAGAAACCGATCTCCGTTTTCATCCAGGGCTGCAACGGCTGCGGGATCTTCCGTCTTCAGTTCGTCCATTGAGAGCATCTTATCGTGGTTCGCGTCGCGCTCTAGAAAGAACTGTTTGAGGTCTGCTCTGGACTTGATCTGATTGAGGTGCATGAAGCCTTTCTCCGCCCCTGCTTTATTATCGGCAGATTTCGGAAAAAGTTGCGCATAGATATTCTCGGTGCCAGGCAACTTTGAAAACCCTATCAGACGCAGACGGAGAGGAACCCTATCAGACGAAGCGGATTTCGACGGGCTTCAAGCAAAAGAACGCAACAAATCCGGGCTTTTGCCGATAATGAAAGTACGGAGGAGATGGCCTTTCCTGGGCCATAACGACCTGATGACTGCCCTGTCTGACATAAGAAACATCGCCGATCTCATCAATTTCATATGGGAGCGGGACAAGGACCATAACTGGACCTTGAGCCGGGAAGAGGCGCCCGATATCGAGAAGGATCTCTTTGAGAGGATGAGCTCTCAAGGCGATAAGAGCGTGGTGTGGGCCCACGACATCGCAAAATATCGGAAAATTCCGGTGACGCATATCTTCTTCAACAACACCGGTTTCCTCCTCCTCCATGATACGAAGATCTGCGGCATCTGGTTCAAGGGCGGCGAGTTCTTCAGCGCACATGGTGATAGCTATGAATATGGTTGTTTCGGCGTCCTCGCAAAGAATACGGAGATCAACGGCCGCGTGTATAAGGCTGATACCTTCCTGCGGATCCGGAACGGCGCAGTGACTGAAGGCACGCTTGTTGACGGCACCGTAGTCGGGATAAAGGCACCACCGCCGTCGAACGGCTGCGGCTATCTGCTTGAAGACGCACAGGTCACGAGATCAGAGGGACTCGTTTTGGAGAAGGCGGCAAATGCATCAGGTGCAATACGCCTCCCCATGGGCACAGACGTTTGTCGCGGTGCTCAGCGAGAGATCACCGGCGCATCGTTAACCATCCCAACGAGCGGCCCAAGCATCAGCCCGCTCGGCGGTCGATTCACTGCGAATATCGAAAAAATATCTTTTATTGAAAATGCACCCTTTGAGGTGCAACTCGCGAAGAAGATCCACGTGCCAGTGAAGAAGATCATTGAAAGAATCGAGGCAGTAGTGCCCCTGTCCATAAGGAGCCTCGTCAATTTCCTCCCATCGTTAATGGGTGAACTCCACGATGCCAACTGGAAGGAAATCGACAACCATTTCAAATATGAACCGGTCTCACCAAGGGACCTCGTCACCAAGATCCTTGATTCCAATGCGCGTGAGCTAGATATGGACATGAAATTTGCCTTCGACGCCTCGGGAAAACCTGTCCAAGTCTCCCTCTTGATCCCTTCCTTTGTCCCATCTCTACCAGACGTGAGACTTGATTATACTTCATTTCCGACCTCTATGCCCTACTTTGACCAGATCCTCCAGATCATCGATGAGGAGCTGGCTGCCGCGAATCCGCTACCAGAAAAGAAAACAACAGTCGCAACTGACGCCAGTAAATCTCAGCCCACCAAGGTCATAGAAGTCAAAAAACCAAAGGGAGAGAGCCTGCTGCCGCAAAACCTCCGCATTGAGCCATCCTACCAGTACCTCTTCGGCAGGGGCCAGCGGCCTGGAGTGGAACTCGAGGGAGGATTCAAAGCCGTGGGCATCGGCGGCGAATATGCGCGGGTCATTCCTTCAGGGGATGCGAAGCTGTTCAACGAATGGCGCGCGCATGCAGCATATCGGTGGGAGCCGATTCACAACTTCATGGGTATGCAGATTTTCATGGGCGCACGAGGCAGGGACGACGGCGAAAAACGAGTAGGCATGGAATTCGGGGCACGGGCCTCGGCGATGCTCACGCCTCACTGGTTGGTCGATATCTCGCCTTCCTATACGGTCATAAAGGGTGCGAACATCCTCGATCTCGGCGGCGGTCTTGGCTACAAACACGGAAGCATCGGCGCCTCGCTCGGATACCGCGGTATCGTCACAGAGGGCGCCTCCTCCCATGGCCCACGCGCAGGACTGTTTGTGTGGTTTTGAAAGAGCTGGTCTCATCTTACTCGAGCATCCACTTCCAGGCTGGGACAGCGCGAACCGTGACGCCTTCCTCTTGAAAGAGTTCCTCGCGGGTCAGCGTCACGATGAGGCTCTCCTTAACTCCATAGTATCGGGCAGCAGCCACAAGCGGCGTCATTTCCCGCTCAAGCACCGAAGGGTCGCTGATATCGGAACAGACCTGTACGGCGAGCGCCGGGTTGCCGTGATCGTCCAGGGTGAGAAAATCCACCTCCTGCCGCCTGGATCTGGTGAGCACATAGTGGATCCTTTGGAAACGGCGGCGGAGATGGAGATAGACCATGTTCTCCAGCGCCCGCGAATACGATCCATCCCAGACCATGCTGTTGTAAAGGGCCAGCGCCCAGTCGATCGCATATACTTTCTTGTAATTGCGCTCCTGCTCCTTGTGCGAGGTGGAATGCGTGGGCACCATCCACAAGAGCCACGCATCCGCCGCCCACTCGATGTAATCGCGCACCGCGTCCCTGCTGGTGGCAAACCCACACTGCTTGAGCCAGGCATAGGCGCTGGCGAGCGTGACAGGTTTCCCGATATTGGAGAGCAGATAGTGGTAGAGCTTGAGGCAGTGCTGCGGCCTGCTCACGTTGTATCGCTCGATGATGTCCCTGAGGATCATCGTATCGAAATATTCCCGGAGCAACGCCTCTCGCGAAAACTCTTCGAGGCGAGCCATGGCCGGGAACCCACCCCATTTGAGATACTGCTCAAAGAGACGGGTTGCCTCTGCCTGCCCCGTGGTCGATGCGGGCCGCACCTCCACATCTTGAAATCTCAAGAACTCGCGGAAAGAAAGCGGCAGCACTGTTGTCGAAATGGCCTTTCCCCGAAGTTCGGTGGCGATCTCATCGCGCAGAAGCCTTGACGACGAACCGGTCACGAGGACCTTCCAGTTCGGATTGCGCGAGAGTTCGATAACAAAGGCCTCCCACCCGGCAATGCGGTGGATCTCATCGAACAAAAACACGATCGGCGTCCGAAGGTCAGCCTCGGGAGTGATCTTCAAAAACGTGGTCTGGATGAGATTCAGGTCACCGGCCTTCATATCCATGAGAAGTGCATTGTCGAAATCCAAATGACAGATGTGCCTGAGCGACGGGATCATCCCTTGTCGTAGAAGTTCATCCGCAGCCTGCAGTATCCGATAACTCTTGCCGGACCTGCGCGCCCCAATGACCGTGGAAACCATCTGATTCACGAGATGAAGCGCACCTTCGCGAGGTACATATGGAGGTAGGCCTAATTCCCTAAAATCTTCTATTTTTCGCTGTATTTCCTGTTCAATGATCATATGCCACCTCGCATTAATACGACTACTATTACGTCGCAATTACGCACTTTACGACTATATTTTAGTCGTTATTTGAGTGGGTGTCAAGGATAGTGCAGCCCGACCTGACTCCAAGGTGGTTGCGGGTCCTGACTGGCACCGAAATGTTTCCCGGTGCGCTTGTGTGCCTGGCACCGGAATTATTATTACAAATGGCTGCCAATGAAGGCACCGTCTGTCTTTGCGGATCTTGCTGAAATCGCACAACTTTCTTCCAGGATTGCCGATAATAATGATGTGGGGGGTCTGCCCCCGTCAGGGCAAGTGATAGTAAAATCAACGAGTTAACCGTGCCTGGCACCAAATTCCCAGCGGAGCCAAAGAAAGCCTATGACCGCACTGTCTGACATAAAATCCATCCCGGACCTCATCAACTTCATCTGGGAGCGGGACAAGGACTATGACTGGGTCCTGAGTCAAAACGAGGCGCCCGATATCGGCAAGAACCAGTTTGAAAGCATGAGTTCCGATCCCGATAAGAGACTCCTTCGGGGCGAAGACATCGCAAAATACAGGGACATTCCGATAAGCGTTATCCCCTCCTCATTTCTCCCTCGGACGCGGATCCTCGACAAACCTATAGGCGAGCGCCCTGGCCTCCTCGGCGTGCTTTGTATCTTGAACGAGCGCGAATTCGCCCTCTAGTCTGACGCATTTTATCTGCATCTCTATGCGCCTCTCGGGTTCCATTTGCTGGCGCTCGTCGTAGAGAAGTTTGAACGCATCGAGGCGGTGCATGAGGAACGAATTTAGATCATTTTCTCTGGACTGCTTCCATAAGGGGTCCCATATGATGTCGTACTGAAGATCCTGCAACGCGGACGTGCCCTTAAGCCTAGCCATGTCCTTATAGGCATTTCTGGCCAGCGAGCCCTTCCCGGCAACGAGCGCCCGGACGGCCAGCAGTCTGTAAATAGGCGCCATCACAGCGCGATGTTCGGGAGTCAAGAGCTGCTCGATCTGTTTGATGCGATTCGAAAGGCCCTCATGATCCATTGATGAAATATCGAGTCCGCGAATGTATCGCGGATGCTGGTGATGGAGCGCATTTAGCATGAACTCCTGAACATGGTCCGCAGCTGGATCAGCGATCCCATTCAGGAAGTTTTGCGCGACCTCAGGACCTGCCCAGCCAGTAAGCATGAACGACATCGCGTGCACTATCCTGATTTGTTCAATCAGCTTTCGTTCCGCCCCCTCTTGTTCCATTTTTTCGAGAAACCCGTGCATCAATCGAAGCCGTTGTTCTAGAGCGGATTGCGGAGCTGCCGCGTAATGCGCATCTGTATATAGAACGATGGCGGAACGCCCCAATTCCTTTGAAAGAAGATTCGCCCATGCCTTCGGCGAAGAGACCCTGAGCCTGCTCCAGGCCTTGTTCAAAAGATCCGCGTCATCGTTCCTTATAGCGACGGCGGCAATGACAACAAACTCGGACGGCGAGTCGACAGGCGCTATCTTGAACGTATGGCGTGCGGCTTCAAGGGCCTTCTCCGCATCCCCCCAAAAATAATGATAGTATGTAAAGACGGCGTATGCAGCCGCGTCGTTTCCTTCAGGCATACCGATCAGCGCCTCCAGCTGCGACAGTCCCTCCTTGTAGGCGTTCTCCGGCAACTGTTCCTCTATGATGGCGCCGCCGAGGAATTTCGCCAACATGTACCGAGCCAGAGGATGTCCCGGATGCCTTTTTACGACATTGCGAACTATGGCTATGATATCCAGGTCGGAACATATGTCGGGGACGAATTTTACGACGGAACCCCATAAGAAGAGCTGATCCGGGTCAAGCAATAGTCCCTGCTCCAGAAACCACAGGCCAAATGCAACCGCGACAGGGCTCTCACGGCTGAATGGTTCAGTGGAAGCAGCGGCCCCCTGTTCCTTCCGGGTGGTATCGAAAATATTCTTCAACATAGTGATCATCTGCCCGGCGAGAACGCTGGCCAAATCCGGAGCGGAAGATGCGAGTTCTGAAAAGCGATCTTTGACATTCTGCAGCTGCTCAGCCGATACGCTTTCATTTTTTAATATTTTATACGAAAAACGCTGCACGGCTACCATGTATCGCGCCAACGGCGAGTTGCCGTGCCGACCGACAAACTCTTCGATCTGTCCGGCTAAATCCGAGTCTGAGAAGTCATTAAGTTTACCAGGCCGCAACATCCCGTCGCTGAAGACATTTCCTTTAGTCATATTCACAGCTGTCCCAACGTTAGTTGAATAGATTCAACTGGTTAGCGATAGTGGTGATATTTGCATCATCGTCATCGCCCTCCAGGGCTTGTAAAATCGGT
>JBBAAC010000034.1:0-16033 GCA_041658465.1 bacterium | reverse complement strand
CTGAAGCGCGGGCACAGCTCATCGAGCTTGCGCCTTCATATCAGCCCCCGGCGCTGCGCAACGATATCGCCTTGCCCGGCAAGGGCGGGGCCATGGCGCTCGTGAATGCAACTCGCGGCTATGTGGAGCGCGGGCTCGCTACCGAGTACGACGCCTTCGTAGCCGGCAAGCTCGCGCACGTGCTCGCAGGCGGGGATCAGCCCTCGCTGCACACGGCTACTGAGGAACACCTGCTGGACCTCGAGCGCGAGGCGTTCCTCTCGCTCGCAGGAGACCCCCGCACGCGCAAGCGCATAGAGCACATGCTGAAGACCGGAAAGCCTCTTAGGAACTAAGATAATGGCCACGGAGTACTAAGGAGTTCATTGATTACTGTACATCCCCCTCCTTTGTAAGGAGGGGAAAGGGGAGGTAGACCTTGGGAAAATCGTGTTACACAAGTATCTACCCCCTGTAGTCCCCCTTACAAAGGGGGACATAATTATGAGACATATATATAGATACTAAGAACTCTTTAGTATGATTGGATGTCGGTCATCTTTATTATTATTCAGGCAGTGTGTCAGGAGTGGCCTTGCCCGAGGAGAGGGTGAAGATGTTGTCGGCAAGGCCGGTGTTGGTCTTTATGTCGCTGAACTTATAGCGGCTCACGTTGCCCGACGTGTTCTTCACGACAAGTTCGATCAGCATGTGGCTGGGGCCGAAGAGCGCCTCCAGGGATTCGTACGTCGGGTTCTTGGAGCGTGGCTGCAGGTGCAGAGGCGTTGAGCCCGCCGGCGCGTCGGCAAATGCGCTGCTCCCCGAGACCTTGAACTCGTGCGTCAGCTTGCCGAAACCGCTCATGAAGGAGAGCGCCTCCTTGGGCACGTTTTTGTCGTTAACCGCAAAGGTCTGCAGGCTGGCCTCGTCGCCGGGGATGTAGGTCCAAAGGATGTTGCCGTCTGATACGTATCGCTTCCCGTCTTTTCCCTCGTATTCTATGCGCAGTTTTCCGCCCTTCTTGAACTGGAAGATCCCGCGTTTTGTGACGGTGCGGCCGACCAGCGCCACCTCCGTAGTCTGAACGAACTTGGCGGTGAGATCGGCAGACGAGCGGTACGCGGACTCGATCGCCGCTATCTCGTCCTTTGGGGCCGAGGGCTCTGCGGCAAACGCATGCGAGCAAAAGATCACGGTTATGAGACAGACAACAATTTTTGAGATGGATCTCATTGTGATTTGGAGTTTGTTTACATTTCCCCTCTTTTGTAAGGAGGGGAAGGGGAGGTAGAACAATATCTACCCCCTCTAACTCCCCCTTACAAAGGGGGAGGATCGCTAATAACTCACGTATTCATATTGCTCACTAGCACCTGCCTTGGCTTGCTGCCCTCGGCCGGCCCGATCACCCCCTCGGCCTCCATGCGCTCGATCATCCGGGCGGCGCGATTGTATCCGATGCGCAGCCTGCGCTGCACCATGGAGATCGATGCCTGCTTTGTCTCCGCCACTAACTTCACCGCCTGATCGTAGAGCTCGTCGTCGCCCTCTTCGAACTCGGCGCCGGCCGCACCCGGAGCCGGATCCGCTACGATCGACTCGTCGTACACGGGCTCGCCCTGTTGCTTGATGTGCGCAACCACGCGCGAGATGTCGTCATCGGTCACGTAGCAGCCGTGGATGCGGATTATGTTTCCGCCCTGCGGCGTCATGAAGAGCATATCGCCGTTGCCCAAGAGCGTCTCCGCGCCGTTGCCGTCCAGGATCGTGCGCGAATCGTGCCTTGCGGTAACCTTGAACGCGATGCGCGCCGGGAAGTTGGCCTTGATGAGTCCCGTGATCACGTCCACGCTCGGACGCTGCGTGGCGAGGATGAGGTGTATGCCGGCCGCGCGCGCCATCTGCGCCAGCCTCGTTATGCACTCCTCCATGTCCTGGCTCGCTGTCATCATAAGATCCGCCAGCTCGTCGATGATGATCACGATGTACGGGAGCGGGCCGGTATGTATCACGGCCTCGGGATTGGTCGTGGAGAGCTCCTGCGCCTCCTCGGGAGTGGTGAGTTTCACTTCACCCGACTTCACGCGCTCGTTGTACCCGAGGATGTGTCTGGCTCCGGCGTCGGCCAGTGTCCTGTAGCGGCGCTCCATCTCGCGTATCGCCCAGCGCATGGCGGCGACCGCCTTCTTGGGCTTGGTGACCACGGGCAGGAGCAGGTGAGGTATCCCGTCGTACACGGAGAGTTCGAGCATCTTGGGATCCACCAGTATGAACCGTACGTCGGCGGGAGACGATTTGAGCAAAATGCTTATGATGAAGCTGTTGATGGCGACGCTCTTGCCGGAGCCGGTGGCGCCGGCCACCAGCAGATGAGGCATCTTCGCGAGATCGGTGACCACCGGATGCCCCGCTGTGCTGGAGCCGAGCGCAATGGCCAGCTTGCTCTGGGCCTTTGCGAACTGCGGGCTGGAGGCGGTCTGACGCAGCCAGACGGTCTCGCGGTCGCTGTTCGGGATTTCGATGCCGAGCGCCGCCTTGCCGGGCAGGTGAGGCACTATGCGCACGCTGCGGCCTCCGAGCGTGAGCGACAGGTCGTCCTGCAGGCCTACGATCTTATTCACCTTGGTGCCGGCCGAGGGCTCGTACTCGTACATGGTGATGACGGGGCCGGGGTGGATCGCGACTACCCGTCCATCCACGTCAAAGTCCTTGAGCTTTTTCTCGAGCAGCATCGAGTTCTTCTTGAGCGTCTCCTCGTCGATCTCGATCTTGGATCCCTCGCCCGCGTCGAGAAGAGATATGGGCGGCGGCTCGTATCCTTCCGCCGAGATCCTCTGGAACTTGAGCTGATCCGCGCTCGGGCGCGGCTTTGCGTCCGCGCGCTTGAGTATCTTTGGTCCAGCCGCAGCAGATGTCGTCGCTTCGGCCAGCCCCGCGGACTTCGCTGCGGCCGACGTCTCTTCGGCGGCCGGCGAGGCCTCGGCAGGTGAAGCTACGTGCAGCTTCAGAGACCCCTTAGGCTGGCGTATCGGCGCCAGCGTCACCACTTCGTCGTCCCTGGTCCTCTTCAGGCGGAGAAACTTTGGTTCAGGCGCCTCGTTCCTCACGATGACCGCGGGCTCAGGCTTCTCCTCTTTTGTCTCCGGCGCCTGCTCGCGGCGGGCCTTGACCCGCGTAACGCCCGCGCGTGCCCCGGCTATGCCGCCCTTGAATGCAGTGGCGAGGCCTTTGCCCACGAGGTCTCCGCTCTTGCACAGGAGACGCCATCCTATCATGACAAAGCCTCTGCCGATCTTGAGCATCTCTGAGAGGGTGAGCTTTGTGGCCAGCGTCGTGAAGAGCAAAAGCGCAGCGATCGATATGAGGTAGGCGCCCGGCCTGTTGAAATACTGCGACAGCGTCTCGCCGAGCAGGCCGCCGATGATGCCCCCGCCGGCTAGCGCGTGTCCGCCGAGAGAGACCGTCTCGAACTTTAAGTGTATGAGCGATGCGGCGAACGCAAGCATCCCGACATAGTAGAAGGCCTCGCGAACGCGCAGGCGCAGCGGCCTGCCGAGAAACTGCAGCACGCTGAGCAGGAGGAGGACCGCGGAGGTGAAGTATGCGCTGATCCCGAAGACTATGTAGAGCACGTCGGCGATATAGGCGCCGACGATCCCGCCCAGATTCTTCACATACGGCACATTGGAGGCGGAGTTCAGCGCCGGGTCAGTGGGGCTGTACGAGGCAAGGCAAAGCGCTGTGAAGACGCCGAGCGCCAGGAAAAGTATGGCGAATATGTCCCTTCGAAAATCTATAGGGGTTCGTTTGCTGGGCGGCGGCATGACTGGTTCAACCCTTTATCATTGTTGAGTGCTGCGTGCTGAAAGGCATAAAATTTTATACGCCTCAGAGGCGAAACTGTCAATGCGCGAACCCTTTGAAAGCGAATGCCGATGCGGCCGTGGCGTTCATCCGGCTATCAGGCCGGTGAATTTGTCTATCAGGTCCGGGTCGAACTGTCTGCCCGCCTGGCTGCGCAGCTCGGCCAGGGCCGCGTCGAGCGTAAGCGGCGTCTGCCTGTATGGTTGCGGGGTCGTCATCGTGTCCCATGCCTCTGCGATGGCCATAATCCTGGCCGCCAGCGGGATCTCGCCGCCTCCGATGCCGTCCGGGTACCCGCCGCCGTCATAGCGTTCGTGGTGGTGCAGCACGGCCTCGATCTCAGCTGCGAGCAGGGGCGGGCGTCCGAATATCTGCAGCGCGAACCCGGGGTGCTGCCTCACAAGCGCCTCCTCCGGCTCCGAGAGGCGTGACGGTTTTGTAAGTATCCCCTGGTCGATGGCGATCTTGCCGGCGTCGTGAAGCAGGCCGGCCCTGTACAGAGAGCGCGCCGAATCGCCCGTGAAGCCAACGCACTCCGCAAGCCTCTGTGCAAAGAAGGCGACCCTTTCGGAGTGCGGGAGCAGGAGCTTCTTGACCACCGGGATATCGCCGATCGCCTTCATCAGCGACCGGAAATACGAGAGCTGGGCATCGCTCGTGAGCGCGGCTATGCGTTCCGATAGCTGCTCGATGAGCTGTCGGTTCTCCCTCAGCTCCCTCCTGCGGGACTCGACATCGTTCGAGGTGCAGATCGTTCCCCCGCCGTTGCGTTTCGCCACGATGAGCGCGCCGAGCGCAGTCTTGAGAAGATCCTCCTTCGTGAGCACGGTGTGCGAGAGCGCCCCGATGCCGGAACTCACCGCAACGTGAGCGAGCGCGCCTTCGCCCGGCAGCGCGATGGAGGAGAGCGCATCCCGTATGCGGGCCGCGACGATCGCTGCGGCCGCTTCGTCCGACTCGGGCAGGATGACGGCGAATTCGTTGTCGCCGTATCTGGCCGGGATATCGACCTCTCGTACGGCGCCCCTTATTATCTCAGTGGCGCGCACGAGCACCCGATCCCCCTCGTGATGCCCCAGCGCCTCGTTGAGCGCCGTGAAATTCTTGATGGATACGATCACCAGCCCCAGCGGCCGCTTGTAGCGGTTAGCCTTCTTGATCTCGCAGGCGAGGAGTTCGTTGAAATGGCGGTGATTGAAGAGCTTTGTGAGATCGTCGCGGATCGACTGCTCCTTTAAGCGATGCGACACCTTTCGGAGCTGCTCCTGAAGCCTCTGGCGCTCCATGAGGTGATGGATCGCCTGTATGAGCCCGATTCCCTCCATATCGGCTTTTGTGATTATGGCGCGTCGGCCTGTGAGGTGCCGGCTGAATCGCCTCACCTCCGTGAGGTCCTTCACCACGAGCACTATCGGCGTGTCGGCCTGGGAGTCGAGTATGTGATCGATCCTCGCTTCGTGGGCTGCATCCGCGTCGACGATCGCAAGCGATGCGTCCGACTCATCCATCTCGTCCTCATTCGCTACGGCGCGGATCGTTGCCCCGGGATAGACGTGCGCCAGAGCCTTCTGAACGAGTTTTACGTCGGCAGGAAGCTTTGCTAGGATTGAGATTGAAAGCTTTGCGTCAGGGGATGCCGTAGCCGTCATCGATTGCGTATAATAGACGAGGAGGGTCTTACTTGCAACGCATATCGAGTGATGCTACTCGGAGGATTATGAACAGAGCGATCGCGATCTTCCTGTTTGTGGTTTGTTTGTCGTTCCCGGCGGGCGCAAGGGCCGGCGTGGCGTTTGCGGAGTGCGCGAACAAGGATGACGAGGCCATTGCGGCAAAGGCGATGGAGGGTCAGGGGAAGATATTCGAGAGGCGCTACGTTGAGGCAAAAGCCATATTCGAGGCCCTGGCGCGCGAATACCCCGACTCGCCCGCCGGCGACTTCGGCCTCATGGCTACGGCGGAAGTCCAGATGCTCGAGCGCGAGGATTTCCATCTCGAGAATGAATTTCTGGCTGCCGCAAAGGACGGGATCAAGCGCGTGAACGGGATCATGCAGTGCTATCACCCCAGCTCGTGGCAGCTCTTTCTATCCGGCTCGCTCATGGGGCTCGACGGTTTCTTCAAGGCGCGCAAGGACCAGTGGTGGGACGCTTACGTCGCGGGCGGCAAGTCGCGCCAGCTCTTCCGGCGCGTGAAGGAGATGGATCCCAAATTCATGGACGCGGATTTCGGGCTCGGCATGTACCTCTATTGGCGGTCGGTTTTCACCCGGGATCTGTGGTTTCTGCACATGTTCCCCGACAAGCGCGCTGAGGGGATCTCAATAGTGGAGAGGGTTGCGCGCGAGGGAAGCTTCGCAAGAGACCTCGCCCGCGTTAACCTCGTCATAATGTATTTCGAGGAGCGCAGGTTCCCGGATGCGAAGCGGCTGCTGGATGAATACCTCGCGCGCTATCCGAACAACGTTATTTTCAAAAGGCTGATGGGCAAGACGATGATAGCGCTGAAGCAATACGACGCCGCTGTGAATCATTTCCGCGGTATCATTGCCATCGATCCTGCCATCACCCAGCCGCACTTTTTCATAGGCGTTGCGCTCGTTCTAAAGGGGGACCCATCGAAGTTCGATGAGGCGGAGAAGGAGCTTAACGAATTCATCCGCCTGCAGCAGGGCGGGCGATACTGGCCGGCCTATGCCCATTACTGGCTCGGTCGCCTCGCAGAGCTAAAGGGCGACAAGGAGAAGGCAGCGAACGAATACAAGGCCGCCGTGCTTCTGGAACCCAAGATACAGGATGCGGTGAAGCGCATCCGCGGCCTTGGCGGCGGCGTCTAGAATCTTTTTCCCTGCCACGTATCCCGTCTTACCAATTCCGCTTCCACCGCGTTGAATACCGCGAGCTTGTTGATGGACCACAGCGGCGCGACCGTGAGGCTGCGCCGGCTGTGGCCCTGAAACCTGTGGATCACCATTTCGGGCGAGAGCGCCTCTAGAAAATCGACGGCCCATCCCGCATAGGTCTCAAGCGATGGCAGGTTCACTTGCCCTTCATCGTACATGCGCCCAAGCTTTGTGCCCTTGAGCACGTGAAGGTTGTGGATCTTCACGCCCCATACGCGCGCTTTTATGAGGAAGCGCGCGGTCTCTATCATCATCTCAGGCGTCTCTTCCGAAAGCCCCAATATCACATGCGCACAGGTCATTATCCCGCGGCTATGCAGGCGCTCGCAGGCATCGGCGAACTGTGCGGCGGTGTGGCCGCGCTCCATCCATCTGAGGGTTGAGTCGTGCGACGACTGCAGGCCGAGCTCCACCCAGAGGAGCGTCCTCGCGCTGAATTCGCTGAGCAGGCGCAGATGGTCATCGGAGATGCAATCCGGTCTCGTGGATATAGCGAGTCCGACCACGGCCGGATTGTCGATCGCATCATTCAATAGCGGTTCGAGGACGTCTGCCGGCGCGTACGTGTTTGAACCGCTTCCAAAGTGGGAGATGACCTTATATGCGCCGTGACGCTTACCTATATAATGAAGGCCTTCCCTGATCTGTTCTCGGATAGGTCTGATGGGATGATTCAGGGCCGTATTGGACTTGAGCGAATCCGGATGGCAGAAGATGCATCCCTCGTTGCCCGCCGTGCCGTCCCGATTGGGGCATGTGAGACCGCTTTCAAGTACGAGCTTAAATACCCGCTCATGAAAACGGGACCTCAGCCACGCGTTCAAGGAATTATATCGTTTATTCAAGTAATTACCCTCGCCTGACTTCTAGTATACCTCTAACCACATGCGCAATGGGTATTAACAAACCATCAGTCAAATCGATGACAATAAACAAACCCATTAATAACTATCTGTAATAAAATAACATTATCATTATGATATGGTAGAAATGATATCAGAAGGTAAATATTAACCCATATAATAAGACATTTAAAATAGGACGCATATGTAACTATTTGAATATTAAAATAAAATAAGGCCAAAATGATTGGCAACAGGCTGGCACGTACCTTGCTCATTAACGGGTCGGAGGGCAAGGGAAAGGAGCCAGCCATGAAGCCGAGGGGGAAGAGGGGATGGGTAGCCTGCCTCGCAATTATGTTGGCTGCGACTTTAGCAGGGTGCGGCGGTGGGTACAATGCAGTAGGCGACGGCGTAACTACAGAGGGTGGTCAGACGAGCGGCACCGGCACCACGGTGACCGCTCTTCATTCGATGCCCAAGGAACTCGCCGTAGGCGATGCGATGATTGTAGATGTGGGCGATGCCGGCGAGATAAGGATCGACTTCAGCGGCGTCGATTCCAGCGCGAAGTTCATCCTTGCGGTCGGATCTTACAATGAGACCGGCGCAAGCACTTCGGTGCAGCTCTCGGCCGACCTCTCCCTGCCTGAGATCGATCCTTCATCCAAGGCGATGGCCGTAGAGTCAGAGCCGATCCCGGAAGATGAGGGTTACGGCGCGGAAGAGATCATGAGCGCCTGGCTCAGGGCCTCTGAAGAGGGCCTCGCCGATCAGGAAGTCCTCTCCGCCAATGAAGGAATGTTGAAGTCGATGAGCATCATCAAGGCAATGAGCATCGGCGATACGGAGACCTTCAGGGTCCTGTCGAGCCTCAGTTCAGTCAACTCGTACGTCGAGGTGCGGGGCAGTGTGCGTTGCGTGGAAGACTCGGTGGCCTTCTATGTGGATGCCACGATTTCTGCGGATGTGCTGAGCGATGCGGACGTCCAGGGCCTCTGCAGCGAGTTCAACCGGGTGGTTGCCGAGGAGCAGGCGCTGTTAGGCAACACCTCGGACGTTGATGGTGACGGCAGGGTTCATGTGCTGATGACGAGCCAGATCAATAAGCTGGGCGCGCTCGGCGGCGGCGTGATCACCGGCTACTACTACGCTGGCGACGAATACGAGCGCAGCCAGTCGAATCCGACCTCGAATCACAGGGAAGTCATCTACACGATGGTGCCGGACGAGGCTGGGCAGTTTGGATATGCGATAACCAAGGCGTTCGCCATGCAGAACCTCTTGCCCGCGGTTCTCCCGCACGAGCTGCAGCATGCGATCAGCTACAATCAGCACGTGCTCGTGAACGGCGGACAGCCCGAGGAAAACTGGCTGAACGAAGGCCTGTCGCATCTTGCTGAGGATCTCATGGGGCACAACAGAGAGAATCCATCCAGGTATTCTCTCTATCTCGCGAGCCCATCGACCTACGGGTTCCTCACCCAGTCTTCGCCCAACCTGATGGAGCGCGGCGCATCGTATCTCTTCCTTCGTTACATGTACGAGCAGGCTTCCGACGGCAACGCGTTCATGAAAAATATAGAGCAGACCAATCTTCGCGGCGTCGCTAACCTGGAGGCAGCGTTTGCCGGTGCCCAGGACTTCAGTCAGTTTCCGCAATTCGTGAGCCGGTGGGTCGTGACCCTGGCGATGTCCGATCGCGGGATAAGTCAGGACTCCCGGTTTACCTATCGGCCGCGCACGAAGAATGCGGCGACCGGTGAGTGGCAAGGCGTAATGCTGGAGGGCGATGTCGAAGACGGGCGCGGCACGCAGCTCAACGGCGTGAATCTCAATCAGTACAACGGCTATCACACAGCGTCCATCGACGGCACGACGGCGAAGTTCTACAACGTCACGACGGTTCCCGAGGCGATTACAATAGCGGGATCGCTCGGGGGTGGAAATTTTGGCGCACTGATCCGCTATCAGTAACTATTACCAAGCTCCTTTTCCCAAACCACACGGGGCGGCCTTCAATAGTGACAGGCCGCCTTCGTGTATGTGGAGGCGAGAAAGGCCAGTCAAGCCAGCAACGCGAGCAATGTGGGAGATGTCATGATCTACCTCCCCTGCCCCTCCTTACAAAGGAGGGGAATAACGTCTCCTCCCCTTTGTAAGGGGAGGTCGGGAGGGGTAGATCATGCAGCAGTCCACCCTTGCTGGCTTTGCTGGCTTGACTGGCCTTGCTGGCAAAATTGATTCTACTTTACTTCTCATCGCCCATTCCTTATAGAAATCGCCTATGTATCCGGTTCTATTCAAGATACCGCTGTTTGGCGGGATAACCATCTACAGCTACGGCGTGATGGTTGCGCTAGGATTTATCGCGGGCATGGCCTGGGTCGTGCGCGAGAGCAAGCGCATGGGCCAGGACCCGGGCCGGGCAATGGATCTCGTCTTCTACATCATTCTCTCTGCCATAATAGGGTCGAGGGTGCTCAATGTGGCGGTGAGCGAGCGGGAGCGCTTCTTGAGCGATCCGCTGATGATCTTCAAGATCTGGGAGGGCGGACTCGTATTCTACGGGGGGCTCATAGCCGCTATCGCGGTAAGCCTCTGGTACGTCAGGCGCCATCGCATGAACTTCCTCATAATATGCGATATATTCGCGCCGGCCATAGCGCTCGGCCATGCCATCGGCCGCATCGGATGCTTCCTCGCCGGCTGCTGTTACGGCCGCGCGCTCGATGCATGCACGTGGTATGGACTCACCTTCCCGCTCGACCGCCATTCGTTTGCGCCCGGAGGGGTATGCCTCTATCCGACGCAGCTGATGGAATCCGCGGGGGAGTTTATAAACTTCGGAATCCTTGTGCTGCTCAGGCGCAGGAAACGGTTTGACGGCCAGATAATCGCCACTTATCTCATGATCTACGCCGTCCTGCGCGCCGTCGTGGAATTCTTCCGCGGCGATGTAGAGCGGGGTTTTGTGGTGGAGCCGTGGCTCTCTACTTCGCAGTTCATCTCGATCATCATGTTCGGGCTGGGCGCAGTCCTGTATGTCAAATTCTGGAGGTCGAAGAGGGCTGGAAGCTGAAAGCTCAAAGCTGAAAGGAATTTCCTTTGAGCTCCAGGAACAGGAGGAATTATGAAAAAGGCCCTCATATTTTGTGCGCTGATCGCGCTCGCTTTTGTTTCTTGCTCCAAGCCGATGGCGAGCGCCAAGGTCGCTAAGGACGTTCAGTATTACAGCCATACCTATGCGGCGAATGCGAACGATACCTACTATGCGGTGCGCTGGGCGCTCAAGGAAGTGGGCATGCCCGTGGCAACCGAGGACCTGAATGCGGGCATCATCACCACGAAGTGGGAGCCTGCGACCTCGGATTCGCACTACGTCGATACGTTCGGCAGGCCCGATTACGGGGTCACGAATTCATATCATCAGCTTGAGGTGCAGATAAGCACGGATCAGGGGCGCTCGCTCGTCAAGGTAGGCTCACGCATAAAAGCGCTCGCTGCAAGGGTCAAGAGTTCCGGGGTAATGGAGCGCAAGGTGCTGGAGGCGGCTGGCAATTTTCTCCGGAACGCTGAACCCGATGTCACGAATCTCGGCATTAACGAATGAGCTTCCGCAGGAAGAAGGAATTATGGAGACGAATTACAAGGAAACGCTGAATCTGCCGAAGACTGAATTCCCCATGAAGGCCAACCTCGCGGCGCGCGAACCGCAGCAGCTGGCGCGATGGGAGCAGGAGAAGCTCTATCACAGGATGATAGAGGCGAGGGAGAACTGCCCGCGCTATATCCTCCACGACGGCCCTCCTTATGCGAACGGGCATCTGCACCTCGGCACCATCCTCAACAAGATCCTCAAGGACATAGTGGTGAAGTACAAGAACATGTCTGGTCAGCGTTGCGAATTCGTGCCCGGGTGGGATTGCCACGGCCTGCCCATCGAGCTCGAGGTGGACAAGAAACTCGGGGCGGCGAAGCGCACGATGGCCCCTGAGGCGGTGCGGCTTGCGTGCCGGGAGCATGCCGGCGCGTTCGTGGATATCCAGCGCAACGAGTTCAAGCGATTGGGCTGCCTGGGGCGGTGGGAGAAGCCTTACATGACGATGTCGTTCGATTACGAGGCTACCATCGCGCGCGAGTTCGGGAAGTTCGTGCGCGCCGGCTCCCTCTACAAGGGCAAGAAGCCGATCTACTGGTGCGCGTCCTGCCGCACGGCGCTCGCTGAGGCCGAGGTCGAGTACGCGGACCACACGTCGCCGTCCATTTATGTGAAGTTCAGGCTCAAGGACGATGCCGACTTCCGAAAGGAATGGAAGCTCGGAGCTGAGCCGATCTATCTCGTGATCTGGACGACCACGCCGTGGACGATCCCTGCGAACCTCGCCATCGCGCTGAACCCGGACCTTCCATACGTCGCAGTAAAGGTTGAAGAGGAGATCTGGATCCTTGCCGAGGGGCTGCTCGATTCGGTGATGGAGGCGGTTGGACGCTCGTACAGCACGGTCGTGGGAAGGCCCTCGCCCGCAAAGCTCGAGCACAAGCATTGCGCGCATCCGATTATCGCGCGCGATTCCCTCATAATACTCGGCGAGCACGTGACGCTCGAGGCGGGCACGGGCGCCGTGCACACGGCACCCGGCCACGGGCAGGAGGACTACGATGTAGGCCAGCGCTACGGTCTCGATGTGCTTGCGCCCGTGGACGACGCCGGTCGCTTCACGGCGGAGGCCGGGCTCCCCTGGCTTACCGGCATCTTCGTGGAGGATGCCAACGCGCCGATCATTGAGAAGCTCAAGGAAGTAGGCGCCCTCGTGAAGGTGCACGAGATCGCCCATTCTTATCCGCATTGCTGGCGCTGCAAGAAGCCGATCGTCTTCCGTTCCACCGATCAGTGGTTCATATCCATGCAGAAGAACGGGCTGCGGACAAAGGCGCTCGAGGCGATCGAGAAGGTGGAGTGGATACCTCCGTGGGGCAGACAGCGCATAGCCGGCATGGTCTCGGTGAGGCCTGACTGGTGCGTCTCGCGCCAGAGGCTCTGGGGCGTTCCGATAGTGGCGCTCGTGTGCGGCGCGTGCGGAAACTCCCACACGACGCCGGAACTCGTCGATAACGCAGCGGAGCTCTTTGCAAAGGAAGGCTCGGACGCCTGGTTTACGCATCCGGCGGAGGATTTCAAGCCCGCAGGATTCAAGTGTCCGTCCTGCGGTGAGGCCGAACATTTCGGCAAAGAGCCGGACATCCTCGACGTATGGTTCGACTCCGGCGTCTCCTATGCGGCAGTTCTCGAGAGCGAAGAGGGGATCAAGGAGCAGGCCGACCTCTACCTCGAAGGGAGCGACCAGCACCGCGGATGGTTCCACACATCCTTGCTCACCTCCATCGGGACGCGCGGAAGGGCTCCGTATAAGCGGGTGCTCACCCACGGATTCGTCGTGGACGGCGAGGGAAAGAAATATTCCAAGTCTGCGAAGAACTATGTTCCGCCGGAGAAGCTCATCAACGAACACGGCGCAGAGATCCTGCGGCTGTGGGTCGCCGCGGAGGACTATCGCGACGACATCCGCTTCTCGGACGAGATTCTCACTCGCTGCATAGAGGCGTATCGGAAGCTGCGCAACACAGCGCGCTACATACTGGGCAATCTTTACGACTTCGACCCCGAGCGCGACCTTGTGCCGGACGAGGAACTGGTGGAGATAGACCGGTGGGCGCTTGAGGAATTCTCGTGCGTGGCGAAGAAGGTGCTGGAGTCGTACGAGAAGTTCGAGTTCCATGCGATCTCTCAGACCCTCAACCGCTTCTGCACGGTCGAGCTGTCGTCGTTCTATCTGGACATACTGAAGGACAGGCTCTACGCCGAAAAAGCCCGGGGAAAACTCAGGCGCTCCGCTCAGACGGCGATGTGGCGGATCCTCGACGGCATGATAAGGATCATGGCCCCGATCTACTCTTTCACAGCCGACGAGGTCTGGCTCGCGATGCCGCGCAGAAAGAACAGCGCGCAATCCGTCTTCCTGGCCGACATGCCTTCGGCTGCGGCGGCTGACGCGAAGCTCGTGGAGCGGTTCGAACGGCTCATGCAGATACGCTCTGCCGTGACAAAGGCCCTCGAGGCGGCCAGGGCCGACCGCTTCATAGGCAATTCGCTAGCGGCAAAGGTGACGATCGAGTGCGGCGGAGATCTGCGTTCGTTCCTCGAGAGTTTCGGAAAGGTCCTGCCGGACCTCTTCATCGTCTCCGGCGTGCAGTTCGGCAGCGCCGCCGGGACGTACATCTTCCCGAGCGAAGAGGTTCTGGGGCTCAAGGTCTCCGTCGACAAGGCCGACGGCATTAAATGTGTCCGTTGCTGGAAGTACGCGACTACCGTAGGAAGCGATTCGGATCATCCAACCATATGCGCCAGGTGCGCCTCTGTTCTCAAATAGCGCACTATTTCCCTCCCCTTTGTAAGGGGAGGGTTAGGGTGGGGTAGATTCCGCAGCCAACTGATCTACCTCCCCTGACCCCTCTTTACAAAGGAGGGGAACTGAAATGTGATATGAAAACAAAAAACAAGATACTAATCGCGATGGCCCCAGCCATCTTCCTGCTCGATCAGGTCACGAAGCTCGTCATCGTGGACGCGGTCGATTTTGGCGCCCGCGTGCCGGTGATACCCGGTTTTTTCGACATCGTTAACTTCCGCAACACCGGAGCCGCGTTCGGCATGTTCTCCGGGCTGTCGGATTCCGTGCGCGGCCCGTTTTTCTTTACCGTGGCGGTCATCGCCGTGGTGCTCATGGTCCTGCTCTTTCGCTCCCTCTCCGACAGGGAGCGCATCATGCCAATGGCGCTTTCGCTCGTATTCGCCGGGATCGCGGGCAATATTCTGGACCGCATAAGGCTGGGCTCGGTGGTGGATTTTCTGTCGTTCCACATTGGCGATGCGGTCCTCGATTTTCAGGCGTTCGGCAGGCACGTGAGCATACCGCTGGAGTGGCCTGCCTTCAACGTCGCGGACAGCGCGATTACTACGGCGATGGTGCTGATATTGATCTCCGCGGTAAGGCGGCAAGACAGTTTAGAATAAAATATGTCCCTCCTTACAAAGGAGGGGAAGGAGGCATCGTGAGACCTTTCCTTTTTCACATAGGCAGTCTGGGCGTTCCTTCCTTCTTCTTCATGATAATGATCGGAGCTCTGGCAACGACATTCTTCGCGGCGTACATGGCGCGCCGCGAAAAGGCCGACCCGGTGGCCATGCTCGATTTCGGCATCATAGCGATCATCGCCTCCGTGCTCGGCTCGCGCATCTTCCATGTGCTAGTCGAGAATCCCGGCTACTACTGGGAGAATCCGATCCGGGTCTTTTATTTCTGGCAGGGCGGCTTCGTCTCCATAGGCGCCTACATCGCGTCGCTGACGGGGTGGCTCATCTACCTCTGGAGGAGGAAGCTTGATTACTGGAGATATCTCGATATCATCACGACCGGCGTGCCGATAATCATCTTCTTCGTGCGCGCCGGCTGCCTGCTCGTGGGCTGCTGTTACGGCAGGCCGACCGACTTTTTCATTCACCTCGTATTCAATGATCCCGCTTCGACTGCCGGCTACTTCCACCTGGGCGAGAAGCTGCATGCAACTCAGCCTTACTTCATGGCGAACGCGCTGGTGATGTGGGGCGTGGTGCTGCTGGCATACAAGTACCGCAAGTTTTACGGCCAGGTTCTTGCGACGTTCTTCATGTACGAGGCGGTCTCGCGCTTTTTCCTCGAGTTCCTGCGCGGCGACGAGGACCGCGGCATTTGGCTTAACGGCATGCTTTCCACGGGCCAGATCGCGATGATGTTCTTCTTTGCGGTGGGCGTGGCGATATGGATTCTCCGCCGCAAGACGCGTATAGTCGAGGTGCCGAAGTGAGTCTGCGCCGTTCGCTCGCTGTAGAAGTGGCCGTCACGACCGCAGCGATGCTCGTGGCCGTGCATCTGCTCTACCTGGCGCACGGCAACAGCTTCGTGGGTCCCAGGATCTCCTACATCGTCGCCTATCTCCTGCTGGGCATCCCGGTGCTGGTCCTTTGGCTGCGCAGGCGGCCGCTCGATTTTTTCGATATCGGCTGGGGGTCGATCAAGAGATCCGCGATCGTCTTTGCGGTCGCGGCCGCGGTGATTTTTCCGCCTTTCCTCATCGCTGCCCATGGATGGCAGCATATCGTGATGGGGAAGGGCGCGTTTGTGGCTGCAGGATTTCCTGATTTTGCAAACGCGCTGCTGTTTCAGCTCTTGCTGGTCGCACTGCCGGAGGAGTTCTATTTCCGCGGCTACGTGCAGTCCGCGATGAACACCATCTTCGCGCGACGATGGAGGTTTCTCGGCGCCAGCGTCGGATGGGGGCTGCCTGTGACCGCAGCCATATTCGCGGTGGCGCACACTGTGGTCACCTACCAGTGGTGGCAAATCGC
>JBBAAC010000033.1:0-16104 GCA_041658465.1 bacterium | reverse complement strand
AGCAGCGTTATCGCGGCGTGGTCAGCCCGCGCATAAAGTTCAAGAAGCATCTCATGATCGATGTCGATCTGGGATATGAGCGCGTCCTCAATGCCGGCTATGTGCAGGGCGTTTCTCGCAACAACTGGCTGGCCGCGCTCACCCTCAAGTTCGACCTCGATCGATATTTTCGTTTTGAGGTGCGTTGATCGCTGTGGTATTCTTTTCGCGCCTTCACCGGGAGACCCACATGCCGCAGTCGCCGCGCACGGAACTGCTCGAAATCCAGAAGAAGCTCTGGCGATGGAACCAGGAGCTCATCGACCACTCCATCCTCATCAAGGAGCCTGGTTTCGACGCCTACGAGCGAGCATACCGTCGCGCGGTGCGCTCCTACGAGCGCGTTGCCGACCAGGACGAGATGATCGATGCGGTCCTCGCATCCGATATAGTCTACGTGGGCGATTATCACACCTGCAACCAGTCGCAGAGGTCGTTTCTCAGGATACTCAAGGCCGTGGTCAAGCGCGACAAAAACTTTGTCCTCTGCCTCGAGCTCTTGCACAAACACCATCAGACGACGCTCGATGATTACATGACAGGCGCGATCAGCGAGGCCAACTTCCTGAGCCGCATCCGGCTCCAGGAGCACTGGGTCTTTGACCTCTGGGCGAACTTCAAGCCGATCTTCGACTTCTGCCGCTACCACGGGATCAGGATCTTTGCGATCGACGCGGCTGCGGAAGGATCGGATGTGCGCCGCCGCGATGAGGCCGCCGCCGTAGTGGTGGCGAGGGCGGCGGCAGAATACCCGGGACGCCGCATATTCATATTCATCGGCGACCTGCATATCGCGCCGCCTCACCTCCCGAACGACGTGGAGAAGAAGCTTGCGCGCAGGGGGATCGAGAGAAAGCCGCTGATCCTCTTCCAGAACAGCGAACCTCTCTACTGGAGGCTTGCTGAAGAGGGGCTCGATGACTCCATCGAGGTCGTTAAGCTCCCTGACGGAAATTTCTGCAGGATGCATACGCCTCCCGTGATCTGCCAGCGCTCCTATCTCAACTGGCTCGAGCACGACGAGGGGGAGATCGATTATGCGGACGCGAAGGCCTCCTTCCTAGAGATCGTCGACAGGCTTTGCGATTTTCTCGGAATAAAGCTCGGCAGAAAGCGCGACGAAGTGGAGATCTTTACTTGCGGAGACTTGAGTTTTCTCAGGCACCTGCGCGAGAGGGGAGACTTTTCCAAAGAGGAGATCGATACGATCAAGCACCAGATCCTCGCCAGCGAGAGCTACTATATCGCAAAGGCTAAATTCGTGTATCTGGCGAACCTCTCGCTCAACCACGCGGCCGAGGAGGCGGCGCACTTCATCAAGAGCTCATGTGCGGGCGAGGAAGAGCCGCGCGAGATTATCGACGCATTTTATGCCAACGTCCTGCACGAGGCCCTGGGCTTCTTCGGCTCCAAGATCATCAATCAGAAGCGCAAGTGCTTCCATGAAAAGGACTTCACCGATCTGCTGGCGTACTTCCAGACGATCAGGGTGCCCAGGGAGCGGAGGCTCGAATACGAGACCGCCCACCTGGTGATGGAGTACAAGGTGTTCGAGCGAAAGGGAAAGCCCCTCGCTAAGACCGAGATCTTCCGCAGCCGCATGGACCTCTTCCTCTCGCTGACCCACGCGCTCGGCTATATGCTGGGTGATCGGCTCTACTACGGGCTGGTCGGCGGAGCGGTCACGAAGAAACAGGTGCACGACCTGTTCGCTGATCCGTGGTCGGAGGAGGGCGAGCCGGTGGAGATATATCTCGCGTTGGAGCGCAGGCTGCGCAAGGTGAGAATACCGAAGAGGATGTGACAAACAATACTATCTTTTTTAGCAACTTCTTCCCTAACAGCGCGATAATGTGACCATCCGGAGGATTTCTATGGGTGGCCCCAGCCTATGTGTGCCTATTTCCGTGCCCCTGTGCAGTTCAGGCCAGTCGAGCCTGGATTCGCCCTGCTGCGAAGCAGGGCTCGAAGTATCCGAAGGCGATGGGTCAGGGGATTCCATTCCATGCAGTTCAACTTCGTTTTCGTGCGAAGGCGTTCCATCAGATCTCCTGAAGAGGTGTATATCTGATTCGATCTCCCTTACGGGGCCTTTGCCCTTGGCCGCTAAAACTACAGCGCCTTCCGTTACCGCTAACGTCCACAATGGACGTCCAGGATTGATCCCTTGGGTATTTGGTTTATTTGGTCGCGGAAAAAATCCTGTGCCCGTTGAACAAGGACCTGTTTATGAAATAAAATTACATCTCAGAGCAGTCTCTGAATTAACACGCTCCGCGATCGGTGGTGGGCGCCGTGCACATGAAGCCGCTATAGGTAAAGCCATCGAGAACTATAGAACGGCACTGGCCCTGATGGAGCAGTACGGCATCTCCGTTGTCGAAGAAGAAGGCATAAGTAGGAATCCCGCAGATGTTTCTCTTGAAATTGCTCAGCTCCTTGAGAGTACTTTTAGAGACGATTGCGACGGAATCGCACGCGCATATGGAAAAGCCGCATCTTTGTGTGAAAAGGCCCGGTGTATCCCGGCGCAAGCCCATTGTCTTCAGAGGAGAAGCGTTGCCCTTCATAACAAGGCTCAGAGAATAGAGTGGTCTATCTTTGACAGCCGCGGTGGTCGGAATAACATGACCGAGGCTGATCGACGCAAGGTTCAAGCCGCGTACGGAGAATATGCGGATGCATCGGGGGCTTTGCTCAGGGTCCTTGCTGGAATGACCATCGAACAACAGAATGAAGCGTTCCCTTATCTTCACAATAACGTCTTAGAATGGTTCTATAAAGGCTATGCAGAGGCCCTGAGGGATGCGGGAAGATTGTATGATGCCGCACAGATTTATGGCCTTCTCGCGGCTCGCTGGTTTACGCATTCCGGACTGACGTACGAGGAATTGCAACGGCGCGTTACCGAATATCAGCCAGATCCGTTTCAGTTTTTGGGAAGCCAGAGGATTTTTGGAGAAGCCTACGAGAATATCTCAAAAAGGGTGGAGTTGTTGGGGAGGGCCGGTCGATTCAGGCAGATTGCCGAAGATATGGCGGCATTCTGCGCAATGAGCCTGGCTGCAGAGCTTGATCCCCGCAACGAGGTCGAGAAATATATTGCCGCAAACAGGGAGTACGCTGAAATCGCGCTGGTCAGCGCTGCTGCAGGGGCGAGATATTGTAAATATTATGACGTCGCTGCTGAGTTCGAAAGCCGGGCCGCGGCCTTTTATTCTGCATCACACCTCCATTCAGATGAGGCAGAGGCGCTAAGGCGTGCGGCGCTCGATCTCGCGCACGATGCGGTCTATAATTGGACGACAGGACAATTCATATTGAGGACCCAGAGCGTGATTGCCATTGCGGACACGCTTGGCCACTATAGGGATGCGTTTTTGGCTTCGGGAGGCGTTGCGGAAGACCCAAGGATCATAGGTGTGACCGCAATCGCGGATCAAATTAGAGAGTTTTTCGATCGCGGCAATACTATTGCCCTCACATGGGTTGGAAATCGTCTTGCCCTCGTCCCGCTTGTCCAGCTTGAAGATATTTTGAAGACGGGTCCCCGGCTGCCCGATTGACAGGCATCGCACCGGCGCCAGGCACGAATTTGCCTAGCGAATATCTCATGATTACCTATTGATTACCTAATGATTATTTCGTATACTTGATCCGTGGAATTCAACTACATTATCACAAAAGAGCTGATCAGGGCCTTGCTTGCCATCGCCAGCCTTGAGGAGCGGCTGAAGGGGCTCTCCCTTTCGCCCGCATTGAGGACTTCGCTTTACCAGGATGCCAAGATTCGAACCTCCCACTTCTCGAGCAAGATCGAAGGGAATTGTCTTACGCTCAAGCAGACCGAAGACGTCTTCAAGCAGAAACATATCCAGGCGCCCAAGAGAGATATCCAGGAGGTGAAGAATCTCTTCGACCTCTTCGACTTCTTGATCGCCGAGTCGATGCATCCGGAGAAGATCACTTCCAAAACGATCTGCACCCTTCATCGATACGTCGAAAAAAATATCGTAAAGGGGAGGTTGCTGGGACGCTATCGAGAGGCGCAGAATGCGATCTTCGACTCCGCGACCAGCCGCGTCATCTATATGCCGCCCGAAACAACGGACATCCCCACGCTTATGGATCAGTTTCTGAATATTCTCAGCGGCTCAGGCTGGGAGCATGAGCTGATAAGGTCGGCTGTCGCACATTTCGGCCTCGTCACTATCCACCCGTTCATGGACGGAAACGGGCGGACGGCGCGGGCTCTCTCCACGCTCCTGCTCATGCAGTCGGGCTTTCAATTTGTGCGCTATATGGCGTGGGACGAGTATTTCTATCTCCATCGGAATCAGTATTACAATCTCCTTCACGCAGCTCAGGGAGACAATTATTATGAGCGCAACGGCCGATGGGACATCCAGGCGTGGGTCGAGTTTTTCATTTTAGGAATCGAACAGACCATCGGCAATTTCCTCGAGCAGATCGGGGCGACGCAGCAGCCCGCGGTTCTCAACGTGAGACAGGAGAAAGCGCTGCGATTCATGAAGCGCAAAGGCAGAATTACGAACCGCGAGTATCGCGAACTCAACAAGGTCTCGAACTTCACGGCCCTGTCCGATCTTCAATCCATGGAAGAGCAAGGGCTTGCGGAGAGGATAGGCAAGGGCCGCGCTGTTCAATATCTGTTGAAGAAGTGAATAAAAAACCCCCTGGTCATTCCAGGGGGTTCTTGTTGTGTCGATCCATTCATCGAGCTGTCTGTTGGTCAGTGTGTAACCCTCAGCGGTGTCTTTGTCTCCAGACATTTCGATGGGCTCGACCCGTCGCAGATCTTGCAGGTCACGTCGCTAGCCCCTGTGGCCATCGCGGTTCCTGTGAGCGTGGCCTTCGATGTGTCCCCTTCGTTCACAGCAAGGATGATGCCGTTTGGAAGACTATCGAACTGCCACGTATAGGGTGCGCTGCCGCCCACTACTTGAAGCGAGAACTGATACGCCTGGCCCATCTTTGCATCAGGCAGCAGGGACGGGATCATCGTGATTGACGAATCCGCGTTCTCGCTCACGCTGCCCTCTTCGCTCGTGGAGGCGCTGCTGGAGAGGTCGGTTTCGGTCTGGCTTTCTCCGCCTCCTGTAATCTGCGTGCACCCGCTTGCAACCAGCATCAGCACTCCCAGCACAACCAAACTCGCTTTGTGGATATTCATGTTGCCTCCTATATTCCGTAGTATTCGTTGCCAAGGTGCGTGATCTGGTCTTCTCCCATGATATAGCGCAGCGTGTTCTTGAGTTTCATCTCCTGGATGAAGAGGTTGTGCTCCGGATAGAGTCCCTCTGCAGTCTGCGGGGACTTGAAGTAGAACGAGAGCCACTCCTGGATCCCGCGCATGTCGGAGCGCTTTGCGAGGTCCATGAAAAGGGCGAGGTCCAAGACGAGCGGCGCCGCAAGTATCGAGTCGCGGCAGAGGAAGTCGACCTTGATCTGCATGGGATATCCCATCCACCCGAAGATATCGATGTTGTCCCAGCCCTCCTTGGAATCCCCGCGCGGCGGGTAATAATTGATGCGCACCTTGTGGCAGATATTGCCGTAGAGATCCGGGTTGAGCTCGGGCTGAAGGATCGTGTCCAGCACGGAGAGCTTGCTCTCTTCCTTTGACTTGAACGAGCCCGGATCGTCCAGCACCTCGCCGTCGCGGTTGCCCAGGATGTTCGTGGAGAACCAGCCGGAGAGCCCTAAGAGCCTCGCGCGGAAGCCCGGCGCCAGGATCGTCTTCATGAGGGTCTGGCCCGTCTTGAAGTCCTTGCCGCAGATCGGGGTGCGCGTCTCGTTGGCGAGCTCGATGAGCGCAGGCGTGTCCACCGTGAGGCCCGGCGCGCCGTTGGCGAACGGGATGCCGAGCTTGAGGGCCGCGTATGCGTAGATCGTGGACGGCGCGATGTTCGGGTCGTTCGCCTCCAGGCCCTTCTCAAATGCCTTGAGGGAACGATGGACATCCGACATCTCCGTGAACGTCTCCGTGGATGCGCACCATACCATTACCGTGCGCGTGACGCCGCGTTCCTTCTGGAAGCGCTTGATGTCGTCCATGAGCTGCTCGGCGTATTCGCGCTTTGTCTTTGCGCTCTTCACATACGTTCCGTTGAGCCTCTTCACCCAATGCTGATCGAATACGCCGCGCATGGGGGTCATCTTTTCGAGTACGGGCCGGGCTGCCTCGAGGTCCGTGTCGGAGAGCACGCCGGCCTTCTTGGCTGCGACGTAGCCGTTGTCCTCGAAGATGTCCCAGGCGCCGATCTCGATGTCGTTTATGCTTGCGAGCGGAAGGAAGTCCTTCACGAGCGGGTGGCGGTTGTCAGTGCGCTTGCCGAGCCGGATCGTGCCCATCTGCGTGAGCGAGCCGATGGCCTTGGTGCGGCCCTTTTTGATGGCATCGAGGCCAGCGATGAAGGTCGTACTGATCGCGCCCTGGCCCACGAGCAGGATGCCAAGCTTTCCATCGACCGGCTTCACTGTGTGCGGCTTTGCAGTTGTCGTCATGTGATTCCTCCTTGTGAGATTTCGCTTGCCCTAACAGCGCCGATGCTATAAGTCAAATTAATAAAATTACTCAGTACGATAAGAAAAGTTAATCAAGCTTTTGCTCTGTGACATGACCATACCGACGCGATTTTCACTGTCTCCAAGCGTGCAAGCGCTCTCTCGGCAGGGAGGGCTTTTCGCTGCGCCAAGGGGTTCACAAGATCAGCGCCCTGGGATCGTCTATTTCGGAACCGCGCCTCCCGCGAAGCTGCTCGTCATGAAGCCACGCGGGGCCCCGACGGCATCGCCTCACGAGCCGACACCGAGTAAAGCAACCTTATAAGGCTAACGTTCTTTGTCCAGCCACCGCGGTCCCCATCGTTCGACGATACCGTCAGGACCCCGCTAGCTACATGCCCTCGCTGCTTTTCATCGCCTTGCGAGGACCCGAAATTCCCCCGCCGCTCCCGGCGATGTTCCGAAATAGACGATCCCAGAGCGCTGAACATATGATTTCAAGTGGCAGCGAAAAGAGCTCGGTCAAAATTGAGTTTGCACATGGAACGATCACGATTCTCTTCGCGTCAACCTTTGTGCAACTTTTCGGAGGGAGGGATTGCTTTGAAGCATTAAGCGCCGTTTTGACCGTAGCCGTATGAGGAGTGAAAAACGCGATTGGTTTTGCGAGTTCAGAGCTGACGGAGGAAGATCCTGAACTCGCGTTTTTAAAACCAACGCGTTTTTCGCGACGAGTAGGCGGAGGGAAGGCGCAGCGAAAAGCGATTCCTCCCTCCGAAAAGTTGCACACTTGCCGCCACGAGAAGCCCGTGCGCCAGCGACGAGGGAAGGCCTCCCGAACCTTGCCGCAACACGGAACTTCAGGCTTCGCGCTCGTGGCGATATGGCCGATAGCGTGCAGCGTGGACGGGAAGCTACAGTTGATGCAATTGAAAGGAGAGGTCGGTTATGGATCTTCAACGGTTGAAAATTTTCTGCGAAGTCTATCGCCAGCGCGGTTATTCGCAGGCAGCGCGCAGGATAAAGCTTACGCAGTCTGCAGTGAGCCAGCAGGTGAGGACTCTCGAGCGGGAACTGGGCGTGCCGCTTTTCGACAAGGCCTCGCGCACGACGCCCACGGCGGCGGGTGACTACCTATATAATGAAGGGAGCCTCATCCTCGCCTCCATAGACGATGTGGCGCGCGGCGTGCGCAACGCGGCAGGCCTGGGCCAGGGCTCCGTGCGCTTCGGCATGATCGACGTGGCTGCCATCGGGCTCATGCCGAACGTGCTCGCCGCGTTCAGGCGCGAGCACCCGCACGTGAAGGTCGAGGCCGTGGTGCGCACGAGCGGCGAACTCGTGGAGATGGTGCTTGCGCACGAGCTGGACTTCGGGATCGCGGTCATCAATCAGCTGCCGGACGGGGTCAAGGCGCGCGAGCTTTACAGGGACTCCATCGTCGCGGTGCTGCCGCGCGGCCGGCAGCGCGGCCGGCAGCTCTCTGTGAAGGATCTGAAGGGCGAACCTCTCATCGTCTATCCGCTCTCCTCTCATACACGCCGGGTCATAGATGAGGCCTTCCGCGACCACGGCATAGTGCCGACCGTGAACATGGAGATGCACTACCCGGCCGCGATCTGCTCGCTCGTGCAGCAGGGCATGGGCATCGGGCTTATATCCGCCTTCTCCGCCCGCGAACACAGGCTCCGCGGCCAGCAGGTCCTGCCGATAGCTGAGCTCAAGGGCGCCCAGCGCATAGGTATAGTGACCCACTCCCGCCGCCAGCTTCCGCCCCAGGCCGCAGCGCTGGTCTCCATGGCCCTTCGCACGGGCCTAAAAAAACACGCAACATTTTTTTCGATCCTGCGATAAGGAAGTAGGGAGAGGGGAGTAAGCGCTATGATCCTCAAATGGGTACAATCGATGACTGGTGCAGGCAGGGCAGAACCTGCGGAACAGGCAGCCGGCGAAGAGGGCAAGGCCAAGCAGAAGCGCGAGTCCAAGCTCATCGACGTGGCGCATGAGGCCCTGCGCCTCGACCGCGAGAGCCTGGACGGCCTGGTGCGCATAGGCGTGCCCAACGCCCAGCGCGAGAAGATCAAGGGCAAGGTGCGCAAGAAGATCTGGGACGCGGTGAGCGAAGGCTTCGACGCCGTGGACGGCGACATGGTTGAAGAGATCACCGAGCGCGTGGTCGATGCCGCCGAGAACGATCCCGTCTATAAGAAGATGTTTGATCTGGAAGATGTCGAACGGTAGCAAGAGACCCGCCTGACTATGACATCACCGTATGCATATACGTCTCTCCTGACCCAGCCGCTCATTGCCCCTGACATTGAGGGTTTTTCGTTCTCCACCGCCATTGCATCCGACTCGGACGCGACCTTTATTACGGACGACTCTTTGCCGGGGCTTCCTTTCTCTGGATCGTGGGCCGCTTCCGAAGAGGACGCCTTTGCGATGAACCCCGCCTCTTTGCTGCCGGCGCCTCATGCGACGGGCCGGCTGGCGAGCCCGTATGCCCTCCCCATTCCGATCGTCCGTCTGGATCGCAGCCAATACTGGGCAGATCGGCTCGCAGGGGCGACGTTGGACGAAGGCCTGCACGCTATCGCCGATGCATTTGCGCAGCGGGATGGCAGCTCGGCAAGGGCGATCCTGGGGTTCGTCGATCGTGAGATTACTCTTGAGCTTCTGCCGAAGTGCTTCCGCGAGCGAGGGCTCCCTCTTCAAGACCTGAAAAAAAGACCTCTCCCCATGGGCGACGCTTTGTACGCCGCGCGCCTGGAAGACCTGCAGGAAGGGCTGCGGACGTGTGATGAAAAGATCCTTGTACCAGCTGCAACTGACATTTGTGATCTGCAGCTTCATTATGGCATTGACTGCGGAACCGCCGTGCCCCTGCTGCTGGCCCCTTTCAAGGACGGTACCTTCGACGTCCGGCTATCTGCTGGTCTTGTGTTCGAAGAGGGTTCTCAGTATGCCATTGCGCGTGACTCATTCGTTAATGCGCTCTCCGCCATTGGAGATCGCTTGGCGTTGAGACCACTGTTGGATTTTTTTGCGAGAGGGGAAAACTGGCGGATCACAGGGACGCGCTCCGAAGTCGATGAAGGTATACTTTGGGGTTTGCGGCAACTTGGCGCGAGCGAGGGGCAACTTGCGAAGCTGAGGGCTTCTCCGAAGCCCGAACTCGAGTTTGAGAATCCGATGCACCAGGCGGCCTATGCGGTGATCGCATCAGGGAGGGGCGCAAAACAGCGCGTCTTTGAAGGGGCCCGGGTGATCAATGCCTTGCCCGATCCCCAGGCATGGATCACGATCAATGACCCAGCACTTGCCCAAGAGGCGGTCAAGGTGCTGCTGCGGAAGATCGGGGATAAGCGAAGCGCGTTTGATAATCTCCTTGCAGCGGCCATCGACGTGCGTTCCACAAAGCTCGACCAGGCCCACTTCACCTATTTTGCGGACGAGATACTGGATGCGGTTTCGGCGTTTGCGGCGCAGTCTCGATGCAAGGACGACGCGGACCTCCAGCAGGTGCTCTCCCGTATTCGCTTCGGCGGCGACATCAGGCTCCGGTTTGTGGGTCGGGAGGAGGAGGACCTCTCGCTGGGCGATCGGTGCGGCGACTGCACGGCCAAGGGGAGCATCAATTTCGAGAACTCGGTTACGTGGCTCGTGAACCCTGCCTACCAGATCCTCAAGCTCTCCAGGGGGAACCGATTCCTGGGGCGGATCAACCTGACTCTGGGGACGCTGGCGGGAAAAGAGGTAATCATCATCGATGCCCTCGAGTTCAACCCCCAGGCCCAGCAGGGCAAACCCTATTATAATGATGCGAAGCAGGCCTTGTCGGTGGCGGTGGAGTTTCTGCGCGAGCTGGCGAAACGCGAACACCGCGCACTTGCGGCCTTCACGCAATCGAACTCCGGCGAGGCGAACGAGCTGCTGAAGGAATGGGGCGAGAGCGACAAGGGGTCGGCTTCCCTCCGGCTCCTCAGCCCGGAAGAGGATGTGGCGCGGGTCCTGGCAACGGGAGGTTATCGCGGAGAGGTAAGGCTTTTCTATCAGATGATCGAGAACGTGAATGAGAACATGAATGAGAACGTGGATGAGGCGATCGGCAATCAGGCGCGGCCTTCCGGGGATCTGACCGACGCGAAACTCCCGGAGCTCGAGCGCGCGGTCGTCAATCCCGCGCAGATCGCGGATACTGCGGTGGCGACAGCCATGCGCGCCAGGGACTTCGAGCAGGCAGCGCGTCTCATCCTCATGCATCCGGAGTGGGCCGCGGAGGTGAGGCGCATCTTCGGCCTTCCGGCGAAGATCGGCCTCAGTCCCGAGTTCCTCGCGCGAAGGATGGAGAAGATGTATCCGGTCCAGTCGGTGGGGGCGGGGCGCCTCGGCAGATCGTTCGCAGTCGATCTCGAGAATTTTTCATGGCTTGCGCGGAAGTGATAAACGCCGGCTGAATGTTTATTGGGGAGGAATAGAGGAGCTATCTTCTGCTTTTTTGATCGGCGCAGTCCAGCGTTTCTCGTTCCATATATTATTCTTCCACATGAGCACATTGATCACTACGAATGCCGCGGCGTTGTATAGCGCCAGCGTCGCGCCCAAAATTGCCGATTTAATTCGTTCCATAATCATTTTTCCCATGCGATGGCCGAGATCGCGCTCACGCCTCAGAACTAATAACCAGCGTAGAGCGCTTTGTACAGGGGGCTCCGTCGAGGTGCTCTGAGGGCGTCGCTTTCTAAGCCTCTAATGATGCGGCGCCCGAAGCGCAGACGAGGAGCCGGCGTTTGAGGCGACGACGGCGTACCGAGATGGAGCCCCCTGTACAAAGCGCTCTACATTATTCCAATAGGTCCAGCAACGTCTGCGAGATGTGCTGGCCGAGCTTGCGCGCCTGGGTCGTGAGCTTTCTCAGATCGGCCTTTGTGAGCGGCTCTATCGTGCCCATCGAGGAGACGAGGTAGGCCACGCAGGCTATATGCTCGAGGTGCTCCAGCCGGTTGTACGCATCCTTGAGGTCTTTGCCGAGTACGAGCACGCCGTGTCTGGTGAGCAGGAAGGCGTTGTGCTTCTCGATATACGGCTCAAGCGCCTCGCACATCTCGTCGGTGCCGGGCGTGGCGTAGGGCACCAGCGGCACCGGCCCGATGTAGATGGCCAGCTCGGGCAGCAACATCTCGGTGAGCGAGATCTCCGCGAGGGAGCACGCGAGGCAGTAATGCGGGTGCGCGTGGATCGCCGCGTTCACATCCGGCCTTTCGCGATAGACCTGGCGGTGCATCGCGATCTCGGACGACGGCCGCGCGCCCGGATCGACAGGCGTTCCGTCGGCGCGGCACTCGACGATTTTCTCCGAGACCACCTCGTCCTTTCTGGTCGCGGCCGGGGTCACGAAGAAGCCGTCGCCGTTTCGCACTGATACATTCCCGCTCGTCGCCACGAGGTAGCTGCGCTCGTAGAGGCGGTGGCAGACGTCGGCGATCGCCTTTCTCGGGTCCGTCTCCCACGGGCGGGAATCCACACTCATGAGATCGCCTCCTCGATCATCTTCTCATCATCTTCCCAGGCCCTGCGGCGGTCGGCAGCGCCGAGGAAGAAGAGGCCCAGCGCTATCCAGAAGGCGGAACGGATGCGCTTTGCGATCTGTATCGTGATGCCGATGGCCGGGTTGAGGTGCATGAGATAGAGCACCCCGCTGTACGCACCCTCCATCACGCCGATGGCGCCGGGCACGAAAGTGAACGCGGCGTTGACCATAGGTGCCAGCGCGGCAAGCATGAGCGCCGCAAAGAGAGTGAAGTCGTCGGAGACGACGCGGCCTATCACGTAGATCTCCACCACGCCGAGCATCCTGCCCATCACGTGGCAGACGAGGGCGAGGATAAAGCCCTTGTGATTCGACTCGTAGAAGTCGACGATGTGGCCGTCCAGCTCCTGAAAACGGCGTATGGTCTTCTCCGAAAATTCGCGCTTTATTCCGAAACGCTGGCAGAGCTCGAGAAGCAGCCCGAAGAGCCCCTTACGCTGGTGGACCAGCACAAACCCCATAAAGACGAATGAGACCGCGAGCACGATCGGCACGCCGTATTTTATGTTCGCCGAGAGGTCCTTGAAAGTGAACAGCGCGACGATTATGCCGAGCAGGATGGTGACCAGTATCGCGACGCTGTGCAGCGTGCGGTCGACGACCACGGACGCGGCGCCTTCTGCAAGCGGGAAGTTTTTCTTGAGGAGGTAGATCCTCATCGGGTCGCCGCCGATGAAGTTTGCCGGCGTCATCGTGTTCACCGCTTCGCCGGCGATCTTGATCCGAAAGAGCTCGAAGAAGCCGATGCCGTCGCTGAGCCTGTGCAGGAACTGCAGCCATGCCGCGGTATAGAGCGCATAGCCTGCGGCGCTGATGCTGAGGATGGGCCCGAAGCGCCACCCCAGCTCACGGATATTCTCCATGATGGTCGCGATGCCTATCTTGCGGATCAGCATCACGAAGACGACCGCGCCTATGCCGAAGAATACATAGCGTGCCTGTTTTGCGATTTTTTTCATAGGAGGAAGCTCGGGTTTTGGCGAAGCGCAGTCTCGGCGTGCCTGAGGTCCTCTTGAGTATCGACCTCGAGCCACGGCATGCCGGATGCGTCGCAGATGTTGATGGAAGTCTTGTTGCCGGCCAGCATCGCGAGTGCTGCCTCGGCCGAAGCCGCGTCGCCGCAAGCCTCGTACGCAGTCGCGACGCCGTCGCGATACGCCGGCAGCATCGCGGAGCTGCAGACGGTCATTCCTATATAGCCGCCGTCAAAGTCGGTGAGCGTCTTCCTGATGCCCACGAGCCGCCTGGATTCGGTGAGCTTCACCTTCATGTCGTCCTGACCCAGCTCCCGGTCGAAGTCGCATACGGCCGTGATGCCGCGGGCCCTGGCAAGGATATGGTCCAGCATCCTGCGGGGATAGATGTGATCCGTGTTCATGAGCAGGAAATCGCCGTTCACATGCGGAAGGGCCGTCTTAATCGTGATGATGCTGCCGTCCTTGTAGCGCGCGTTGTGCACGGTATGCACATCTGGCCGCCGCTCGGAGAGAAACTTGGTGAGCTGAACTCCCTCGTATCCGGTCACGACTATCCTCTCCGTGATCGCCGGGTGGTCGACGAAGTCGAGCGCGCGCAGGATGAGCTCGCGGCCCCCAACGCTGACGAGCGCCTTTGGCTTTTGGCTTGTCAGGTTGCCCAGCCTGTTTCCCATCCCCGCCGCGATGATCAGTGCCAGCATCGAAACTCCGTGACTAGTGACTGGCGTGAGTGACTTGATCTACCTCCCCTAGCCCCTCCTTACAAAGGAGGGGAATCATTCCCTCCCCTTTGTAAGGGGAGGGTCAGGGTGGGGTAGATATTGCGTGCAACCGCCAGTCACCAGTTACCAGTTACAACATGGTTTTTAACTCCGCCAGATTCGAGATCACCCGCGCATTTGGAAATTCAGCCGCGAACCTCTCGCGCGTGAAGATCCCCTTCTTGGCGATGAACGTGATGCCGAAGTCTGCCGCACGCTCTCCGTCCTTGATTGAATCGCCGACGAACGTGATGGCGTTGCGGGAGATGCCCATCTCCTTCTCTATGTGGCGGAAGTGATCCGCTCCCTTGGCAAAGCCGGGCTTGAAGCCGAGCACCATATCGAACACGATGCCGGAGCGTTGCACGAACTCTTCCACCAGGTGTTGAAAATTGTTGGACGAGACGATCACCGCGATGCCGCGCTCTCTGAGTTTTGAGATCGTCTCTGCGGCGTCCTCAAAAAGCGGCTCGTCAAAATATCCGGCGACCTTCGCCTGTTCGTACTCCTCCGCGGCGACCGGATTTGCGGGATGGCCGGGGAAAAGGTCCTCGAGCTGCTGGAAAAAGGGCAGCCCCGATGTCTCGAAGTAGCCAAGGCGCGCCTTCTCGGCATCGATCGGATAGTGCTTCGGCATCACGGCCGAGGCGATATCGGCAAAGGCGTTCATAGAGTCCACTAATGTGCCGTCAAAGTCGAAGACGACCGCACGCGGCTCGGTACGGATGGTCTTTCTGGACGCAACTTCCCCTCGAAGGGTTTTGAAATGAGTTCTATTCACGCCTTGAGCTCCTCCTGACGCAGCCCTGCGCAGTTTGCACACCTGCGCGGAGCAGCCGCCCGCCATGCCTTCAGGTTGAGATAAGTGAGGATGATCGCCGCCACGCTGGTGCCGAACGCGATGATGAAGAGCCACCAGTAAAGCCCTCCCAGGACGGCAGAGACGAGGAACATGAACGAGAAGACATCCTTCTTGAACCCGTATTTGCCGTATTTGATGAAGAAGAGCAGCCAGCCCGGCTCTCCGGAGAGCCGGGAGATGTAGACCTTGTCGAATGTCGCCAGGCTGGCGGACTGCGTGTTACGGGCCAGATAGCGGATCATCCAGAAGAAGGTTATCGCGGTCGTGGCGAGCATGACCCCGCCCGAGATGAATGCGACAGGCGAATGCGTGTGCCGCCAGTAGCCCGCGATCAGCCCGGCCATGAAGCTGCCAAGCGAGAGGTTGTCCGAGAGCGTGTCTATGTACTGCCCGAACTTGCTGCAGCGGAATGTGAACTTTGCAACCTCACCGTCGCACCCGTCGATGATCGATGCGATCTGGAACAGGGCGGCGCCGAGGAGGATCACTTCGTAGCTGTGTCCGTCCGCCACGAACACGCCGGAGAAGAGGCCGATGAGTATGTTGAAGACGGTGATCGTGTTGGGGCTTACCCACAGTTTTGACAGGAAGAGGCTGATCGGAAGCGAGATGCGCTTGTTGATGTACTTTGCGATGGGACCGGGCGTCGAATGTCTTATCGCCTCCGCCAGGAATTTCTCCGCCACCGCGCGTTCGCGCTGCCTGCGCACCAGGAAGGTGTTTATTCCTGCCGGCGCCGCAGCCGTGCGGGACGGCGCAGACTCGATCAGGCGATTGATGCAGCTTTCGATGGACCGCGGCATCTCAGAGGTAAACGCCTCCAGCGACTGCCACGCCGACACGGACGCGTCGATAACCGGGAGCCTGTGTGCGCCCTCTTCGCAGAGCATGATTTCGCCTCTGTCGAGTGGGAGCGAGCGCATGGCAGAGACCAGATCCTTCTCAAAGAGGAGATTCGCGTTGATGAGCAGGATGCGTTCTCCAGCGGATTCAGCCACTCTGCGGACTATCGAAGGGCTGACCCTGTAGGGTTCGTCATAGCTCACGATGTCGATCCGGGGGAGGCGTTGCTCGCGGTACCGCTGAAGGAAGCGCTCGATCTTATCGCGCTGCGAGGCCGCGATGAGTATCGTCAGCCTTTCAAACCCGGCCTGCGAAAGGGTCATGATTCCGCGGACGACGAGCGGCACACCGGCCACCTTGCGGCTGGCCATGACCATCGCGTCGGGGGTGTCGGAGGGGACGTAAATTAGGGCTTCGCTCTTCATTATGGAGTGCGAAAACCTAGCAAAACCCGTTGAAACTTGTAAAGAAAATTCAATTATATGATACCCCGCAGCACTATAC
>JBBAAC010000032.1:0-16284 GCA_041658465.1 bacterium | reverse complement strand
CTGCGCTATCGGCTTGCCGACCGTGCGGTACTCCTTCCACAGCGATGACGTGTAGACGAACGTGTTTATCTTATCGATGTCCGGCTTACCGTCCGTGATGCACGAATCGGATATATGGGTCTGCTCGACCTTGCCGATGACGAGGACGTGCGTCCCGAGGTCGAGCTGCTCGTGCACGCTGCACTCTATGTTCACCGGGCATTGCTCGATGAGCGGAGCGCCCTTCTGCTTCCCGTAGAATACCTTGAAGCCGCATGCCGCGACCTTGTCCACCTTTGAGCCGGATGCGATGCCGCAAAAATCGGTCTGCTTCACGAGATCAATCGAGGGCACGTTCGCGGAGAAGGTCTTGTTCTGCTCGATCCCCTTCATGGTGTGGCGCGTGTGGCGTATGGCCACGGATATCATGAGCGGCTCCGCGCACGCCACGCCGGACCAGGCGACCGTCATGAAATTGGGCCTTCCGTCCACGTCGACGCCCACCAAGAGTACCGGCATTGCAGGCGCGGAACAGATAATCCCCCCTTTTCCCATCTCCAGCTTCTTCATGCCTCCCCCTTTTTCATAATATTACCATGTTCTTAGAATTCTGTTCACGCCAGCCTTGACGCACAGCGGTTATCATATATATTGCTTATACTTTTTTGAGGGATAAACCCGCAACAGCTTTCTAACCGAAAAGGAGATTTTATGACAACCCGCAAGACGACGGATCTCTATGTGACGACGACGAACGAGATGGGGACGCTCTCACGTCTCACCACCCAGCTCAAGATGAACAACGTGAACATCGAATCGTTCGTGGCCTGGGAAGAGGGCAACAAGGCGAACTTCCGCTTTGTCACAAGCGACAACAATAAGGCCAAGGATCTTTGGACAAAGGCCGGCTACACGGTGAAGGAAGATCCGGTAGTCCTGTGGACCACGAAGAACACGCCAGGCATGCTGCATGAAGGGACCACGGCTATCGCGGAGGCCAAGATCAACACGATCTGCAACTACGCCAGCACCACAAAGGACACCGGCACGACCACGGTGGTCTTCTACACCAACAATCCGGACCGTACATATGATGTCCTGAACAAGCTCGTCTGATATTGGGTCCAAGAAAAATAAGACGGGGCGTCTGCTGACGCCCCGTTTTTTATATCTAATCCACGCACATGACCGGCTCGCCGGACTTCGGCTTGGGCTCCTGCTCGCCCGCTTTCTTCACACATCCACTTGCTCCTCGTGGCCGTGTCCGATGGCGCGCTTGAGCGGCTTGAGGATGATGAGCATCCCGAACCCGGCCGCCATTGCGATCGCGGAGAACATGAGGAAGGACTGCTCCTTCGGCATCTTCTCCCAGAACGTCCCGAGATAGCCGCACAGGTAATTGCCGAAAAAGTTGGAAAGGAACCACACGCCCATGAGCATCGACACCATGCGCGCCGGCGCGAGCTTCGTAACGAGCGACAGCCCCACCGGCGAGAGATAGAGTTCGCCCATCGTGAGCAGCGCCGTGTTGCCGATGATCCACCAGAGGGAGGTCAGCGTGCCGCCCGCATTGATGCGCGCCGCGGGGATGAAGACGAGATAGGAGATGCCCAGCAGGAAGCAGCCGATCGCCATCTTCGTGACGCTAGCGGGCTCCTTGCCGCGCCGCGCCTGCCATTTCCAGAGCCAGAGGATCAGCGGCGTGAAGAGGAAGATGCAGATCGGGTTGAACGCCTGCACCCACGATGCCGGCATCTGCCAGCCGAAGATGTGCCGGTTTGTGTTCGCATCGGCCCAGAGCGCCGTCGTGTTTCCCTGCTGTTCGTAGATCGCCCAGAAGAAGATGTTGAAGATGCACAGCACCACGAAGCCCATGATGCGGATCTTCTCCTCGCGCGTGAGCGACTCGTGGCTCACCTCTCCAGCCTTCGTGCGCATGACGTTGTCCGGCGCCAGGTGCCTCTGCCCCCACGCGTAGAGAATGAGACCCAGAAACATGCCTACGCCCGCGGCGCAGAATCCCCAGCGCCACGCCACCCTCTCGCCCAGCATCCCGCAGATGAGCGGACCGATGAGCGAGCCCAGGTTTATTCCGAGATAGAAGATGCTGTAAGCGCGGTCGCGTCTATGATCCCCCACGGAATAGAGCGCGCCCACCTGCGTCGAGATGTTTGGCTTGAAGCAGCCGTTGCCTATGATGAGGAGCACGAGCCCCGCGAAGAACAGATCCTGCGACATGAGCATGAACTGGGCGACGGTCATGAGCGCGCCGCCCAGAAAGACCGTCCTGCGCTGCCCCAGCCAGCGATCGGCCAGTATCCCGCCGAAGAACGGCGTGAAATAGACGAACCCCGTATACAGGCCGTAGATGTGCGAGCTGCGCTCCTGCGAGAACATGAGCTGCTTGGTCATGTAGTAGACGAGGATTGCGCGCATCCCGTAGTACGAGAAGCGCTCCCACATCTCGGTCACGAAGAGCACGGAGAGGCCGCGCGGATGGCGCTTTTCCCGACCGGCTACTGAAACGGCAGCGGTGCTCATGAATATCTCCGCAGGGAATAAAGAATATTTTTAACCGAACTCCGGACAAATGTCGACCAAACGATATTCGGTTTGCCTTTATGCCATGGCTTCTATAATTAAAGAAAAAATCGACAATGGGGGTCATCATGGCGGAGAAAACGCAAAGGCCAAGCTATGCTAAGACGGATTCAAAGACCCCGCTCCTCGAAGAGACGACCGGCCGGATGCTGGCGCGCATCGCCGCAAAATATCCGGAGGGCGATGCCATCGTCGCTGTCTGGCAGGGGCGCCGCTACACGTACCGCGAGTTCCACGAACGCTGCCGCCGAGCTGCGCGCGCGTTCATGGCAGCCGGGCTCAAGAAGGGCGACCGCATGGCGATCCTCTCGACCAACAGCCCTGAATGGATCGTGGCGCAGATGGCCGTGCCCATGGCAGGCGGCGTGCTCGTATCCATCAACCCCGCGTTCAAGACGCACGAGCTGGAGTACGTGCTGCACGACTCGGACAGCACGATGCTCCTCATCATGGAGAGCTTCAAGAGCTCAAACTACTTGGGCATGTTCCACGAGATCTGCCCGGAGTCCAAGGGCGCAACGCCTGGAAAGATCTCCTGCGCGAAGATTCCGCTGCTCAAGACCGCGGTGCTTCTCGGCGATGCGAATCACCCCGGGGTCTTCACGTGGAACGAATTCCTCTCAAAGGCAGAATCCGTAACTGGCGAGGAGTTCGCCCGCCGCGAGTCGCAGCTCGACCCGCGCGACGTCATCAACATGCAGTACACGTCCGGCACCACCGGTTTCCCGAAGGGCGTCTGCCTCACGCACCGCAACGTGATCAACAACGGCTTCTTCGTGGGCGAGAACCTGCGCTTCACGAGCAAGGACAGACTCGCCATACCGGTGCCATTCTTCCACTGCTTCGGCATGGTGCTCTCCAACCTCGCGTGCATCACCCACGGTGCCACGATGGTGCTCCCGTCCGAGCACTTCGACGCGCTCATGGCGCTCAAGGCGGTGGAGGCCGAGCGCTGCACCGCGCTGCACGGAGTGCCGACGATGTTCGCCGCGGAACTCGCGCACCCGGACTTTTCCAAGTTCAACCTCTCCACGCTGCGCACCGGAATCATGGCCGGCGCTCCCTGCCCCGTGGAGCTCATGCGACAGGTGAACGAACGGATGAACATGCGCGAGGTCACGATCTGCTACGGCCTCACCGAATGCTCGCCGGTCACGAACCAGACGCGCACGGACGACCCGATCAACTTAAGGATCGAGACCGTGGGCCCGCCCTCTCCCCACGTGGAAGTGCGTATCTGCGACCCGGACGGAAAGACCGTGCCGACAGGGACGCAGGGCGAGGTCTGCGCGCGCGGCTATAACGTGATGAGCGAATATTACAAGAAACCCGCGGAGACCGCTGACGCGATAGACTCCGAGGGGTGGCTGCACTCGGGAGACCTGGGCGTGATGGAGGACAACGGCTACGTGCGCATCACCGGCAGGATCAAGGACATGATCATCAGGGGCGGCGAGAACGTGTACCCGCGCGAGATAGAGGAGTTCCTCTACACGAGTCCCAAGGTCGAGACGGTCGCAGTCTTCGGCGTGCCGGACCAGAAGTTCGGCGAACAGGTGGCTGTATGGATCAGACTGCGCAAGGGCGAGACTGCGACAGCGGAGGAGATTATCGAGTTCTGCAAAGGCAGGATCGCATACTATAAGGTCCCCAAGTACGTGAAGTTCGTGGACGAGTTCCCGATGACCGCTTCGGGCAAGCTCAAGAAATTCGTCATGCGCGAGATGTACGCCAGGGAACTCGGCAGTTGATTTAAGTTATCAATTGTGAAATAAATCCGGTCATAAAGGGGGGCGCTATGAAGAATAAAAACCACATGAAGGTGACGGTGCCTGCGCTGTTGTTTTGCCTCATTATGCTCGTTCAGTTGAGCGGATGCGGCGGCGGTAGCGGAGGAGGAGGAGGCGGCACTGAGGACACATTCACCAACGGCGGGACGACGCTCACGACCAGCGTCACCGGCACCACCGACACCAAGACGGTCACAGTCGCAGACGCGAACAGCACCAACGTTCTGACTTTGAACGTCACCGCAACCGGCCTCACGATGTCTGCCCCGGGGCAGACCGACGCCAACATGACTTTCCGCACGCCTCTAGCAACCCCGCCCAGCGATTATTGTGCGAGGCGCATGGCCGTCTACGTGGCCGGCCGGCTCGCCACTAACACCGACATATCGGCGCGGCCCGACAGCCCTGGCTGCGACTGGTTTCCAGACACCCAGTGCACCCTCGGTTGCTGCGCGGACCACGACAAATGCTACCTCGACAACAGCTGCGGCGCCTCGTCCTGGATCTGGGGTTTTGGTTCGGACGCATGCAAGAACTGCAACAACATAGCTTACGATTGCATCGGGGCGGCGTGCGCGAACGTCACAGAATCGTTTACAGCTAACAATTGTTACGACGCCAGGTGCAACAAGAACTACGACTGCCCGCCCGAATACAACAACTGCACCTGCAAGGACATCTGCGCTGACTCGAGCATAACCGTGCCTGATACCTGCGGCAACGGACAATGTATCACCGGGGAGAACCTGGACAACTGCTGGAACGATTGCGGCTTCGGGACCTCCGAGAGCGCCTGCTGCGCAGCGCACAGCTTCCCTGGCGAGACCGGGTCGAGCTGCGGCGCAGGCGTGACGCCCCCTTGTTGTTGCGGCCAAGATTATGCGTGCGGCTGGCATGTATCGGGCAGTCCGGTGCCCAACATCTGTGTTGGCTCAAGCGATTAAGAGGCCCTTTGATCCTCATGAAGTCTTCTACACTCAGAAAAGCCCTCCTCAGCGGAGGGTTTTTCTTTTTAGTCGCATGCAGCAGCGGCGCATCCGGCGTGGATTCCGGCGGCATCGTGCTGATTCAAGGCCAGCGCAATGTGGCTGACAACGACTTTGTCGTGGAAGTGGCCGAAGAGTTCTACAAAAATCATCTTGATCAATATGATATGCTGGTATTGTGGGGCGGCCCGGAGTTCGCCCCTGGGCACTCCTTTTATCTTCCTGTAAAAAACGACGTCCCTGGCATCGGCTACGAGAATGAAGGCCCGGAGTTTTTCGACAAGGGCCCCGAATTCGGCAGCCGAAATCTCCAGGGGATAATCTGGATGGGCCCGGACTGGATTACAAATGCAGAAGCAGGCTCAGGGCCTAGATCCGTGCTGGGCATACTGGCCCAGGAGACCGGCCATCGCTGGGCAGCCACCGTTCACTTCAAAGACCCAACACTTGATAAAGATTCATCCGCCCTGCTGGAAGATCCAGTTCATTGGAACTTTTATCTCAACACAGGCGACTCACCCATGGGCGGAAACCGATGGAAATCGCTCGGCAGCTCTCTCTATCAGGCGCTCCCGGTCGATCGCGTGGAATATTGCCCGCTGGACTTGTACGTGATGGGCCTTATGCCCGCGGAAGAGGTCGGCCCTATAGAGCTCCTGGTGAACGCGCACAGCCAAGGCGCGTCTCCTGATCCTTCGCCATCCAAAGTCTCAAGCAGGGTCAGCGAGCCCGTCACGGTCGAGGCCGACGTCATGCAGCTCTCGATCGATGATATCATCGCGGTGGAGGGCAAGAGGGACCCGGACGTCGGATTCAATGCAAAAAAGATCCGCCAGGCCTGGATCTATGTCTATCGGACCCCGAACCAACCATCCTATCCGGGACTAAACGAGCTTGAAAACTTGCAAGCTCAATGGGATGATTATTTCAGTCAGGCAACGGGCGGCAGATCGACCATGAATGCGTCATTATACTAGCACCGCTCTGTTGAGCGACTGTGGTGGGGAAAAACGAAATGGACATCATCTTATTTCTCGTGATCGCGATCCTTTTTTTATCGCTCGCAGCCCTGGAGCTCTTCTTCATTCGCCGTTGGCAAGGCGCGTGGCGAATACTCTCCGCGTTGCCCGGGATCGCGCTCGCCATCGTCATACTCAACATCGGCATCGGCATCATGCGCGATCGCACCGCCCACAATTTGTGGCCCCTGGAAATAGCCGTGTGGAGCGCGGGTGGGCTCGTCTTCCTTGGAGTCCTTTCCCTGGTACGCAGGTTGATAAGAGGGCCTGCGGGGAAACAATGAAGAGAGGGATATTCGCCTTTATTTTCACTACGCTCTTTGCGGCCGCGGCTGTCTTCTGCTTTGGCTGCGGGGGAGCGGGCGACGGTTCGCCCACCAGCCCCGTGTTGCAGGCGCTGCTCGACGACGCGGTGAAGGCGACCGCAATGCCCGCGGCGGTCATCTGCATCACCGAGGCAAATGGCCGCAGCTGGGCGCAGGCAAGCGGACGGTCGGATCTCAACTCCATCGTCCCGGCTGCGGCCGACGACCTGTTCCGCATTGCAAGCAACAGCAAGACCTTCACCGCTACGGCTGTACTCCTGCTCCGCGACGACGGACTGCTAGGCCTCGACGATCCGATCGCAAATTACGTCCACGACTTAGGCATTCCGCACGACGACGTGATAACCATCAGGATGCTGCTCAATCACACGAGCGGGCTGGCCGACCACGAGAACGACACCCCCTGGCTCAACGAGCAGCTGATGGCGGACCGGTTTCACGAATTCGAGCCGCAGGAGCTCATCGCAGTCGCTCTGGCCGTAGCCCCGGACCTGCTCTTTGCGCCCGGCACCGGCTTTCATTACTCCAACACAGGCTACGTCGTCCTCTCCGTCATAGCGAATCGCGTCTCCGGCATGTCGTTCAAGGACTTCGTGCGCGCGCGGATCATCGAACCCTTCGGCCTTGCGCATACCTATATCCTGCCCGGGGCAGAGATGCCGGCAACGCCGTACGCGCATGGCTACTCGTACTCCAACGGCGGGACAACCGTCACGGACTTCACCGTGATGAACGAATCCTGGGACGTGGGCGCCGGCGGTATGATCTCGACCGTCTGCGACCTAGCCGCCTTCATGCGCCTGCTCTTCGGAGGTCAGATCCTCTCCGCTGACTCGCTCTCGCAGATGGAGACCTTCAGCACGCAGGCGCGCTACGGCCTCGGCTGCAACTACACGGATGGGCTCGGCTGGGGCCACGACGGCAGCACCTACGGGTATAACTCGATCATGTCCTACGAGCCTGCAGACGGCGTTGCATACGCGGCCTTTGTCAACGGCACGACAGATGATGGGCAGCGGCTGTTCGCGATATTCGATACGCTCAAGGAGATCGCAAGGACGTTCAAGGAAGATCTCGGCTACTAAATAGGTGCCGTCACAAGTAACTATTTTCCGCCGGCAGCTGCGACTGGATTCAGGCAGACCCTGCCCAGGCGCACGTTCATCGCGTAAGTCTTGGCCCCTGTGATCATCGCGGGCGGGGCTTCGAAGATGGCCATCGCGCTGTTGCTGTCCAAAGACCAGGCAAAGGTACTCACACTCCTGTCCCCGGTCCGGCATTTCACCTTGGTCCAGGGGTACCCCCCCTCGTCGGCCGACTGATAGGTGACCGCGCATCGAGTCGGCGTGCCCACGCCCTGGACGCAGGGGATCCCGCGCAGGTCGTACGTCACTACATAGGTATTCTTGATCGTCGGCAAGGTCTGGAAGCCCTGGACAGGGCCTCCGACATATGGCTCCGGCGCCGGCTCCGGTGGCGCCTGCGGTTCAGGCACTGCGGGCGGCGTGAGGATATTCTGGTCTCGGTTTTGATTCTGATCCTGATCCTGATCCTGGTCCTGGTCCTGCGCAATCGCTGCGCACGACAGCGCGCAGAAAGCGGCAACGGCCGCCGCGCAAATCCCCCATCGCATGAAGTTCCTCATCCACGCCCCTTCCCTGAAAATCCGGCTGATTTTATTTCCGAAGGGCGGTTAATGCAAGGAGACACATATTCGATTCGGAGTGCAGTTCTGCCGTACGTCACAACTCCGCCTTCTCGATGCAGACGCCCGCCTCGATCGCGCGATCGCCATTATTAGCCAGGCGGCTGTGCTTTCGGCTGTAAGTGAAATAGATGACGATCCCGATCGCAAACCAGCCGATAAAGCGAATCCACGTCATGAAGGGCAGGTTCAGCATGAGCCAGAGGCAGGATGCGATCCCGAGGATCGGGATCACCGGCACGAACGGGCAACGGAAGTGCCGTGGCCGGTTGGGTTCGGTATAGCGCAGCACCAGTATCCCGCTGCAGACGAGCGTGAACGCGAAGAGCGTGCCGATGTTGGTGAGCTCGGCCGCAGTGCCGATGTCCAGGAACGCGGCAAAGACCGCGACGCTGAGCCCGCACATGATCTGCGCCCTGTACGGCGTATTGTAGCGCGGGTGGATCCTGGAGCACCACGGCCAGATGAGGCCGTCGCGAGACATGGCGAAGAAGATGCGCGGCTGCCCGAGCAGAAAGACCAGGAGCACGCTCGTGATGCCGGCGATCGCACCAGCGGAGACGAGCGCCGAACCCCACCTGAACCCGATCGCGGAGAGCGCGTAGGCCACGGGCGCGGGCGTATCCAGGCTGTGGTAGGGCACCACCCCCGTGAGTATGAGCGCTACCACTACATAAATGACCGTGCAGATGAGAAGCGAAGCGATGATGCCGATCGGGAGGTTGCGCTGCGGGTTTATCGTCTCCTCGGCAGTGGTGGATACGGCGTCGAACCCGATGTATGCGAAAAATATTATGGCTGCTCCCGCGACCACCCCCTTGAACCCGTACGGGAGGAACGGCTCCCAGTTCGCCGTGTTCACATGCGAAAACGCGATGCCTACGAACGTCAGTATGGCCAAGAGCTTTACGAAGACCAGCGCCGTGGTCAAACGCGAACTCTGCTTTACGCCGAAGACGAGCGGGACGGTGAGGAGCATGACGATCCCCGCCGCGGGGAGGTTTATGACCGCTCCGCTCACGGAACCGGGCGCGGCGGAGCACCACGCGGGGACCGTGAGGCCGACCGCCTTGAGGATGCTGACGAAGTAACCGGACCAGCCGATCGCGACGGTGATCGAGCAGACGACGTATTCCAGCACGAGATCCCAGCCGACTATCCACGCGATCAGCTCTCCGAGCGTGGCGTAGGAATAATTATATGCGGAGCCTGCCAACGGCAGGATCGATGCGAACTCGGCGTAGCAGAGCGCGGCGAATACGCAGGCGAGCATCGACAGGCCGTAGGAGAGCACTATGCCCGGGCCTGCGAAGCGGGCCGCGGCGGTGCCGGTGATGACGAATATGCCCACGCCTATTATCGCGCCTATGCCCAGGAACGTGAGATCGAACGCGGAGAGCACGCGCTTTAGGTGCGGCTCTGAATTCCCGTTGAGTTCATTGATCGCGTCTATTGGCTTCCTGCGAAAGAGCTGCTTCAGCATGGCAGGCCTCCTCTTTTTTGGGCGGACATGGCGGACATAATATCACGAAGGATAAAGCCCACAACCCTATCCGTAGGCGCGGCGTCTATTTACAACTTGACTAAAATATGAAAATGGGTTTCATTTTCATCTGGAGGTGCGGGATGAAGGCAAAACCCTTGCAGGAGCTCGTCCAGTGCCGGCTGGCGGAGCGTGGCCTCAAGTCCAGCCGCCGGAGGGAGGCGATCCTCAAGGCCTTCTTCGGTGCGCGCGAGCATTTCACGGTGGACGAGCTGTACGAGCGCGCGAAGATGCTGGACCCCAAGGTCGGGTACACGACCGTCTGGCGCACCCTCAAGCTTCTTGCGGAGACGGGGTTTGCAGCGCCCCAGAAATTCCATGACGGCTTTATACGCTACGAGCGAGTAATCGAGGAGAGGCATCACGACCATCTCATCTGCATCGGCTGCGGAAACGTGGAGGAATTTACGGACGCTCGGATAGAAAAGATCCAGGAAACGATCGCCTTATCCAGGCGCTTCGCAATGACTCACCACAGGATGGAGCTCTATGGGTACTGCCGCGCATGTGACGCGCGCAGGGCCACGCGGCGAAAGGGGCGCCGCAATGGCTAGGCTCGCTCTCATCGGCAATCCTAACGTCGGCAAGAGCGTCCTGTTCGGCTGTCTCACGGGCAGCTACGTCACCGTATCCAACTATCCGGGCACCACGGTGGAGGTCTCGCGCGGCATGCTTCACATGGGCGGGAGCAAACATCAGGTGATCGACACGCCGGGTCTATACAGCATCTATCCGATCACCGAGGAGGAGCGGGTTGCTCTGCGCATCCTCACAGACGGCAGGCCGGACGTGATCGTCCAGGTCGTGGACGCCAAAAACCTTGAGCGCATGCTGCCGCTCACCTTCCAGTTGATGGAGTTCGCTATACCTCTCGTAGTGGTTCTCAATATGATCGATGAGGCCGAGCAGAACGGGATCGAGATCGATAGCGGAAAACTCTCACAAATGCTCGGCGTCCCGGTGGTCGCCACCACAGCGATCACGGGACAGGGAGTCGATCAGTTGCTCGACTCCATCCAGGCCTTGATGCCGTCGTCCTCCGCTAGTCGGGTCGAGACAATCGCTCTGCCTCCTTTTTCAGATTCGCAGATGCGTGCGTGGCACAAGAGAGCGCGCGAGTTGGCGCGGCAGGTGATGCGAAAGACAGACACGCGCCGCGGCCTGAGCCGCCTCGACCGCGTCCTCATTTCGCCTGTCACGGGCATGCCGGTCCTCGCGGCGGTGGTCTACGTGGGCCTCTACCTCTTCGTGGGAGTCCTGGGAGCCGGCGTCGTCGTCGATCTGCTTGAAGGGGCGTTTAAGGACTATCTCAATCCGCTGATCGAGCGAATGACCGCCGCTGCCATCCCTTGGCAGACGTTGCGCGGGCTCTTTGCGGGCGAATACGGCATACTCACGTTGGGCGTGCGATACGCGGTCGCAATCATCATGCCGATCGTAGCGTTTTACTTCTTCGCATTCGCGTTGATCGAGGACTCTGGCTATCTGCCGCGTTTGGGATTTCTGCTGGACCGCGCGTTCAAGAAGATCGGGCTCTCCGGCCGGGCTATCATCCCGATGGTGCTTGGCTTAGGCTGCGTATCCATGGCCACGATGGTGACGCGCACGCTCCCCACCAGGCGCGAGCGCATAATCGCCACGCTCCTGCTCGCGCTCTGCATACCGTGCGCGGCGCAGACCGGCGTGATCATGGGGCTTCTGGCGGTTCGTCCACATGTGCTCGCCGCGTGGGCCTGCATCATCTTATCGCTCTTCATGGCAGTTGGAATGCTCAGCGCGAAGATTCTTCCCGGTGCCCGTCCGACGTTTCTCATCGAGATACCGCCGATGCGTGTGCCGCAGATGAAGAACGTGCTGGTGAAGACCGGAGCGCGCGTGGCCTGGTATTTCAAGGAGGTCGTGCCGCTGTTCGCATTGGCCTCCGCCCTCATCTGGCTCGGCCAGGTCACGGGAGCCTTCGATCTAATCGTCAGGATCATGAGCGCTCCGCTCGCTGTCATGGGGCTTCCGCCTCAAGCGGCGACGGCCTTTCTATTCGGCTTCTTCCGACGCGATTATGGGGCCGCGGGGCTCTATGACCTGAACCAACAGGGCGTCTTCACCGGAAATCAGCTTCTCATCGCCGCAGTGGTGCTCACCCTCTTTCTCCCGTGCATCACGCAGTTCATCATCACGATCAAGGAGCGAGGCTGGAAGATTGGCATAGCACTGTCGCTGTTCATTCTGCTCTTTTCATTTTGTATCGGCGTTATTCTGAATGGGGCGCTGATCGTCACGCATTTGCATCTCTAGGCGACCTTATTCTAGATCGGAGCGAATCATATGAATCTAAGCGAACCGGCGGAAGAAATCCTGGAAGCGCTGTGGATAGCCTATGAGGAGACGAACACGAAGCGCCTGAAACTCTCCGCGCTCCGCGTGATCCCCGAGATCGGCGTGCTTCTGGAACTCATCGATGCTGGAATCATCACCCATGCACATGGCGACGACGCCGTGACGATCACGGAGCGGGGTCTGATTGAGGCGCGCGACGCCATCCGCAGGCATCGCCTCTCCGAAAGGCTGCTCACCGACATCCTGCTCGTGAAGAGGGAGCTCATCCACGAGACCGCCTGCCAGTTCGAGCATCACCTGCACAAGGGTGTGGACACCAACATCTGCACGCTGCTCGGTCATCCCAAAGTCTGTCCACACGGCCGCCCAATACCGCCCGGAGAATGCTGCGAAGAGGGATTGTCCATGACGCTCCCGGCCGTGTCGCCGCTTGCAAAGCTCAAACCCGGCGACGGCGGCTGGGTCGCATACCTCCATACGACGGACCCCCGCCGGGCGCAGATGCTCATCTCGATGGGCGTGGTGCCCGGGGTGGATATCACCCTGCTCGCGGGATTTCCCTCATTCCTCTTCCAGATCGGCGAAGGCCAATTTGCCGTGGATCAACAGATTGCCGAACAGATCTACGTACGATTGCAGCGCTAGCCTATTTCCCTTGATTCGACGCCGTATGTCAGATAAAACTTTAAGAACTTCAATGGGTTGTAAGTTACGGTCCTCCCCCTTTGTAAGGGGGAGTTAAAGGGGGTAGATCCAGATCTACCCTCCCTGACCCTCCCTTACAAAGGGAGGGAATGTGTTCGGAAACAGCCTCGGGCGGGTTTCATATGCGCATTCACATGCTTGGCATCGGCGGCACGGGGATGGGCTCCCTTGCCGGCCTCTTTTCTGAGGCCGGTCACACGGTAACCGGCACGGACCAGCAGCTCTACCCGCCCATGAGCGACCAGATAGCGTCCCTCGGTATCGCGCCGTTCGAGGGCTATCGCGCCGAGAATATCGAGGCCGCGAGGCCCGACCTGGTGGTGATCGGCAATGTGATCCGGCGCGACAACCCCGAGGCGGAGGAGGCGATCCGCCGCAAGCTCCCTTATCTCTCCATGCCGCAGGCCCTGGCAGAGCACTTCCTCGCGGGCCGAACCCCCCTCGTGATAGCGGGCACGCACGGAAAGACCACGTGCGCCACCCTGGCCGCGTGGCTGCTTACCGAGGCCGACGAGAAACCGGGCTTCCTCATAGGCGGAGTGGGAAAAAATCTGGGCCGCAGCTACGAAGTAGGCAGCGGACAGTTCTTCGTGGTGGAGGGCGACGAGTACGACACCGCGTTCTTCGACAAGGGGCCCAAGTTTCTGCACTACCGGCCGCAGGCTGCGATCATAACCTCAATAGAGTTCGATCACGCGGACATCTACCGCGACGTGGATCACATCACCTCATCGTTCGAGCGGCTGGCGAAGATACTCCCTCCTGACGGGCTGCTGGTGATCAACGCGGCATGCGAGCGCGCGATGCGTGTGGCAAAGGAAGCGCCATGCCGCACGGTTTCATACGGCACTGATGCAAAGGCCCTGTACCGTCCGCTGGACGTGGAGGTTACAGAGGCGGGGACTTCGTTCGAGCTGGGGACGGCGCGCACGCGCTTCCGCATTCCGATGTGGGGCGAACACAATCTCGAAAACGCGGCGGGCGTGCTGGCTCTCCTCATCGAGAGCGGGGTCGATCCCGCGATGCTGACCCGCGGGATCGAAAACTTCGAAGGGGTCAAGCGCAGGCAGGAGCTCCTTGGCGAAGCGGACGGAGTGGCGGTGATAGACGACTTCGCGCACCACCCCACCGCCGTCGCAAAGACCATAGACGCCATCAGGCTAAGGTTCCCGCGGCGCAGGATCTGGGCGATATTCGAGCCCCGCTCGAACACGTCCCGGCGCAACGTCTTCCAGCACGAGTTCGCGCGCTCGCTGGCCAGGGCGGACCGCGTGATCGTGGCGAGCCCATACCTCGCGGAGAAGATACCGGATGAGGAGCGGCTGGATTCCGCAGCAGTGGCGGCCGAGGTGAATGAGGCCGGCACGGGCGCGGTGCACATAGAGCTCGTGGACGACATAGTCGCTCACCTCATGAAGCACGCCCTGAAGGGCGACGTCCTGCTCATAATGTCCAACGGCGGTTTCGGGGGCCTGCACGGAAGGCTCCTAGAGGCGCTTGCCAAACGATGAAGCGCGCAAAGATCAATCTCATCCGCCACTCCATAGCCGTCGTGGCGATCATTGCCGGCTTCGCGGCCGCCGCTGCGTGGCTCGTGAACCGGCCCGAGACGCTGCGCCACACGCTGGCCATAGCAAACGCGCGCGGCGACTGGCACATAGAGGCGGAGGGCTTCCACTGGAGTCCGCTCTCCAGCGAAATCGTAGTGCACAGCATCAACGTGGAGCAGCGCTCCACCGGCAAGAAGGTCGCGATCTACAAAGTATCCGCGCGCTACCGGCTGCTCGGCCTCCTGCGCGGCAAGTTCGTGATCGATTCGCTGGTCATCGACAACGCTCGCATAGAGCTGCCTCCCAGGGATCCGACCCAGCCCAAGAAGCCGCACGAGAGGATCAACCTGGCGAGGCTATTGCTCCTCAAGAACATCGAACTCGTCGATGGGAGGGTGAACGGGCTTAGACTCTCGTTCGGCAAAGGGTTTGTGCTGGCAAATGACCAGGTTGAGTTCGCGCTCATGCCCAGCATTTTCGGCGAGAGCAAGTTCGCGATCCGCGCGGACGGGGCATACCTCAAAAAGGCGGACCGCGACATCATCTCTGCTGGCGTCGTATCGCTCAAGACATCCACGGCGCTCGAGCGATGGGCGTCCGATTTCCCTTACCTCAATGCGTTCAGCGGCACGCTCAAGATCCAGGATGCGACCGTGGAAGGCGTGACAGCGGACAGCGTCGAGGCGGATGTCTCCTACAACGACGACGCGATCAAGATGGAGAAGCTCCTGCTCGACTTCGAGGGCAGAAGGCTCGCGGGCAAGTTCGACGCGAACATAGCGGACCAGAGCTATGACCTGGCAATAGCGATCCCTAACCCGATAATCCTCCCCTACATCGGCAAGAGAATGGAGACGCTGGATACTGCAGGCGAGCTCACGGCGAGCATCCATCTCAAGGGCAAGGGGTTTGTGCCAAAGGAGGCAGACGGCGAGGGGCATGTTGAGATCACGCACCGCTTTGACGTGGCGCGCGAGGCGCCGATAACCGTAGCGTCGGACCTGGTATTGAAGAGCGGCGTGATAAAGTTCAACAATGCCGGGGCGCTCGCGGGCCAGGACGGATTCGCGTTCGCAGGCGAGATCGACATACCCGGCAAGCGCTTCGCGTTCTCGGCAAAGGGGAGCCGCTTCCCCGTCGAACACGTATTCGACAAGTTCCGGAACAAGCACCTGAGAAAAATATTCGGGCCTTCCGATTTTGAAGCCGCGTTCGAGGGCTGGGGCAAGAAGTTCAAGGCCGACGTCAGGGGAACCGCATACAACGGAGGATGGCGGCCCCTCGCGGTCGGCCGAGTCGAGACGGAACTCGTCGCCACATATGACGACCTGTCGCTCAAGGGCGTGATCTTCACTGCGGGCAGGGAATCCGGCACAGCGGATCTGAACATAAAGTTCGGGGCCAAGATACCCGGGGAGAACCGAAGCAAGTTCATAGACCTCGTGGCCGAGGTTCACAACGCCGACCTCGCGGAAGCGATGGGCTCGCTCGGGCTCGCCGGAAACGGCAACGGCACGATCGCGTTCAAGGGTCCCCACACCTCGTTCACGGGCAAGGCGCAGGCGACGATCGACAAGGGGACATGGCACGGGCTGCCGTTCGATTCAGCCTCGACGGACATGAATATCACTCGGCAGAAGCTCACGTTCGACAACATGCAGCTGTCGCTGCCGGGCGGCGCTGTGCAAAAAGCTACGGCGCCCCTGGTGGCGGACATCACGGAAGGGGCCCTGCGTCTTCACGGCG
>JBBAAC010000031.1:0-16517 GCA_041658465.1 bacterium | reverse complement strand
CTTATGCCGCGCCTTCTCACGTATGGTGCAGGTATTGTAGAGGATGAGATCCGCGCCAGAGGGCTCGTCGCTTTGCACATACCCATGCGACTCGAGCATGAGCCGCATCTTCTGCGAGTCATGCTCGTTCATCTGGCACCCGAAGGTCCTTATGTACACTCTTTTGGGCTGCATGCAATAAATCCGTTCGATCGTTCGTTGGTGCGTTCGTGAACATCAGTACAGATTTTACGAACGCGCGGCTGGCGTCAGGAGTTTGATGAACTTGTCACGATAGAGAAGCACAAAAAATCTATGCAGCCTATCCTCCGCCGGTTCGACGCGCTCGCCGAAGTGCTTGCGCATGGCCTGCGCTATTTCGGAGAAACGCGCCGTGCCGTCCATGCGGCGCCACGCAAAGCTGCCGAATTCGTCGAGCTTCACGCGGATGTAAGGCCGCTTGAACCTCGGTTGCAGCCAGCGCGCGAGCGGACCGCGCCTGAAGCGGGGAACAAGTAGGACGGCCCGATCATCCGGGCCGTCCTCCCATTTCATCTCTTGTACAGCGATTACGTCATGCCATTGCTGATGGTGGTGCTGGTTCATCTGGGCTCCCTGCGTTAGCGAGCGGGAATTTAACCAATATGATTGCGAGCAGTACGAACACCACGATGCCGCCGATGAACGACGGGTTCTCTACCAAGGCAGGCAGCGAGATGTTTTTGAACGCCAGGCCTGCGATCACGAGACCCGTCAGCGCCTCGCCGGCGATGAAGCCGGATGCGAGGAGCACGCCGTTGTTCTCCATGCGGATCTTCTGCGCATCGTTGTAGTTGCGCCGCTTCGCCATCAGGTCGGCGAGCCCGCGGATCATGCCGCCGACGAATATTGCCGCTGTGGTTTCGAACGGCAGGTACATGCCGACCGACACGAGCATCGGGGAGCGCACCTGCACGCAGATCATCGCGACCGCCATGATCATGCCGACCACGACGAGCGGCCATGCCATCTCGTGAGCCACGATTCCCTGCGCTAGCATCGCCATGAGTCCTGCCTGCGGAGCGGGCAGCGCCTTGCCGCCGAAACCCATGCCGCCGGCGTTGATGTCGCCCTGGTGGAGGATCATGAGCGGGTAGAACATGACCGCCGATGAGACCAGCACGCCGATGATGTCGCCTACCTGCATCTTCCACGGCGTGCCGCCGAGGATGTGCCCGACCTTGAGATCCTGAAGCATCTCGCCTGCCACCGCGGACGAAACGCAGACCACCGCGGCCACTCCGAGCACCGCTGCGACGCCGGCGGAGCCGGATACGCCGAGGAAGAGCATGAGCAGGGCCGATATGATGAGAGTGGATATAGTGAGGCCGGAGATCGGGTTGTTGGATGAGCCGATCATCCCCACGAGGTAGCCGGAGACCGCTGCAAAGAAGAAGCCGGCGATCACCATGACTATTGTAGCAACCACTGCGCCTGTGACGCTGCCGCAGAAATAATGATAGAGAAAGCCCATCGCGACGGAGACCAGGATGATGAGCGGTGCGACTATGCCGAAGTTGATGTCCTTATCCAGCCTGCTCTTCTCTTCGCCAGCGGTGGCCGCCTTCTTCAGGTCTCCGATGGAGCGCGAGAGGCCGAGGCCCAGGTTTTTGCGCATGCGGTAGAGCGTGTAGACCGCGGAGACCAACATGCCGCCGATGGCGATAGGCCTTACCATGAACTTCCAGACTGCATAGGCCATCGTGATCCAGGTGATCTCGGTGCCCTGCTGTGCGAGCACGGGCTCGAGGTTGGGACCGACGAAGTAGAGGAGCAGCGGTACGAAGAGTCCCCAGGAGAGCAGGCCGCCCGAGAAGTTGAGCGCTGCGAGCCTGGGGCCGATGATGTATCCGACGCCGATATAAGCAGGCGACACTGCCGGCGTAGTGATGAGCGTTCCGCCGCCCGCCGTGACCTTTGTAATGAGCTCGCCCTTGCCGGTGAAGAGGCCGACGCCGGTCTTGGCGAAGACGATGAATTTTTCCCAGCTGGTCGCAAAGATCTTGAGTGCGCCGCAAATCTGCACTGCCGCGCCGAAGAGCAGCGCGCCGAAGAGGTACTTGGCGCCGGTGCCGCCGCGGCGGCCGGCCTTGTGGATTTCTGCCGCAGCGACCGATTCCGGATACGGAAGCTCCGCGTCCTCGACCATCACGCGGCGGAGCATCGTCACGAAGAGTATGCCCAGCGTGCCGCCCACGAGCATGATGAGCGTGGCATCCAGGTAATGCGTGGGCCCGAAGTCCGGCCACACTTTGGCGAGAAAGAACGCGGGAATGGTGAAGATCGCGCCGGCGGCGACCGATTCGCCGATCGAGCCGACGGTTCGTGCGATGTTCTCTTCGAGTATCGAGCCGCGGAAAATTCTCAGTATCGCCATGCCGACTACGGCGGCCGGATACGTCGCCGCGATCGTCATACCGGCGCGGAGGCCTAGGTATGCGTTTGCAGCACCCAGCACGACCGTCATCAGCAGGCCGAGTATCAGGGCTCGCAGCGTGAATTCCCGTAGGTCCGTCTTCTCCGGGACATATGGCTTGTATGCGCGCTTCTCCATAAAATTCCCCCCTCTGAAGTGTGAGTTGAACCAGCCCTAAATCAATCGAAACGGACGCCGTGCGTCTCGAGATACGGAACCACATAGCCCTTCACGGGCACGGAGCGATGGAACTGAACCATGACCCACTGGCCGCCCCTATTCTCCACTATGCCCGTGAGCCTGAATTTGGATTCGTGTTTCTTGCCCTCGGCGATGAATTTGCCGGTGAGCTCCTCCGCGAACCATGCACAGGAGCCGTCGCGGGAAAACGTCACGCGCGGCTCGCCGCGGGTCCAATGTACTTCCTCCACCGCGCCGAAGAGCTTCTCAGCGGCGATCTTGAACTGGTTCCAGCCATACCACGATTCGCCCTCATCCGAGCCATACGCAGTGAAACTCTCGTCCTTTGCGACGAGATTTCCCAGGGCGTCGATGTTGCGATGCTGGTATGCATCGAGGTAGCTGTTGACTATGTTTATTATCTCCTGCGCATCGAATTTTCCGGCCATATTCCCTCCTTGGATGGCGGCGCGATGGACTTTTGAAAAATTTGAATTCCAATAGCACACGCCGACGAAAAGGCAAGTGCGTTCACGGGGTTTGACACGAACTCCCGTTTCCGCTAATCGGTCCCGAAACTATTGGGCCGCCTTAATAGGGGGAATAATGCCGCCGACCTTCCAGCCATACGTTCCTGAAAAGACCGACATGCCGGAGCTGACGTTGAAAGCCCTGCTCCTGGGTCTTGTAATGGCGATCGTGCTCGGCGCTGCAAACGCCTACCTGGGACTCAAGGCCGGCATGACGATCTCCGCATCGTTTCCCGCCGCAGTGATCGCGATTGCGGCCTTCCGCCTCCCCTTCTTCCGCGGCTCGATACTCGAGCAGAACATCACGCGAACCACCGCCGCGATCGGAGAGGCCCTGGTCGCGGGCGCCATCTTCACCCTCCCCGCGTTCGTCATGGTCAACGTCGGCGGCGAGAGGCTCTGGACTTCTTTTCACTATTGGCATGCGTCGATCATCCTCCTCGTCGGCGGCGTGGTCGGCATTCTCTTCGTCATCCTGCTCAGGCGGACGCTGGTTGAAGACGCTAACCTTCCGTTCCCTGAGGGGTATGCCTGCTTTGAAATCATGAAGGCAGGCCAGCGCGGGGAGAGCGGGGCCAAGTACGTCTTCGGCGCGATGGGGCTCGGCGTCCTGATAGAGCTCCTCAAGAATTCTGTCGGCTTCTCGATCTTCAAGGAGTTCAAGGAGTTCTTCTTCAATTTTCCGCAATCAATAATACACCACTTCAACACGTCGAAAGAGGCGCTGGCGGATATCCACTATAACGGCGGCCTGCCGTTCAAGACGCCTCTCGCCTCCCCGGCGCTCATGAGCGTTGGCTACATCATCGGTCCCAAGTACGCGTGCATCAACTTCGCCGGCGGCGTGCTCGCCTGGTTTGTCTTCATACCGTTGGCTCTCTTCCTGAATCCGAACTTCATGCAGGAGCTGGCGGCAAACGGCGCCAACGTGACCTCCGGCGACATGGCATACACAGCGTGGTACAACCTCGTGCGGCCGATAGCCGTGGGCGCAATGCTCGTCGGTTCGTTCTACACGCTTTGGGGGCTTAAGGGTTCGCTCATAGCCGGCATGCGAGGGATCTTCTCGAAGCATTCGACCGACTCTGCGCCGACGGGCAGGTTGGAGCGCGACCTCAACCTGCGCTGGGTCTTTGTGATCGCCCTGCTGCTGCTGATACCCGCCTCGTACCTCATCTACACATATTGCCACCACGTCTGGGGAGCCATCGTCGCCGCGATGGTGATGACGCTCACCGCGTTTCTCTTTGCGGCCGTGGGCGGCTGGCTCGTGGGTCTTGTCGGCAACTCGAACCAGCCCGTCTCAGGCCTCACCCTCTCCGCGCTCATCGTTGCGGCAGTGGTCATGCTGGCGGTCGGCGTTTCGGGCATGCCGGGCGTCGCGGCGGTGCTCAGCGTGGCTGCGGTCGTATGCTGCGTGGCATGCCTCTCAGGAGACATAATCCAGGACCTCAAGGTCGGGCAGCTGGTCGGCGGCACGCCTTGGAAAATGGAACTCTCCGGCATCATAGGCACCACGGTTGCGGCATTCGTGCTGGTGATACCGATCATGATACTTCACAACGGAACGCCGGGCGGTATCGGCGGGGCCTCCCTCCCGGCACCGCAGGCAGGCCTCATGGCGCAGCTCGCGACCGGCATAGTCGGCGGCGAGATGCCCTGGGGGCTCGTGCTCATGGGGATGTGCTTCGCGTTTGCGCTCATCCTCATCAAGGCCCCCGCGCCGATGCTGATCGCGGTGGGAATGTACCTGCCCTATGAAACGACGTTCGCTATCTTCGTGGGCGGCGTGATCAAGTGGGTTGCGGATAAATTCTCCACGCGGCGCGGCATGAAGCCCGAGGGCGAGGAAGGGGTCGGCACACTCGTCGCGTCCGGCTTCATCGCGGGTGAGGCGATAACGGGCGTGCTGCTCGCCGGCTCCTACATGGCGATGAACGCCGGGCTGCCGGAGAACATGCGGATCGAATCTCTCACCCAGAGATTCTTCGGGATCGCGGAGCTTCCGATCAGGGAATCGATGGGCGGATGGCTTTCGATAGCCATCTTCGCCGCAGTGGCCTACTGCCTCATCTGGCTGCCCCTCAAGCGCAAGGCATAATCGTGTGACGGGGTTCCGGGATCGTCTGTTCCAGAACGCGCTATTGGATATCATCTCGCAAGCATACACCGTGCCGGAGTACGCGGTGACTCGCTGCTGGCATCCGTTCTCTCTAACGTTGTCCATTGCCACTGCGTGAGCGGGGCCCCCAGCCCATCATCTCGCAAGCCGACACCGAGTTTAGCTCAACTTACAAGGCTAACGGTGAATCACCAGCATTGCGGTCCCCATTGCTCGAAGCTGGACTGGGGACCCCGCTCGTCATACGCCTTGATACAACGTGCGTAGTTGCACGAAGAAAGCGGGTTTCCCCGTTTATCGATAGGCCACGATCAACGGCACGGAGCAAGCGGTGACATGCGGCAGGCTTCGAGCAATGGGGACCGCGGTGGCTGGAAATCCATCGTTAGTCGTATGAGCTGCGAATAACTCGGTGTCGGCTTGCGAGATGCCAGCCGCAGGTCATCGCGTACTGTGGCGCGATGTCGGCTTGCTGAGCGATGAACGGGGGGATCCCGCGTACTTCATGGCACGAAGCCAGGGGTTAGAAGCCTTCTTCGACCTTCAGGCGGCGGAGGATCTGCTCGATCTCTTCTTCGGCGGTCTCCTCGTCAAAAGGTATCTCTTCCTGTTCTGAGCCGAAGGCGTCCTCTACAAAGCGATCAAAGTCCGGATTCTCCAGGTCTTTCCTTATGACCTCGGCGTAGTCGTCGGGATTTTCGCGAACCACGCGCTCTATGTAGCGATTGAGCTTCCGCGCCGCGCCGCGCTTTCTTGCCTCGTGGATCTCCTTCCATCGGCGCAGGTAGTGGAGCCGACAATACCCGTTGGTCGTCGCGGCATCGTGACAGTTATCTTCTTTGCAGATCTTAATGCGGGCCATTCTCGCTGCCTCTTTCTTTTGTTTTCGCCTCAGTAAGTGCGCTCGTCCATCGATCCTTGCGCTTAAGAGATTCTTCGCGTTCCTGCTCTATTTCGGCCCACAGCTCCCTGCTCATGGCCTGTGAAGTCTTCATCCGCATGTAGCGGCGGTCGCGCACGAAGGTGTATATCAACAGTCCGAGAGCAAGGGCAAAGGCAATCCCCGCTATTATATACCAGATCATCCGTTACTCCTCGATCGCGTCGCGAAGCCTGGTTTGGATCTCGTCCAGCCGTTCGCGACCTTCTATCTTCTTTCCAAGCGCGTCCCGAATATAGAAGACATCGATCACCCGGTCAACATGAGTCGTGATCCTAGCCAGGTCGATGGAACATCCGAGTTCAAGGAAGGTCGAAGCGATGGTGTAAAGAAGCCCCCGCCTGTCATGGGACTTTATCTCCACGACTGTATGCGTGGCCGAGACGTCGTTGTCGATATTCACCTCGGCCGGCATGTTGCCCTGGCTCCATGAGAGGAGCCGCCTGCGGAATCTGCCCCCCACGATCTCTTCGATAGTGCGCCCGCCCGTGATTGCACTGGCGAGCTCGGTCCGGAAGCGCGCCAGTCTCTCCGGATCTGAAAACTGCTTGTGCACGGAGTCCGTGATCCATAACACATCCACGGCGATGCCGTCGCTCGTCGTGGAAAGTTCGGCATCGACTATGTTCGCCCCGTTTGCCGAGAGAACGCCGGCGATCTTTGCGAAGAGGCCCTGCGAGTCGCGCGTGACGATTGAGATCTCCGTGCAGCTGCGCTCGGGCACGTCACGAACCAGGGTCGCGACCGGCGAGGCGGAGAGTTCCCGAGACATCAAGATATGGGCGGCAATGGAATCCGGCTTCATCGAGTGAGCGTATCTCTCCGGCATCCTCGTGAGGAATTCCCGAATTGTCTCTTCGTCCTCGTCATTGCCCAGGCTCTGTCTGATCGCCTTGACCAGCCGTGAAGTGTCGCGGCCAAGACTTTCTGCTGTCACTCCGTGAGATGCGAGTTGCGCCCGGGTCCTTTCGTAGAGCTCAACCAAAAGCCCCCCCTTCCAATCGTTCCATACATGGGGGCCCACCGCTCGAAGGTCTGCAAACGTTATGAGGTAGAGCATCGCGAGGAGTTCGGGCGAGCGGAAGGAGCGCGCAAACCGTTCCACCAGCGCGGGATCGCGCACATCGCGCCTGAAGGCGAGGGTTGCCATCAGCAGATGCGACCTGACGAGGAACTCGATGTCAGCCACATCCTGCACAGCAAGGCCCATCCTCGAGGCGATAGCTCGGGCCAGGAGAGCGCCCTTTTCCGCGTGATCCCCGCCCCTCCCCTTGCCTATATCGTGAAACAGCGTTGCGAGCATGAGTACCCAGGGGCGTTTTATCGACGAGAGCGCCTTGGCGGGCATTGGAAATTCTCGCCTGACACCTTTGTGTGTCAGGGCCGCGATCTCGCCGACCGCACGGATCGAATGAGTACCCGCGGTATAATAATGAAACCCGTCCCTCTGCACGCGATGCAGCATCGGCCCCATCTCCGGGAACCAGCGCTCGAGCGCACCGCACTCCTGCATCTGGGTCAGCGCGAGATCCAGGTTCTCGATGCGCGCAAAGAGCATGCGAAGGAGCCTGGCCGTTTCCGGGCTCGATCTCTCCATGTCGTTGAGGCGCCGGGGCGTGGCCGAGAGCATGGCCTTGGTCGCAGGATCCAGATGCAGCCCGCGCTTCCTGGACTCCACGAAGAGCTTAAGCGACGAGAGCTCCCCCCCATCCAGGGCCGCATCGCTGATTGCAAGTGTCCCGTGCTCAGTCTTCACGATGTTATCGCCCAGACGCCGGCGGCGCAGGAAAGCGGCGGCGCGTCGCCTTGGCATGAGCTCCCGCCTCGCGAGCTCTATGCCGCGCCAGCAGTTGAGGTGAAGCGCCCGGGCGTGGCGATTATAAAGGGACATGAATCGCTCTGTGGCGCTTCCATCGATATCCGACCTGATGCCGAGGCGATTTGCCACATCCGCCTGAATGGTTTCGCTGAGTTTGTCGGTGCGCGTGCCCTGCGAGAGATGCAGCGCATGCCTGACGGCCCATATGAACCTGAGCGCCGCATGAACCGATTCTCTGCTGCCCGGGTCCCCGATATATCTTTCCAGGAGCCCTTCCACAGTCTCCCCGAAATGCGCGGCGCGAGCCACCCACGTGAACGTCTGAAACTCCCGCAATCCCCCTTCTCCGTCCTTTACATTCGGCTGCAGCGCGTCGCCCAGGCCAGCTGCGCGCGAGATGCGCTCCTGCTGCTCACGGATCTTTTGCTCCGCAAATTGGCGGCGAGCTGCCGGCGAGTTGAAGTGAGATGCCATAAGCTGCATAAGCTCCGCGCGGAGTCCCTGGTTGCCGCCTATGAGCCTTGCGTCCATCATGGCCGTGAGCGCGCGGACGTCGTGATGCATGGCCGAGCGGCAGTCAGTCAGCGTGCGCGTGGCACCGCCCGCTTCCATGCCGCCATCCCAGAGAGGATAGAGGATTCCGTCGGTGATCGCGGCTGCATGAGCCTCCGCTCCCGGTTCGATGAGAAAGAGCAGATCGACGTCGCTTGCCAGTCCCATCTCTTTGCGGCCGTAGCCGCCAAGGGCAAGAAGCGCGGTGACGCGGCCCGCAGCTCCGCCGGTGCTGGCGCAGGCCCTTTCAAACAGCGCCCGTACTACTCCGTCGATCGCGACGCTCGACTCACGCGCGATTTCAACCGCGTCGAGTCCGGCTGAAAGCGCGCGCTCGAACCACTCCCTGCGCCGCGCGAGAAAGGATTTGACCGAGGATGCGGGATCGTGTGCCGCAGGCGAAAGTTCGAATGCGGGCGACGTCAGCATGGGCGGGCTATCGTGATGAGACATGATCTTTGACGTGTTGTGCGTCACAACGAGACGTATTGCTTTCCCCTCGCCTTCACGTAACTCTCAACGCCGTCGGTGATGGATGAAGCGAGGTCGCGCTGGTACTTGCCGTTAGTGAGCAGTTTTTCCTCGCGCGGGTTGGAGATGAACGAGGTCTCGACGAGTATGGCCGGGCACTTGGCGCCTACGAGCACGTAGAAGAGGGCCGACCGCACGCCGCGATCGCGCGCCTTGCTGTTTTTCGCGACGATTCCCTGCGCAAGCGTGGACTGCACGCGCTTCGCCAGTTCGCGAGATTCCTCGGTGTCATAGTTCTGCAGCATCGTGGAGAGGATATGCTCGGCCGTGGAGAGCTTCTTTTGGGTGGCCTTATTCTCGCGCCTGGCGAGCCTCGCAGCAGCCTCATCTGTGGCGTTGTCCAGGTAGTAGGTTTCGAATCCTGACTGCGTCTTCTGGTTTGCGGCGTTTGCATGTATCGAGATGAAGAGGTCTGCCTTTTTCGATACTGCGATGGCGTCGCGTTCCTCCAGCGAGAGGGTGCGATCGTCGTTGCGGGTAAGCCAGACGCGGGCGCCGGTCTCTTCCTCAAGTCTGGCCGCCAGCCTCCTGGAAATCGCGAGCGTCACGTCTTTCTCCTGCGTGCCTGAGGGACCTATTGCGCCCGTGTCATCGCCGCCGTGCCCCGGGTCAATGACTATCTTGATATTCAAAATGGATGCGCTCTTTCCCCGGCCGCCTCGTTTCTTTATCGGCGCAGACGGTTCTTTTTTGAGATCGTCCTTTCCGCCAAAACGTACGGTGATACTGGACCCCTCGCGGCTGACGGCATACTCTGCGCCTGGCATGAGCGTGAACTCGACGCGGATCCCGCTCCCCAGCAGTCTCTTCTTTACAGTGAAGCCGGCCAGGTGCTTTGACTCCACCGCGCGCTCGCGAGCTATGTCGGATGTGGTGGATGCGTGCAGTAGTGTGATGTCCAACTCCGGCGGAGACTTTGTGCGGCCGCCCTGCTCGGTGAATTCGAGCGAGTATTCTACTGGCTTGTCGAGCGTGAACTGTACCGATGTCACGTTGCCTGAGGTCGAGACATCGACCGCCGTGAGCATGGCCCTGCTGAAGGAGTCCCCGCCAGCCTGCGCAGGCGGTACTGCGCCCTTTTCCTTTCCCGCTGGTGCGGCCTTTGCCTTTTCGGTCGCCTTGATCTCAACCTTGTCCTCGGATTTGGCCTTTTCCCCTGAACCCTCGGCAAGCGCTGCGAGGTCTTCTCGCGCGCGCGGCGTTATATCGCCGTCCGGATAGTTTTCAACGACGAAGGCGAACGCCTTGCGGGCCTTGTCCATCTGGCCCATGAGGTCCCGCCGGATACAGCCGATCTTATAAAGGGCATCGTCCGCAAGATTGCTCTTCGGGTACTCGCGGACCAGCTGGTTGTACTTCTTTATGGCGCGGTCCAGGTCCTCCTGCTTCTGAGAAATCGTGTAGAGCTCCTGGCTCAGGCGCGCGACGCTGAAGAGCGAGTGAGGCGCTTTCTCCCCCTTTGGGAACTTCGCGTGGATGCGTTCGAACTCGGCCATGCACTGGTCCCACTCGCCGACCGTGGCTGACTGCTTCTCAGTGGTCATGAGGTCCTTATAGCAGACCCGCGCCCTTTCATATGCGGCCGCAGACTTGTCCGCGGCACCAGCCATTGACGGCGCCATGAGCGCAGCCGCCAAAAAGATGAGTAATATCAGTCGTTTCATATATCGGGGCACATATTACCATCGCCAAGGAATTGCTTCAATGAGGATTCTTACGCGGAGTCCCATGGGCGTCCTCTAGCTTGCCAGCAATCAAGCCGATACCGTGCCGTAGAACGCGATGACCCGCGACTGGCATCTCGCAAGCCGACACGGAGTTGTGCACAGATCATAAGCCTAACGGTGGATCTCCAGCCACCGCGGTCCCCATTGCTCGAAGCCTGCCGCGGGTCACCGCTTGCTCTGTGCCGATGACGATCTGCTGGAGGAAGGGCTCTCAAGATGGATGAGCGTAGGTAACGTATTGAACATCTCTTGACGGCGTTCCGGGATCGTCTGTTTCGGAACATCGCCGGGAGCGGCGGGGCAATTTACAGATACAGAGGAGACAATCTGAGCAGGATCGAAGATCCTGCATTTGGACCCGTCGCCATGAGCGGGCGGTGAAGGCCGCACCAAATCGCGATGTCAAAACGCAACGTCCCTGGAACTTATACTTTCTGGACGTTGCAGTTTTTGACTCGCGATTTGAGTGTGGAAGGTTCGCCGCCTGCGAATAGCGAACGGGTCGCCGCGGGAGGCGCGTTCCGAAACAGATGATCCCGGAACGTCGGCACAAGGGTAGCCTTCGGGAGCCCCATTCACTTCATGGCACGGAGCTCTTGGGACCTATGAGCGAATTTTAGTCGCAAGGTCGTGCAGGATGTTGAGGGCTTCGATGGGTGTCATGGCCGTGGCGTCGATTGACTTCAGGCGTTTCATGACCTCGTCGGACTTGGGGTGGGCAAAGAGGCGATATTGCGCCTCGTCCTTCGCCGCCTGGCCATCGCCATGTGAAGAGGCTATGCGCGGTTTTCCGACCTCGTCGAGTTCGCCCTCTTCCAGATTCTTGAGAACCTCTGTGGCGCGGTCGATGACCCCGTCGGGCAGGCCTGCGAGCTTTGCCACCGCGATGCCGTAGCTGCGCGACGTGGCGCCGGGCAAAAGGCGGCGCAGGAATATCACCTGGCCGTTCCACTCGCGCACCGCGATCTGGTGGTTCGCGATGCCGGTCTTGGTGAGCGCCAGGTCCGTGAGCTCATGGTAATGCGTTGCAAACATCGTGCGGCAACGCACGCGGTCGTGGAGGTCTTCCGCCACGGCCCAGGCGATGGCAAGCCCGTCAAACGTCGACGTTCCGCGGCCAATCTCGTCGATGATCACGAGGCTTCGTTCCGTCGCGGAACGCAGGATCACGGACGCCTCTGACATCTCGACCATAAACGTGGACCGCCCCTGCGACAGCGCGTCTGAAGCGCCGACGCGGGTGAATATACGGTCCACGACGCCTATGCGCGCGCTGGTGGCCGGGACGAACGAGCCGATCTGCGCCATGAGCACGATGAGCGCGGTCTGGCGCATGACCGTGGATTTGCCAGCCATGTTGGGGCCCGTGATCATTAGAAAGCGCGACTCGCCCCCGTCCAGGCGCACGTCGTTCGGGACAAATCGCTCGGCGCTCTGCATCCTCTCCACGATGGGATGGCGGCCCTCGCGGATGTCGATCAGGAGCGCGCCGTCCACCTCGGGTTTCACGTAGTCGTATTCCGCGGCGATGCGCGCGAGCGACGCGAGCGCATCGATCGATGCCACCGAGGCAGCGGTACGCTGGATGCGGGCCGCGGCCTGGGCGACTTGTTCGCGAAGCTCTGCAAAGAGCATGAGCTCCATGGCCTTGACGCGCTCTTCCGCTCCCAGGACCTTCTCCTCGTATTCCTTGAGCTCGGGCGTGATGAATCGCTCGGCATTTGCGAGCGTCTGCTTGCGGATATAGTGCTGCGGCACCCTGGAGCGGTTCGAGTTGGTGACCTCCAGGTAATAGCCGAAGACCTTGTTGAACTTCACCTTGAGCGAGGAGATCCCCGTTGCCTCGCGCTCGGTCGCTTCGATCCGGGCGATCGTGTCCTTGCCGTGCGCTATTATCCCGCGCAGCTCGTCCAGCTCGGCCGAGACGCCCTCTCGTATGATCCCTCCGTCGCGCGCGATCGCGGGCGGCTCGTCCACCAGACGCGACGAAATCGCACAGATGAGATCAGCGCACGGATCGATGCGACAGGCGAGGTCGCCGAGAAGTCCACCCTTCCCCTCCACGAGCGCCCTGAGCTCCGATGCCGCGGCGAGCGATTCCTTGAGCCCGCAGAGGTCGCGCGGGGAGGCGTTGCCGATGGCGGCGCGGGCCGCGATCCGCTCGATATCGTAGATATGCGAGAGCAGATCGGGCACGCGGCGCAGCAGGGTCACGTCGTTTAAGATTTTTTCGACCGCGCCCTGCCTGGCGCTTATCTCGCTTACATCAGTGAGCGGATAGAGGAGCCAGCGCCTTATCGCGCGGGCGCCCGCAGCCGTCGAGGTCCGGTCGATCGCCCAGAGCAGCGAGCCCTCGCGCTCGTTTTCCCTTAGGGTGCGGACGAGCTCGAGGTTGCGCTTGGACGACTCGTCCAGGTGCATGAGCCCACGGTCTGACCGGCGCGCGATGGATGTAATGTTTCCCAGCCTGCCCATCTGTGTGGATTTGAGGTACGAGAGGATCCCCCCTGCGGCAGAGGCCCCTGCCGGCAGCTCGCGGGAGAGGTTTGCGCCTCCCTCAATGACCTCGATGGCCGTCGCGCTGAAATCCTGTTGCGGCAGTATCGTGCATACGAGCGACGGTATCCTTCGAAGCAAGGTATCCGAGTCCGGGAGTTCTCCGCCCGCATTCTGGGGCAGGATGAGCTCCTTGGGCTCTGTCCGGCAGAGTTCCTCGATGAGTCCGTGGGCAGAGTCAAACTCGGAGGCCTGAAAGAACCCTGTCGAGGCATCGGCTATGGCCAGGCCGAATTTTTCGCCTGTCATGGAAATACTTGCCAGGAAGTTGTGAGTACCTGCATCAAGGCCCAGGCCGTCCGTTATCACGCCGGGCGTTAAAACCCTTGTAACTGCGCGCTTTACAACACCTTTTGCCAGCCTTGGGTCCTCCACCTGGTCGCAGATTGCTATTTTTCTGCCATTTTCCAAGAGCTTGGCAATATAAGGCTCCACGGAGTGATATGGAACCCCGCACAATGGGATGGGATTCGGGTCGTTCTTGTTCCTGGATGTTAAAGTAATATCTAATAGTTTGGCAGCTATCACCGCATCGTCATAGAACATTTCATAAAAATCGCCCAGGCGGAACATGAGGATGGCGTCGGGATATTGAGCCTTTATGTTGCGGTACTGCCGCAACATTGGGGTAGCTGCATCATTATATATAGGGTTCTCATGCATGAAAGCGGCAGTAACACGGGCCTTCTTTGGGAATCAAGGTGAAAGGAGGGATGTAGCGGTCCTTCTCCCCCTTTGTAAGGGGGAGTTAGAGGGGGTAGGTCCTTGTATCTGCTGGATCTACCCTCCCTTACAAAGGGAGGGAATGTGTGGGGAAGATATTTGCAGAAAATTTTTCACGTCACGCAACTTTGGATTACTGCCCTGCCGATAATATGGACGAGGGGAAACCCTGGGAGGCATGTATGTTGGGACTAGTCGGTATAATGGGTTGCGTCGTGATGATTGTAGCCGCAGGGGTCGGCGTGCTCGTAGGGGTGGCTGGCTTGAAGATGTCCTATGATGCCAAAGTAGAAGCCGCGGAGAATGCCGAAGTAATGAAGGTGCAGCAGCAACAGGCCGAGCAGAAGGCAGAGAACCGCTCAAAGGCGATGAAGCTCGCGCAGGATCGTCAGGCCAACTCAAGTCTGCTCAAGAGCCAGCAGCTAACAGGTGGCTCGATCATGCTCAACGAGGTACGGGCTGATCGTGCCCAGCTCAAGGCCAACAGGACGAGGATGGAAAATGGGCTGGATCATAAAGGCTACGAAAAAGGAAAACCACTCTAAGGAGAGCATATGATAAGCGCATCAGGAGGATATCCTCAGCAGGCAGGCTACGGTGGCTATCCGCAGCAAGCGGGTTATGGCGGCGGGTACGGCAGTGGCTATGGCGGCACGCCTTATTATGGCGGCATGGGCGGCGCTTCTTTCCAGCCCGTCATGATGCCTGCTTATAATACAGGCGCCCCATCCTCTCCAAACATCTCCATCGAGAGCAAGATGGAGTCGAAGGACCTGAAGAATTACATGTTAGGCGGCCTGGGAGTGCAGGTGGGCGGTATGCTTGCGGGCCTGTTGAATCAGTCCTGGAACTACAATCTTGCCAGCCAGTCGATGACCAACCAGAAGGACATCGCGATCAAGTATTACTCGACGCAGGACAGCATCGCCGGATACCAGAAGGAAGTGGCGATCTCTCAGTTGGGCGTTCAGGAAAAGGCGATCGAAGCCCAGGTCTCGATGCACAAGGACCAGGTCGATCATGAACAGGAGATGGCAAAGCTCGAGGGCAATACCGCGTCAAGGCTCGCGTATATCACTGAACAAGGAAAGACGCAGAGGGCAAAGATCTATTCAGTGACCGATGCCTTCAGTCGCAGGGACTGGGACATGGGGATGCCGACGTTGGCTGCTTAAAATTTCTATTAAAGGAGATAATTATGATCAGCGCAGGAGATCCGTCAGTTGTAACCAATGCAAATACCGGTTCACTAGATCTTGGAGTCAACAATCCGAGTGGAATACCATTTAATTCTTCAGGCTCAGGCAGTGTTATTGGTGCGGACTCTGATTCCGGTATAGGCGCAGCCATGAATGCGAGCCTCGTCCTCTCGACCAGCCAGATCGTCTTCGGTACCATAAGCGCGTATTTCGGCCATCAGATGCAAAGCATACTGATGAAGGCCGACAGGGAATCGAAGATGTCGGCGCTTGGGCATCAGGACAAGATGGCCGGGATTCAGAAGGATGCGCAGCTCTACCAGCTGTCCTCGCAGGAGAAGAAGATCGAGTTCCAGCAAGACCACAACAAGGAGTACCTGGAGTCGGCCAAGACTCGAAAGCAAGCCGAAGATGAGGTTGCTGTCGCACAGGCGCAGGTGAAGGAGAAGAAGGCGTACGAGAAGTCGATGAAGAATTACGATGCAAAGGTCAATGCGAAATTCGGCAGGAGCACCTACTCCTACGGTTGATAGATGCGACTCAACGGGTTCATACGAGGGGATGACGCAAGTCATCCCCTCTCTCTTGTTGACGTCGTTCCGGGATCATCTGTTTCGGAACGCGCCATTGGATATCATCTCGCAAGCTTACACCGTGCCGGAGTACGCGGTGACCCGCGGCTGGCATCTCGCAAGCCGACACGGAAAAAAGCGCGGCTTCTGCGGCTAACGGTCGAATTACCGCCATCGCGGTCCCCATTGCTCGAAGCCTGCCGCAGGTCACCGCTTGCTACACGCCCTCGCTGTTTTCTATCGCCTTGCGAAGACGCAAGATTGCCTCGCCGCTCCCAGCGATGTTCCGAAACAGACGATCCCGGAACGACGTCAAAGCCCCCTCTCCCCTCTGTGGGAGAGGGACGGGGAGAGGGGGTCACCCCCTCCCATCCTCCCCCATCAAGGGGGAGGTGAGTCGGAAGCCCCGCAGCATGCTGCGGGGCTTCATTGTATGGACGATCATCCATCTTGAGCGCTTTGGCCGGGAGTTGTTTGTCGAGGAGTACATGTGGCCTCGCTCGTGTTTGTCGGCTTCCTTCCAGTTCTGACAATGGTCCCTGTTCGCTCGGGGTGGAGGGTTTTCGAAGCATCAAGCGCCGGTCTGACCGGAGCCGTATGAGGAGTGAAAAACGCGACTGCTTTCGTGAGTT
>JBBAAC010000030.1:0-16618 GCA_041658465.1 bacterium | reverse complement strand
CGTCCCTGAGACCTTTGGGGTTCTGTTTCGGCAAAGGGTGCGCTGGGACAAGTGCTACATACGGATAAGCCTGAGGAAACACAGAAATATCGCTGATCTCTGGAAGTTTAAATTTCCGGATTTTCTTATGTACGTGCTGGATATCGTTTTTAATCTCTTATTGATGCTGGCCTTCCCAATCTACATTGTACTCATTGCGCTTTATGTGCCCCAGTTGTTTTTGTTCATCGTCGTAATTACATATCTCTTTTACACCGTTATGAATCTGTGGCAATTTATTATGATAACCCTTCTGTCCGACACCCCATCGAGGGACTCGGTTTTCATACTGTATGCGCCGTTTTATTTTATCTACAGCCTTTTCCTGTGGACTGCGAGGATACTGGCATACACAATAGAACTCTTAAGATTGAAATATATGAAGAGCGGATTCTTGCCGGAAAAAATCTGGGACAGCATGCCCAGGTACTAGAGTCGGGCAGACAGGGAGGAGTGTAATCATGATCATAGACGACGTCTCAATGGCAAAGCACAAGATGGGAGGGCTCCTCACCCTCATCCGTGAGAGCATCTCCTTCGCTCTGGAGGATTTGCAAGGCTCAGCCAACGTGATTCAGAAAAAAATGCTCTTGACCGCGATGAACGGCGTTGAGAGGCTGATCAGGCTGACGGACAATTATTTTCTCATCCAGAAGCTCGATGAGGGAATTATTGTCCTCGATTCGGAGGTAGGCGACCTCAACAAAGCTGCGGACGCCGCCTGCAGCAAATTCAGCGCCGCGGCCGAGCAGAAGGGAACCGGGATCATATTGAAGCTGGATGACAAATTGCCAAAGACGAAGTTCGACAGGGAACTGATCGGCACTGTTCTCGAAAACGTAATCCGCAATGCAGTTGATTTCACCGAAAAAGGCACGATCGTCATCGCGACGTCTTTTGATGACGAATCGGTTCGGGTGTCAGTGTCGGATACCGGTTGCGGCATGGCCGAGCAGGAAGTCTCGAAACTCTTTCATCGATTTGAAAAATTATCGAACAATCGGGCGAAGAACAGGAGCAGCGATGGCCTGGGACTGTCCGTATCAAAGGAGATCATGGACAGGCACGACGGCAGGATCTGGCTGGAATCGACTTCAGACAAGGGCTCGACGTTCGTCATCTCCCTACCCATCCGATCCGACTGATCCGCACGTTGATGAACTCGGAATAGACGGCAAGCCCTAATGCACCCACACCCAAGACTCCGACTGCAACTACAGTGGCATGTTCGAAGCTGTCAAATTTGTGACGCTTCCGTGTGAATCCCTCTCAATATGAAAAATACGAGTGTCGGAATAACTTTCCGATGTTGATACTGCGTAATAATTGTCTGCGATAACTTTGGCACGCAATATGCTTATAATTGTATTGGTGACTTTTATGTGCAAAAGGATATTCGAGACTTTAATTATAATGGTCTTCGCGGCCATGTGCCTGCAGGGCTGTTTTGGGGAGCCTGAAAAAACGCTCGGCCAGCAGCAGGCTGGGGTCGGTCCAAATGCGGCGTCTCAAGCAAAATCGTTCGGACTTTCCAAGGTTTCCATAAAGGCAAAGGATGTGCTCATTGCCACCATTGGAAACTTTGTATTCAACGCACAGGGTCTTCTCAAATCCGTGGAATACGAAGACCACGCGTATGGAAGCTTGTTCACGAAATATGAATTTGAATATCTTCCGGACAAGACGTTTCAATCCGTCACTGAATCCTATCCAAATAAGGCTGACAGCGGAAAACTCCAGACACAGTTTGCCTTTGACCAGCATGGCCATGTAGCTGCGGAATTACATATAGAAATGAAACTGCTTGATCCGCCGATGGAGCTCTATGAATTAGACTACAAGTACTCAAGTGGTTTTGCAAAACGGACTGGGACACATTCCAATGAACCGAGCATAAACGATGAACTCACGTTCAACGCGGACGCCCTTCCGCTGTCATACAAGAAATGCGGACCCGAGTGTATGAGCATTGAGTTCAGCTACGACAACAAAATATTGAAAGGCTACAAGAGACAATTCATGGATACGATAACAGCTGACATTACAACGGACGCAACAGGCAAATGGGGCATCATCCTCAAAAATGCCGCAGCCGGTGCAAGCGCCTACCAGATCAAGGGGACATACGATGGCGACAAACTTATTCAGGAAGAGATCATGGAGTGCCCTGATGAAAAACCGTGCACAAATGCGATCGAGACGCGCATCTATGAATACAAAGAAATGGACGTGCCTCCTGTAATTCCACCACGCAGGTTTCTGCTGCCAATGGTTACTGATTCACTCCTGTATATCGACAACAATGTCTTCCTCTTTGGAAAAGACGGCCAGGGCATGGACTCCTGGTTTGATTGATGCCTCAGTTCCCCATCACGATAAAATCAATCTTCAGGTCGCCGGTGAAGGAATCGCACTTGATACCAAAATCTCCCGCTGCCTTGTTATAACTAAAGGCCCTTTAAGTGCGGTGATCCAAAATGATGAAGGTACCCACAACATGCTTTTAATAGGTTACAATCAGGTGGATGGTAAAACCGATTGGATATTTAAGAACAGTCATGGAATTTATGAAGATGATGCTGGTTTTAGCAAAGAAACCTTCAATAAGATCGGTGCGGTGGCTTTGCCACTGGGGTCATTTGTTCCGCCCAAATCAAGTTCTCTCTGGCCAAATGGATTTACCAACAAAATACTGTGTGTTGATAAGGATGGTGATGGTTACTGCAACTGGGGGATTTCGGAACAAAGGCCCTCCGCCTGTCCACAAACATGCAAAGGCGTAAAAGACTGTAATGACGCTGATCCGAAAATTGGTCCATTTGTGTCATCCATAAATTTAAACTGTGTAAAACTGCAATATAAAGGGGGTCAAGTCTTGACATTGTAAAGGTCTGTAGATAGCAGTTCACGTATGGTACGACCGTTGAGAATCGAGTATCCCGGGGCATGGTATCACGTCATGAATCGGGGTCTTGGTCGCCGTAAGACGTACCTTACTTCAAAGGACCGGAGACAGTTCCTCTCCATTCTGGGCGAGACCGTTGAGACATTCCACATCGAGGTCCACGCCTATACCCTGATGGATAATCATTACCATCTACTCATCCACACACCTGAAATGGGGCTTGCGCGTGCCATGCGACACATCAATGGTGTCTACACTCAGAAATTCAACAAAGTCCATCGGACGGACGGTCCGCTGTTCAAAGGGCGTTATAGGGCGAAACTTGTGGATAAGGATGAATATCTTTTGGAGGTTGTTCGATATATCCACATGAATGCGGTGGATGCCGGGTTGGTGCGTTATCCCGGGAGCTATGTGTGGAGCAGTCATCTGGCATATTTACAGCCCGAGCAGAGGGTGAAATGGCTGACGGCAGACGAGGTTTTAGGATATTTTGGCAAGGACAGGAACCGTGCGGTTGTGGCATTCGATAAATTTGTCCGTGCGGGTGCATCGGAGACGCTCAAAGATGCGATGCAAAGGGACACGGTTGTGATCGGTTGTGATGGTTTCAGGGACTGGGTTTATGAAAACTTTGTGGGCTCGAAGAAAAAATTGGACAAGGAAATTTCAGTGAAGCACAGGCACCCCCGGCCAAAAGTAAAATGGAAAGACGTTCTGTCGTCCGTTGCGTTTGCGTACGATGTGTCCGAGAGTGAGTTTCGGAGCAGACGGCCGGGTCAAAGGAACGAAGCTCGTCTGATGGCGATATATCTGATCAGGAAATTGACGGGCAGGGTGCATGGGGAGATTGCCAAGATTTTTGGAGTTGAGAGTGAATATACTATAGCCAAGGCGTTTGAGCGGTTCAAAACAAGGCTTAAATGGGATAGAGAACTCAAGGACAAGACAGATGTCATCTGCCGCAATATCCTCTACAATGTCAAGACTTGACCCCGATGTTCGAATCCCACTCCCTCCGCTGAGCAATCATGCTGTGTTGGGGAAATCCTGCTCCCTCACTTCTTCCCCTTCGCTGCATTGAGCAGGACTTGCCTGGCCGCCTCAAACCTGGCCTTGCTCACAGACAAGTCCCTGCTCCACGTGCCGGCCGGCTGCGCCGGGTTGATCGGGTGACATCCGAGATCGCCGCGCGGGGCATCCTTGCCGCAGACCTTCTGGAGAAACATGCGGCCGTCGGATTTGACATCGACCAGCGTGAAACCGCCGTTCTTATCGTCCGGCGTGCGCGCTTCGATGACTTCGTTGCCGCCCTCGTCCTTCGCGAGACATACCCGCGCGCCAGCGGGAAACTGAAAACTGGGTCCGAGCGCCTTCTCCACATCTCTCTTGATCCGCAGCAACTCTTTCGGGGGCATGGATGCCATAAGGGCCTTGCCTTTCCGGAGACTGTTCCTGCTGCAATCTTATGATGTCAGTCCCTTCTCCTCAAGTGCAAACTCCTGCGCCATCTATTCGAACCCGTTGCTGGGGTCCAGATTAATAGAACCCGACGACGGTCAGGGTGCCCGGACTCCAGCGGTAGTTATTCATATTGGTATCGGTCATCGCATCGCCGGTGCCGCAGTAATCGCCGGCCCACAGATAGATCATGTAAAAGGCATATTTGAAGTTCTGGCTGGGCATCGGGATCTTGGTGATCGTCACCTGCGTCCCCGTTGCCCAGAATCCGGTAGGATCGGGCGAGAGGCAGTCATCCGAGAGGCAGGATGCGCCGTAGACGTTGACGGCATAGACCTTTGCGCCTGCCACGCCGCTCCAGCTCGCGGTGAGGGGGAGGGAATAGTAATTCGCTGCCCAGCTTGCGGGCGGCGGATTGATGAACGTGGGGGTCCCCGGCGTCGAGCATGTGGGACCCTGCTGCTGGTTATCGGGCGGCTTCTGTTCCGGCGGCTTGGACTTCGTGATCTTCTGGGCATTGAAGGTGATGCCCGGCTCTGAACAGGCTGCGGGCTCACCAGTCTCTTTGAGCGAGCAGACCCGCCAGAACCATTGGCCGTCTTCCGAGAAGTTCGAGGAGAAGTGCTTGTAATTCTCGTCATTGACCTTGGTTTCATTGAGATAGGATGACCCGAGCTTGTTGATCAGCACCTTGTAACCATAGGGCGCGCTCGGGCAGTCCCAGGTGAAGGTGACCGGCACGCAGGCATCGGGGCAGGTCCCGATGTCCACGGCCTGGCCTTCCGCCGGCGAGATCGCGGTCGGCTTCAGGCCGCCGACGCGGTAGCAGGCGGTATCCGAGACCGGTCCCGTGCTCCCGCCTTTGGTCGCCGCGACATTCCAGCAATAGCCGCTGGGCTCCTGGTTCACGCCATTCACCGTGGTTTTGACGCAGTCAGTGCAGACGGGGTCGTTGCCGAGCGTATTCGGGACATCCGCATGTACGGAACTGCCGCCGGGTGCGTTGGGCACGACGGTGAACCGATAGCCGTCGGCGTCCGCCACCTGATGCCACCAGAAACCGGTGCCCACGCTCGGGTCCGTACTCACGGCAAAATTGTTGATCGGGAAGTAGAGCGTGGGTTTTGCAAGGGCCTTGACCTTGAACGTCCCGATTGAACTGCTCTTCCCGGATTCGGAGAGAGGCGCAGGACCCTTCGGCGTCACGCGCCAGTAGAAAGAGGTATCGGTGGTGATGTTCCCCACGAACGGGGCGAGGTCGATGACCGTGGTCACGGCGGTCTCGCCCGAAGTCTTGAGGTTCGGGAAGAGGTTCGTGGTGCAGCCGGCTTCCTTGCAGACGGAGATGACGTACTCTGCTGCGTTGGCAACGGGTTCCCATTGCAGCGTGATGTTCGACGGATAGACCTCCTCGTTCAGCTGCGGGGCCTTGAGCTGGGTCGTGGGCCAGGAAGTCTGGATCAAGAAACCCGCGCCATGTCCTGACCAGCCCCCTTCCGTCGGCGGCTCCCCCTCGGCAAGCGGCGGACCGATGGCCTTCGCGCGCCAGTAATAGGCCTGCTCCACCTTCAGCTGGTAGATCCTCTTCAAGGAACCCGGCGTCGTATTCTGCGGATCATCGGTCGGCTGCAGCAGGTCTGCCGGCTGCGCCTCACTCTCAGGGAACGGATGCTCCGAGACCTCGAAGCGGTAATCCACAGCACCGGCAACCGGCGCTACCTCAAATGAGGCGTTCCAGGGATGATGGACCAGGGTGCCGCCGATCGTGTGCTGCGGCTCCTTGCGATCCGTGGTGAAGTCGGAGAGGTCATGCCACTCCCAGCCAATCATCGGCGGCGGCTTGGAGGTGTCGGGTGTGGGGGCTCCCCCTGGAGCCTCCATGGAGAGGCTCATCGGTTTCGTCTGTGTCTCCTCCCCGAAGAGTCCTTTGATGGAGTCAAAGATCGACGAGAAAAATCCCTTTTCCACGACCTTGCCCTGGACCGCGGCACGATTCTTGACCGCACCCTTGCCAGAGACAGCGACCGCAGGACTCCTGGAGAGTTTTTTGTCGATGACCAGATTGCTGCCAGCCCCGCTATCGCCCGCGCCCTGACTGCCGCCGGTATTGTCCGGCGAGAGATTGATGTTCAGCTGCGGCGTCTTTTCCTTGTCACCCCCGCCCTGCGCCGACCCGCCCAAGATGCCGATGCGCCAGTAGTACGTGGTGTTTGGCGCAAGATTGAGCTCGGCCGTGTCCCAGTATTTCGTCTTCCCGGGAAGCACGCTCACGGCCCCGTGACCGCGCACCACCTCCGCAGGCTCGAGGATCTTGTCGTCCGGGAAACTCGGATCCTCCGAGAGCTGGATCCACGTCTGCCAGTTCGGCTCCACAAAGACCTTGAGCTTTGCAGGCCAGGGATCGACATTCAACATGCCTGGCGAAGGAACAGCCTTTAACATATCCGATCGCTCGCCCACGCCCACGGCATACCACGCATCCTTCACGGCCTTGACCTGCGGCGAGTCCTCGTCAACGGAGACCGGGGGGAAGAGCCACTGCGCCGTAGCGATCGTGCGATCGCGCATCAGGTAGTAGTCGTCGCCCACCTGAAGCTGGGTGGTCAATGTCGTATATAGGATCAGAGCCGCCACGTCGCGGCCCACGCCGTGCACGACGTAGGCGTGGCCCAGATCGTTGACAGCCATGCCGATGATACTCTCGCCCGGCACAGACGTGGAGAAGTCCTTGCTGCCACAGGTATCGCCGCCCGGATCCACCTTTCCCCCTTCGGAGAGGAGATAGAACCAGTGGTTTATGATGCCGTCGTTCTGATGTACCCCGCACAAATCATTAGACATTTGATCGGGTACACAATCCGTTTGATGAAACCAATTTTTGCCTTTGTACGTGTCAGGCTGTCCCTTTGCCTTCGGATTCTTGAGACTACGCAAGCAATCGGTCTTACCTCCGTAGCTAAAGGGTTCCTTTCCCCAATTCCAATCTGCCTTGTCTCCCGCTACGGCAAATTTGGTCATGGTGCCGAAGATATCGGAAATGCCTTCATTGATGGCACCGAACTCACCTCTATAATATTCACCGAGAGCGTCATTGACCTCATAAGCAAAGACGAGGTGTGTCAGTTCATGACCGACTGTATTTAAGTCAACTAGCGGTGGATCCGGTGAAAGATCTTGTAAAAGAATCCTCGCGCGCTCATACAATGGTGAAGTCCACGTCGCACACGAAGAAGTTGCGATACCTTCAACACCGCCGCCTTCCTGGATGACATAGACTTGGATGGGCACGATTCCAATCCCGTCTGCCCCGATGCGTCCGAATGAATTATAATAATAATCAAACGCTTGCTCCAGCGCCCACATGGCGCTTACGCCAGGTGTATCCTTTGCATCCATAAACTTGCAGGACTCATCTGGTTGAGGGGCGAGTTTGAATAAATCATTCTGTGGATCCGGCTGCTGGCTCGGCCGACGATAATCATAGATGACAACCTTGTGCGTGCTGCCAACTCTCCCTGGGGATTCCTTGTGGCCGAGAAGACACCTGACAACTTCATCACCTTCGACCGAGCTCTTGCGTGCGACAAATGTCTGGACTCCGTTGTAATTCGTGGCTCCAGTGACAGTGAGATCGTCGCCATGGGGGGAATTGGCGCCTGTATTGAAGACATTGACGATCTCGCCGCTCTTTGCATCTACGTCCACGACAAATGCGCCCATCGGCTTCTGCGTACGAAGAATGACCTGCCAGACATACCGAATATCTTTTATGTCGGCCTGACGTGGTACAATCGCCAGCTGGGTTGAGACCGGTGGCGCTTCTGGGGTCGGTGTCTCATCGATATTAGCTGCCTGTGCCTCCTGCTGAGGGATCCCAGCGACGATGCCGCGGCTCGCAAGCTCTGTCTGCGCCTTGCTCACGGCATCCCCTTCATCGATCGCGAAGCTGGTATCGATCGCGAGATGGATCGCCGTATTGCCATGGCCCTCGACGACGTCGCCACCCACGTCGGTCAGGATGTACTGCCCGCCGATGACCGGGATCCCCTTGTAGATCTGCTGGTATCTCGTCGAGGTGACGCCCGGCTTGATCTCAGTCGATCTCAACGCCGCCATGACATCGTCCGAGGTGAGCCCCAGGTCCCGGTAAAAGAGTATGAAGAACTTGTTGCGCGCGATCTTCTCCGTCGGCTTGATCGTGAAGGAGCGTACAGCCCCCTTTTCCAGGCGCATGGTCGCGACCTTGTCCGCGAACACTGGGCGAAGCGCCTGGACAAAACCTGGGGCTGGGCGCACCACGACCTTGGATGCTGCCTCGACAGCTGCCTCGACAGGGGGTGCCTTCTCGACCTGCTGCTGCTCTGCGGCCTGCGGGACCGTCTCCTCCGCAGCCCCGGCGCTGAGCGCAAAGGCCGCGAATCCCGCAATGATGAGAAGGGCAAGGCTCCGTTTCACAAGCTCATGAAAGTGCATATTCGATGCCAGTTCCGATTCAAAAAAGACCATTAAAATCCAACAAGTTACATATCGATCGCCTTCGTCGACCCCTCTCAAAACGATATCGCCGTCAATCCCGTGACGTCTCTCGCAGCTCCCCATCTCGCCCGTGTCGTGCTACACTGCGCGCATCATGCCCATCTCCCTTAGTATAGGAACTATCTCAAAATGATAAAGGCGTATAGCGTAGCGTTGAGAGCTGGGCAAGGGTTTTTGGGCTTAAGCGCCGGGGGCTGGGGCGGCATGGGATGTGGGCCACGGGGTGTCCTGCAGGGAAGACGGCGGGTTCTTACGCTGTCCGCAGCCGGTCTTGAACCGAAATTCGGTGGTGAAAACAGGGTTCCACATCACCACGCATTTTTCTAATCCTTCGACAAGCTCAGGACACCGTTGAAAAACGCGTCGTCGTCCGCCGGCAGCTGACCAAAGTGTGCGCCGTCGCCCTCTTCATCCACAGCAGGTCCGTACGCAAACTCTCCTTCGGGCACAACATATCGTTCGAACTGTTTCCTCGGCGGAGCCCTTGCCACATCCGGGAACAGCTTGACGATGGGCGCTTCATCGAGAACGAACTCCTTAAGCTCCATAACAGCGCCGCACTTGGGGCAGGCGATCGGCAGGGTGCCGAAGATGCGTGCGACCCTTCGACATGCTCAGGGCAGGTCAAGCAAGCCCATGACGGTTTGACGGGACGGATTTCCGCCACGACGTCATCGTACCGGTGAGGCGTTGATCGTTTTTCCCATCCGCACGAGGACCCGGTGCTTGATGAGATCCTTGCCGAGCGGGATCACGCCTTCTTTCACGCGCCGGCCGTCGAGCTCCACGAAGGCGATGCCCCGCTCGCAGTGTTCCGGATTCTCGACCTGAATCTCGTAGATCGCCTCCCCGTGGCGATAGCGCATCTCAAAGCCATCCCACCACCCGGGGATGGTCGGATCGAGTTGCATCATATCTCCGCGCACTTTGAGTCCCAGAATCTCTTCCACCCAGGCGCGGTACATCCATGCTGCAGAACCCGTGTACCAGGTCCAGCCGCCATGACCCACCCACCCGGGCGAGGAGTACACGTCGGCCGCGACCACGTACGGCTCCACACCGTAACGCCAGACAGTTTCCGGATCGCGCGTGCGCTCCACGGGATTCAGCATGCGCAGCATTTTCGCCGCGCGGGTGCCGTCTCCCATGCGCGCCATGGCCATGGCCAGCCAGAGGGCGGCGTGTGTGTACTGGCCTCCGTTTTCCCGCACGCCCGGCGGATATCCCTTGATGTATCCCGGCGATGGCGAAGCCTTGTCGAACGGAGGATCAAAGAGCAGTATGAGCCCCTCATCCTCGCGAACGAGATGGCTCCACGCCGATTCCAATGCTTGAGTTGCCCTGGCCTTGTCGGCGGCGCCGCTGAGCCAGGCCCAGGATTGAGGCAGGGAATCGATCCGCGCCTCCGCATTCGCCGACGAGCCCAGGAGCGATCCATCGTCAAACGTCGCTCGTAGATACCACTCCCCATCCCACGCAAACTTTTCCACGCGCCGGATGAGCGCCTTCCGGTCGCGCTCATAGGTCTGGCTCACATCCGGACGGCCAAGAAGCAGGGACATCTCGGCCATGCCCTTCTGCACATCCACCAGGAACCACGCGAGCCAGACGCTCTCGCCTTTGCCCCCGGCGCCCACGAGGTTCATCCCGTCATTCCAGTCTCCGGTCCCCATCAGGGGCAATCCATGGGGTCCAAAGGCCTGGGCACGTGCGACCGCGCGCTCACAGTGCTCGAAGAGCGTGCCCTTCTCCGACGATATCGCCGGCGACTGGAGGCTCTCGTTCTGATCGTCTCCCAGCAGGGGCGCGTCGAGCCAGGAAACCGTCTCGTGCAGGATCGTCACGTCGCCGGTGATCCTGACGTAGTGCGCGACGACGAAGGGAAGCCACAGGAGGTCATCGGAGATCCGCGTGCGGACGCCATCGTCTCGCGGCGGGTGCCACCAGTGCTGGACGTCGCCCTCCTTGAACTGGCGGCCGGCCGCAGAGAGGATGTGGCCGCGCGCGAGTTTGGGATGTGCGTACACGAGCGCCATCACGTCCTGCAATTGATCGCGGAAGCCGAAGGCACCGCCGGACTGGTAAAAAGCGGAACGCCCCCAGATCCGGCAGGAGAGGCTTTGATAGAGCAGCCAGCGGTTGATCAGAAAGTTCACGGCGAGTTCGGGGGTCTGCACCTCAATCGCGCCGAGCCGATCATCCCACCACGCCTTCGTTTGCTTAAGCGCGCCCTCCAACGTGAGATCGTCGCGATAGGCCTGCACCAGGGCCTGGACCTCGTCCACCGACCGCGCTTCGCCGAGCATGCAGGTGATTTGGGCGCGTTCGCCCGGAGCAAGTTTCAAGGTGACCTGCAGCGCGGCGCAGGGGTCCAGCCCCGCTCCCGTCCGGCGTGAAAGCCTCGTTCGCTCCATCGCCACCGGGTTTTCCATCGAGCGGTTGCGCCCCATGAAGGCGGTGCGATCGCCGGTGTACGACGCCGCGGGCGCGCTCATGGCCGCGAAGGCCACCCGATCCGCATAATCGGGATTGTAGGAATTACGGGCGATCAGAACCTCTGCCTCATCATCCCAATCGGTCACGATGTGCGCATGGGAAGATTCACGAGACTCGCCCAGCGTCCACTCCGCATAATAAGTCACCGACAGCTTGCGCAACCTGGCGGTGTCGTTTCTGAGAGAGAGCCTTTGCAGCTTGATCGGCTGCCCCCCCTGATCATCCACGGGAACGAAGATGGTCAACTCCTGCTCGATGCCATGGCTGTTATGCTCGAAGACCGTGTACCCTGCCCCGTGCCTGGCCCGGTAAGCGGTCCCCTCGCGGATGGGCGTCGCGGTCGGCGTCCAAAAAATCCCGGTTTCCTCGTCGCGGATGTAGAGCGCTTCAGAAGGCGGATCCGTCACGGGGTCATTCGACCATGGCGTCAGGCGATTGCGCTGGCTGTTGCCCTGCCAGGTAAAACCGGCCCCGGTCTCGCTGACGAGTGTGCCGAAGGTGGGGTTTGCGATGACGTTGACCCAGGGCGCCGGTGTGTTCATGCCCGGACCGAGATAGATCGCGTATTCGCGGCCATCCGGCGTGAAGCCGCCGAGGCTGTTGAAGAAGGGGAGCTCCATGAAGGGGAGCGCGGCCGAAGGGTCACGGGGATCGCGTTTCGAGGTCATGGGTCCTGGCACATCAGGAGCTTTGAGCGGCACGCCCAATTGCTGGGGCAGCGTGCCGCGGGCCGCCACCACCACCACGCTCGCCACGGCCCGCAGGAGCGTCAGGTCTTCCGTCGGAATAAGATCCGCGCTACGCAGATAGATTCCCCCGGGCCGATCCACCCCCGTGGTCGCAGAATGGGATTGGATCAGGTATTCGAGTTGTTCACGCAGCGGTTGCGTATAGCCGCCGGCCTCCTCGTTCAAGATCACCAGGTCAACCATCAGCCCGTGCATGCGCCAATAGGTGTGCGCCTGGAGCATTTGACGGACGAGGCCCAAATCCCTCGTCTCGCCAACGGCGACCAGGGCAATGGGCAGGTCGCCCGAGATGGCATACGCCCAAAGCCCCGCCTGACCCTTGCGGTTCTGGGCAATGCGTTCCGCCGCCCCGCGCAGGAGGGGATTGGGATACAGCAGATGGCTTGCCAGTTGCTGGAAGCAGCGCGCATCGTCGGGCTGGATGCGCAGCAGGCGCAATTCGAGCTGGGCCGAGCTCCAGGCGAGATCCATCGCCCGGTCGATCGCGTGAGAATCGCCGTACTTGGCGATCAAACCGAGGACCTGTTCTCGTGTCTCGCCAGCGGCCAGAACCAGGGATACCTGGATTCGTTGATTTGGACCGAGCTCCAAGCTCTGGCGCAGGCTGAAGATCGGGTCCAGGACAAATCCCTGGCTGTTTCCGGGTTCCTGCGAGGCGCCCATGGGGCTGGCGAGCGTTCGTCCGCGACCGATGAAGCGCTTACGGTCGGTCTCGAAGCGCAAGGCTTCACCCGGGGCCTCATCCTGCCTGCCGCCTGCCTGTCCGGTAGGCAGGGCAGGCACGGCGAGCGTCAAGCGATGCGCAACGAAGACGGGCGGGTCGCTGCTCCCGCGAGGCCGGCGGTAAGCCAAAAGCGCTCGTTCTTGAGGCAGCGCCTCCGTCTGGATGAAGAGCTTGTTGAACGCCGGATGCTTCAGGTCCGCATCGTGCGACGACAGCGAGAGTTCAACGTAACTCGTCAGATCGAGCCTGCGGCTGCGCGGGGAACGATTGACGAGCGTCATCCGCCGAATCTCAACGTCATCTTCCGGCGCGAGGACGACCTCGGTTTCACTCTCAATGTCATGATCGACACGCCGGAACATGGCGCGGTCGAGCGTGAAGTTGGCGCAATAGTCCAGAACCTTTCCGCCGGTCGGGTGATAGGTGTTGCACCACAGCCGGTTTGCATCGGCTTCATGGATGTAACAGAAGGTTCCCCACGAATCCCGGGTCCGATCCGATCGCCAGCGCGTGATCTCGAAATCGCCCCAGCGGCTGTAGCCGCCGCCGGCGTTCGTCAGCATCAGGCCATAGCGGCCATTGCACAGCAGCTGGGTCTTGGGCGTGCTGGTATGGGGCGTTTCGAACTGGCTGACCGCAGGCGTGACGTCGCCGACGCTCGCCACCGAAGAGACTCGCTCACGCGTGGAAATATGGTGCAGCGGCGGAATGTTCGGGATGCGTTCATGAAGCATAGGCTCAGCCGCGCGCACGCGCGGGTCGGTGTGAAAATGGCGCTGGAGGGAATGGTCATGAAGAAAATTGACGAGCGCCAGGAAACTCATTCCCTGATGATGCGCCATAAAGGCGCGCACGATCGCCCCGCGCTCGCCCTCGCGGCTTGGTTGCCCACTAAAGTCCAGCGCTTCGTAATACCCGTAATCGGTCAAAAGTCCCAGCGCGGCCAATCGTTTCAGGTTCCGCACCGATGCCCGCGGTGCGATGTCGACCGCCAGCATGGTGGCATAGGGCGCGACGACCATCCTCTCCGCCAGGCCACGCTTGAGTCCGAGTTCCGGCACGCCAAAGGCGGAGTATTGATGGGTCTTATGGATATCCAGATCCCCGAAGGCACACTCCGAGATCCCCCACGGCACCCGGTGCTTGAGGCCATACGCGATCTGGATCGCCACGGCTTCCCGGGTGGATTTATCCAGCAGCGAGTTCGCATAGGTGCGCTGGAACAGCAGCGGCATGAGGTATTCGAACATCGTCCCGGTCCAACTGAGCAGCGCCCGTCGGCGGCCGACGGCGCCGTAGGGCCGGCTCATGGCAAACCAGTGTTCAACCGGAACGTCTCCCCGGGCGATGGCGACAAAACTTCCCAGGCGCGCTTCGCTCGCCAGCAGATCGTAAAAGGCGCGGTCCAGGCGTCCTTCAGAAACATTGTACCCGATCGAAAACAGCCGGCGATCGGCGTTGTACAGAAAGCGCATGTCGATCGATGCGGAGAGTTCACGTCCTGACTGCAGGAGTCGCAGGGTGAGGGCCAGCATCTCGCTCGCCAGCCATTTTGACTTTTCGAAGGCATCCACGACGCGGTCAATCCAGTCCCGGAGGGCGCACGCATCCGCCGGCGCTTTCTCCCGGATGGCCTGAAGGGATGCGATGCACGGGATGTGTCCGTGGGCAAGGTCCTGGAGCGATGGTGCGTGAAGAAGGGCCTCACGGAATGCCGGCACGGCATCCGGATCCAGTTGGGCGACTTCCTCCTCCGTCTTCTCGTTTAAGATTTCGATCCAGGTGAGATACCGATCTGCAATGTTTTTCCAGGACGCGAGTTGGCTCTGTATCTGCTGGAACCAATACGCAACGTTCTCTTCGGCGATAGCGGAACCAAACGTCCTCTCGAAAAGATTGCCGGCGTCGCTTTCCGTCCGTCGCAGAAGGCGCAGTAAGGCAGTGATATGGTCTGGCGGGAATTCCCATGCACGCAGCAGTTCACCCAGGGCTTGGGGCTTGAAGCCCGTATGCTTTCCATCGCGGATGACCTGTTGCAGGACGTGTCCCGTATCCCGCAGACCCTCAAAGGCCTTGACACCCAGGAGCGGCGCCTGCAGGAGCGCGGCAAGCCCCTGGTCCAGGGCCCACAAGGATCCGAGCAGGTTCCCGCTGTCCACGGTGGAAACGTAGCGCGGCTTCAGGGGTTCCAGGGTCTGGATGTCGTACCAATTGAGCAGATGGCCTTCATAGCGCTCCAGTTTCTCAATCGCCTCCATCGTCTGCGAGAGCTTCTGTGCGACTTGATCCACGGTGACATATCCGAAATCGTGGGCGCCCAGCATGCCGACCATATAGAGGCCGATATTGGTCGGGCTCGTCCGCAGGGCCAGCCGATTGTGATAGGAGACCTGGTAATTGTCGGGCGGCAGCCATGAGGTGTCCTGATCCACAAAATCCGAGAAATAGCGCCAGGTTCGCCTCGCAACATCCCTCATAAATTGCCGGTCCTCTGCCGGAAGCAGGAATTGCGGCTGCGTTACCTGCGGTCGCCTGTTGAGGAGCCAGCCGATCATCGGGGAGAGGAACCAGAGCACCAGCCAGGGGCCGGCCACCCGGAAGCTTTCCGGTCGGAAATAGAGCACTGCCCATCCGACGAGCACGCTGAACAAACTCGCGAGCCCCATGGAAAGCAGAAACAGGGGCACCTTGGCCTGGGCACCGCCATGCGTCGCCTGGGCCGAAGTCCACTCCAGGAGCCCTTGATGAGAGATGTGTCTTCGATAGAGGACCCGTGCCGTGGCATCCAGCGCCAGCCAGGCCTGGTACGGAAGCAGTGCCGCTTCCACCAGCACGCGCAGCAGATCATGAGCTTTTCTCGCGAGGGAGACGCCCTTCAAGCCCTGACCGGTTGTCGCCCAGGTGACCGGCTGCGCCAGGGAGTGAAAGAACAGTTGGGCGGCGACCACAGCGGTGGCGATCCACCCGGCCCGAGAGGAGATGAGCCACGAGGCCATCAGCAGGCCCAAGCTGGTTGCGGGCAGCCAGCTCCGGCGCAGATTGTCGAATACCTTCCAGCGATCAAACCAGGAGAGCGGATTAGCTCCTTTCACGCCGCCGGGCCCCGGAACACGCGGCAGGATCCAATCCGCGATCTGCCAATCGCCGCGAATCCAGCGGTGCTGCCGCTTGACGTAACTTAAGTAATCCTGCGGGAACTCATCATACAGCTCAATGTCGCTGGCGAGTCCCACCCGGACGTGAGCGCCTTCAATCAAATCATGGCTGAGGAGCAACGCCTCGGGAAACCTGCCGGACAGCACTTGGCTGAAGGCGCGCACATCGTAGATGCCTTTGCCGTGATAGGAACCTTCGCCCGCCAGGTCCTGGGAGACGTCGGAAACCGCATTGGTGTAGGGGTCGATGCCGACCGGGTCCGAGAAGAGCCGGCTGAAAGGCGTGCTACTCGTGCTCGGCAGGGAGGGGCTGACGCGCGGCTGGATGATGGTGTAGCCGGACTGGACGAGGCCCGCGCCATCGAAGCGCGCCCGGTTCAGCGGGTGCGCCAGGGTCTCGATCATCCTGCGGGCGGTGTCATGCGGCAATTGCGTGTCGCTGTCCAGGGTGATGACGAACCTGACGTTCCCGAGGTGATCCGGGTTGCCGACGTACACGAGGCGATCGGCCTCGCGGGGTCGCGTGCCGTCGATCAGGCCATTCAACTCTTCC
>JBBAAC010000029.1:0-16628 GCA_041658465.1 bacterium | reverse complement strand
ATGCGGACATCCTCGTCATCCCTTCAGATGCCGGAAGCGCCCTGCTCTCCGCCGCGACGCAGGAGCGCATGTGGCGCCAGGTGCGGCGGGCCCTGGTCGAGTATCATCATGAGCAGATCATCAGACGGAGCGGAATTGGGCAGAGGTGCAGTGAAACGCAGCACCTGTCTTGGCACTATTCGTTATAATGCCTCTGAGCTATGATTATATCGATAATCTCTCTTGGCATGTCGTTTGCTTATTATGGTACGCATGGCCTATCTGCCCAGATACGAAATCATATACGACGATGCCTGCTTCCATGTCACATGGCAGTGCCACAACAACGACTGGCTGCTTCAATGGGATTGGGCAAAACGCGCCTACTACAACCTCCTCCTCAAGTATAAGGACAAATACGGAGTTCAAATTCACGCATACAACTTCATGGACAACCATCCTCACCTTGCAGGGCATCTTCAGGGTAAAGAAAAGTTTTCCGCCTTTTTCCGGGTCGTGAACAGCCAGTTTGCAAGGATCGTCAACAAGCAGCTCAAACGTCGCGGTCAGGTGGTCATGGACAGGTTTAAATCTCCGGTCATCGAGTCAGACGAACACATGCTCACGGCCATGGCATACATAGATCTCAATCAGCACAGGGTCCACAAAGTGACTCATCCATGCCGGAACGATTGGTCATCATATCAATACTATGCCTACGGCAAGGCCGATAAGCTCATCACTCCTTCGCTATCATATCTTGCTCTGGGGAGAAATCCACTGGAGCGTCAGCGCGAGTACCGAGCTATCGTTGAGGCGCTAATCGAGCATCGCAGGTTGATGAACATCTCGCACACGCATTTCATCGGCGACCCAGGCTGGGTACTCAAGAAGTATCGCGAGCTGTGCGAGAGGCTTGGCAGGAAAGTTACCGATGCGATGGCTATCCGTATGACCAGCCCGCCGGCTTAAAGAGTCATTCACTTTGACGCACCTGTTTTATTCGATCTTATCCTCTTCAAGCAAAGATCGACGTCAGGCACTATCAAGAACAGTCGATTCCACCTCCTGGCATCTCTTTCAGCGCGACAATCTGATCGATTAAGACCAAAATCACAAACTCACTGAATGCCCGCTGGACAAATCTTGACCGAATCATGTTAATTTGAAGCAATAGCGCAAGCCTGTCGAAACCCGCTCCGTCTGATGGGGTTGTGATGGGGTTGCCCAAGGCCCAGTCGGAGAGCTGAAGGCCCGACAGAGCTCCATCACATAGCTTTTGCAGTCAATCATGTCCGCCAGTGGTGCGTTAAAGAAAGATTGACGAAACTTCAATCATCAACTATTCAATCAATTAATTGAATACTATCAAGGAGCGATGTGAACGAGCGACAGTTCAAGAATACGGTCTTTGAGCATCTTGCGCGCGTGGGCAAGGCGCTTTCCAGTCCCAAGAGGCTCGAGTTGCTCGACGTGCTGGCGCAGGGGGCGCGAACCGTGGAGGTGCTGGCCACCGAAACCGCGCTGACGATTGCGAACGCATCCCGACACCTGCGCGTGCTCCATGCGGCAAGGCTGGTCGAAGCGGAAAAAAACGGCCTGTATGTGACGTACCGGATCGCATCCCGCGAGGTCGGCGATTTCCTGCGCGCCATGCGCAAGCTTGCGGAAAACCATATTGCCGATATCGCGCGCGTAGCACAGGAATTTTTTACATCCCGCGACAGCATGGAAGAGATTGACCGCAAAACTCTGCTTCGGCGCGTGCGCGAGGGCAAAGTGATGGTCCTTGACGTGCGGCCGAGGGAGGAATTCAGGGCCGGCCATATCCCGGGCGCCGTTTCCATCCCCCTGCCCGAACTCAAATGTTACCTGAAGAAGCTCCCGCGACATCGTCAAATTGTGGCCTACTGCCGGGGGCCTTATTGTGTCCTGGCGCTCAAGGCGGTCGAGTATCTTCGCAAACGAGGGTTTGATGCAATTCGTCTCGAAGACGGGATTCCGGACTGGAGGGCAAAGGGCCTGCCGGTGGCCGTGGGGGAATAGTTCATATGCGAAGACCAATCTATCTGGACTACAACGCGACGACTCCGCACGATCCGAAGGTGATCGATGCGATGAGGCCCTTTCTGGAAGGTTGTTTCGGAAATCCCTCCAGCTCGCACGCCTTTGGCAGTGAAGCGAAGGTTGCGGTCAACAAGGCGCGCGAACAGGTTGCATCCGCGCTTGGCGCCGTGCCTGAAGAGATCGTGTTCACCAGCGGCGGGACTGAATCGAACAATCATGCGATTAAAGGGGCCGCATGGGCCGGGAGCGGCCGCGGGAAGCATATCATTACCTCAAGCATAGAACATCCCGCCGTGCTCGATGTGTGCAAATGGCTCACGCAGCATGGTTTTGAAATTACCGTCCTGCCTGTTGATCAAACCGGCCTTGTCGATCCTGATGATCTTCGTCAGGCCATCCGCGGGGATACGATCCTGGTCACCATCATGCATGCGAACAACGAGGTCGGTACGATCCAGCCAATTCGTGCACTATCCGACATCGCGCACTCCCGCGGCGCATTGATGCACACGGATGCAGCTCAGTCGGTCGGCAAAATTGCCGTGGACGTCGAAGAGCTCGGTGTGGACCTGCTGTCTACGGCCGGACACAAGTTATACGCCCCGAAGGGGGTTGGCGCGCTGTATATCCGTCGCGGAGTAAATATCGAAAAGTTTATGCACGGCGCGGGCCATGAGCAGGATCGCCGAGCGGGAACGGAGAACGTCCTGGAAATCGTGGGCCTCGGCAAGGCCTTCGAGATCGCGCGGCTGGACCTGGAAAAAAACGCGCTCCACATGCATGCGATGAGGGAGAGATTGTATTGCGGACTGATTGGGAAGGTGTCTGACCTGAGAATGAACGGACACATCGAAAAACGCCTGCCCAATACACTGAGCGTGGGATTCAGCGGCATTGATGCAAACGCCCTGCTCCTCGCAATCAAAGATGATGTGGCTGCCTCGGCAGGTTCTGCATGCCATTCAGGCGGCATCCAGATATCGCCCGTGCTGAAGGCGATGAACGTCCCTGCTGAGCGGGCGCGCGGCACAGTGCGCTTCTCCACTGGAAGAAAAACGACAGCAGACGAAATCGATTTCGCCGTAGAGGTCGTTGCACGGGCGGTAAAGGGAGAGGTCAGCGGAAAAAAGAGGTGGTGAAAGATGAAGCTGGGAATCATTGTCTATTCGAACAATCCGGAAGTCGTATGGAACGCATTCCGCCTCGGGAATTTTGCCTTGAAAAAGGGCGATGGAGTCAGGGCATTTCTTATTGCCGGGGGCGTCGAGTGCGAGTCGCTCGACACGGAGAGTTTCAAGGTGACGGAGCAGATGCAGGCGTTCATTGAAGGAGGAGGAAATATCTTTGCATGCGGAACGTGCCTTAAGATGCGACATTCAAAAGGAACGGAGCACTGTCCTTTTTCAACGATGAACGATCTTTACGAAATGATAACAGATTGCGACAGGGTAGTTTCATTCTAGCGTGTCGGGGTCAACACTTGACCGCATGGACTGCCGATAGAATCGCTGCGGCTGCGATCTCGATGTCGTCTTTATCGAGCGCTCGAACGTCTAGCAGGAATTTGCCCTCGCGCAAAATGCCCAGCACCGGGGGACGGTTCTTGAGCAGCGCTGTGAAGAGTGTCTCGGCGTAACGCTTTGCCGCACGCGTTCCTTTGACAGGCGGCACGATCTCTACCGCCCATCCCGGGAGCATGAGGCCGGGCAGCGCGCCGCCGCCCACTTGCCCGTTGCTCGGCACGACCTCTGTCGCGACTCCTCCGTCGCGCAATCTTGTTGCAAGTGATTCCGCTGCAGCACGAAGATCGTCTGTGTCGCGCTTGATCATGCGAAAGACGGGGTTCTCATTAACAAGATTTGTATAATCGAGATATTGGAGGCATAAATCCTCAATCGCCGCTATCGTGAGCTTGCCCGGTCTCAGCGCGCGCATGAGCGGGGCCTTTGCGAGCCTCGCGACGAGTGCCCTGCGGCCGGCGATGAGGCCTGCCTGCGCACTGCCGAGCAGCTTGTCGCCGCTGAAGGTGACGAGATCCGCACCTGCCTCGATCGCCTCCCGAACCGTCGGTTCATCCTTGAGCGGCAGGCCTTCAGGGCGCGTGAGCAGGCCTGAGCCGAGGTCATAAACTGATATCAATCCGCGCTCGTGCGCGAGCTTCGAGATGTTCGCGATCGAGGCCTCTTCGACAAAGCCTTGCATCCTGAAATTGCTATGGTGGACCTTGAGCAGCATCGCGGTTTTGTCGGTGATGGCTCGTTCATAATCTGAAATACGCGTACGGTTTGTCGTGCCAACCTCGACAAGCTTTGCACCGCTCTCACGCATGATATCTGGGAGTCGGAATGAATCACCGATCTCGATGAGCTCGCCGCGCGAGACGATCACTTCCTTTCGTGACGCAAGCTGCTTGAGCACAAGCAACACCGCGGCCGCGTTGTTGTTGACCGCAAGCGCATCCTCGGCGCCCACAACAAATCGCAAAAGCTCGCGCAGCCGCGATTGTCGATCCCCGCGCCTCCCTGAGGCGAGATCGAACTCCAGATTGCAGTAGCCCTGCGCAATTTCGGAAACGCGCTTTGCGTGAGCGGGGCTAAGAGGCGCGCGGCCAAGATTGGTGTGGATAACAACACCGGTCGCATTGATGACACGCACAAGACCGGGAGTGACCAGGGATTTGATGCGCGCGGCGACGCGGCTGGAGATAAGATCAAGCGAAGGATCGCCGCCATCAGCGCGCAAGCGATCAATCTCATCTCGAATAACGTGAACTATTGATGCATGTCCATAGAGCGCGATAAGCGGCGCGATCTCAGGACGCGCAATAACCCTGCCGACCGCAGGGATATAACGCGATTGTCCGGTTGGTTGCTTCATAAACCTAGCTCAAAGCTCAAAGGTGAAAGCTCAGCAGCTGAAAGTTCAAAGCTGAAAGCTCAAAGGAACATCTCTGAAGATATCAAGGTTTTGCTTTGAGCTTTGAGCTGCTGTTTCGTGCAGAAAGGGCAGGAATCGAACCTGCCACAGACGGTGTTATCCGCCCGCTGCTGGCTTTGAAGGCCAGGTGAGCCACCAGACTCTTCCTCTCTAGAACTCATCTCATAAATTCCCCTCCTTTGTAAGCCTGCCCTGAGCAGAGTCGAAGGGGAGGGGCAAGGGGAGGTAGATCTACCCCACCCTAACCCTCCCCTTACAAAGGGGAGGGGATTTATGAGATAGCTTCTAAAACACCTCCGGATATCCGATCTCCACGAACACGTTCTCGAGTTTCACTTTGTGACCGAGTTCCATCCTCGCAAGGTTCTCGAATATCTTCTTCATCTCGCCGTCGCTAGTGCTTTGCGCCAGACCTTGATAGAATTCCACGGACCTCTGTTCCTTCTTGATGGCAAGCGCTATTGCGTCCGACGGTTTCATGTGAATGGAAAGCCTTGGCTCATCGGTGGCCTCGGCGATTTTGTAATCGACAAGAGGCGTTTCACTGAACTTCATGACCAGCGTAGGGTCGCTCTTGAATTTCTCAAGCAACTCCTTGTGACCCAACTCCTCCAGCGCGAGTTGATTGAAGACCTGCTTGACGCCTTCGTTATCCACTCGCTCCGCCACCTGCACATAAAACTCGTGCGCCTCTATCTCGCGCTGAATTGCCACGGAAAAAAGCTGATTCAGCTCTATCTTGTCCATGATGCCTCCCTAAAATAAGCTCAAAGCTGAAAGCACAGCAGCTGAAAGTTCAAAGCTGAAAGCTCAAAGGAACATCTCTGAATATACCAAGGTTTTACTTTGAGCTTTGAGCTTTCACCTTTGTGCTTTCGCCAGCGCCTCAAATTCCCCTCTGAATTTTGTCACCATCGCCTCGATCGGGATCGCGAACGCGTCTCCCGTAGGACAGATCGTCGAGCCCTTGATCGTCCTGCAGAGTTGAAGGACCGTGTCGATGTCCGAAATAGCGCCGTCTCCATGTACGAGTTTGTGGAGCAACTTCTCGATGACATGAGCCCCCCGCCAGCACGGCACACACTGGCCGCACGATTCATGGGCATAGAATGTAATGGTGCGCAGGGCCAGATCAGGGACGGAAACGGTATCGTTAATGACGATGGTGCCGCCGGAACCCAGCATGGTGCCGGCAGTGAGACAGGAATCAAAATCAAGGATCAGCCCCTTGCTCTCTTCGGCCGTGAGTATCGGCACTGACAGCCCGCCCGCGATAACGGCCTTGAGCCTGCCCTTCACACCGCCTGCCGCATCGAGTATAGTTTCGAGCTGCGTGCCCATGGGATACTCATAGACGCCCGGCTTGTTGACGTCGCCGCATACGCCGTAGAGCTTGGGGCCGTAATTGCCCGACGTGCCGATCGCCTTGAACGCCTCCGGTCCTTTCTCCACGATGAACGGGATGCATGCCAGCGTCTCCACGTTGTTCACAATCGTGGGACAGCCGTATAGACCGACGTTGGCGGGAAACGGCGGCTTCACACGCGGATTGCCGCGTTTCCCTTCGAGAGATTCGATGAGCGCGGTCTCGTCGCCACAGACGTAAGAACCCGCGCCGCGATGCACCACAATATCCACATGCTTGAGCCTTCCATCTTTGTGCGCCTGCTCGATTCCCTTCTCAAGTATTTCGGAGATCCAGCGGAATTCGCCGCGTATATAAATAAATGCCTTCTTGGCGCCGATGGCATATGCGGCGATTGCGATACCTTCTATCAAGAGATGAGGATCGTACTGCATGATCTGCCGGTCCTTGAAGGTGCCGGGCTCCCCTTCGTCTGCGTTGCAGATCAAATACACAGGCCGCGGATCGTTTTTCGGCAGGAATCCCCACTTGGTTCCGGCCGAAAACCCTGCCCCACCCCGCCCCCTCAGCATGGATTCCTTCACCATGCGGATGATTTCCCCGGGCTGCATCTTCATGGCCTTGCCCAGCGCGGCATAACCGTTGCCCTTTTTATATACCGAAATATCCGTCGCTTTCGGGTTGCCGCGATTTTTGAGCAGGATATTGCATGCGCTGCCGAAATTCGAGCTGCGATCCGGCTCCGGCATCTTGCCCGACTTGAGCGAATCTATCAGCGCATCCACCTCATCGATCTTGAGATTCTCGTAATAAGTGTCGTTCACCTGAATAACCGGGCAGGTGCCGCACGATGCAAGATCCTGTACCGCAGAGAGAGTGAAGAGTCCGTCATCGGTCGTCTCCCCAACGCCGATACCCAGACGCCGCGTGAGATGTGCAAGGATTTCATCCGCGCCGCTCAAGAATGCAGGAACGCACGTGTCAACCTGGATGTGATACTTGCCGACGGGTTTTGTATTGAACATTGAATAATACGTGGCAATTCCATGGACCTCAGCAACAGAAATGCCGAACAAGCTCGCCGCTTTCTTGATCGCATCAGAAGATAGAGTATTACCTCCCTCCCTCTGCATCAGGTCCAGAACTGGCAGGATCGCTGATTTTCTATTCGGGTATTTGCCGACGATGCCGCTGACCCGCTTGTCGAGTTCCTGTTTCATCTTCTATGCTCCTTCACTACTGTCCGGTTTAACCTGAAATCGCAATAAAATCGCGTGCAACACATGGAAAATGCTGTGTCTCGTTTGAAACTCGAATTTCAAATCTCCTCCCCTTTGTAAGGGGAGGTCGGGTGGGGTAGACCTTGGAAAATCCGCGATCTACCTCCCCTAGCCCCTCCTTACAAAGGAGGGGAATGAGTAAACGCCGGTGTTAACCGGACAGTCATGATGCTCCTTTGGTATTCATTCAGCTTCAGCGCGCGCAAAAAGTCAACCCTTCGACCGGCTCAGGGCTAAGGAATGTACTTCCCCCTTGGCGTATAGTGCGTGTGTAACAACTCGTGGCTGCGTTGCCCGCACGGCCCATCGGTCAGAAATTCACCGTACATATGAAGGATCGCCGGGTTCTCGTGTGATTTACGGACGTCGTATGAGCGATCTTCCGAGTAGATCGCCTTTGCGCGCGCCGCCCGGATCTCCGCGTTGGTCGGGATCGGCTGCCCTCCCCCGCCCAGGCAACCGCCCGGACACGCCATGAACTCGATGAAGTGGCACTCGCTGAATTTACCGCCCGACTTTATGTCCTCAAGCACCTGCTTCGCGTACGCAGTGCCGTGGCAGACGCCTACCTTGAGGGTGGCGCCAGCAAGCCAATCCCAATTCGGGAAGAGGTGCTTCACGAGATCCGGCACAGGGCCGACCTCCTTCACCGGTATCTCCGCGTACTTGATGCCTTCGAATCCGCGCACGGGGATGATGTCCGCGTGATCGAAGAAGTTTTCGACCTTCTTGCCGGTGACAAGCTCTATGACCGTGCGCAGCGCAGCCTCCATGACGCCGCCGGTCGCGCCAAAGATGACGCCTGAACCGGTGGCCGTGCCGAACGGATCATCGAAGCCGGATTTAGCCATCTTCGGAAGCTCGATGCCCGTCTCGCTTATCATCTTACCGAGTTCCCTGGTCGTCAGCCCATAATCGACGTCTTTATAACCGCTGGCGCACATCTCCGGACGGTTGCACTCGAACTTCTTTGCCGAGCACGGCATGAGCGCAACGCTCACGATGTCCTTGGGGTCGATCCCGTTCTTTTTCGCGTAATACGTCTTGATCAGGGCACCGAACATCTGCTGCGGGCTCTTGCAGCTGGACACGTGGGGCAGATATTGAGGATAGAAGTGCTCAATATATTTGATCCATCCTGGCGAGCAACTTGTGAACATGGGAAGTGCTACCGACGCATCATTCTTCACCAGCGCATTGTAGAGCCTCTGAAGCAGCTCCGTCCCCTCCTCCATGATGGTAAGATCGGCCGCAAAGTTGGTGTCAAACACCTTATCGAAACCGCAAAGTCGAAGCGAGGTGTTCAGTTCAAAGGTGAACGCGGTGCCTGGAGGTTTGCCAAAACACTCGCCAATCGCAGCGCGCGGCGACGGAGCCGTCTGGATAACCACGTGCTTCGCGGGATCTTCGATCGCGGCCCAGACATCGTCCGTCACATCATTGGCGCGCAGCGCTGCGGTCGGGCAACGATTGATGCACTGGCCGCAGTTGATGCAAATCACTTCGGCCAGGGGTTTGTCCATGAACGTATCGATCTTAGTGTTGTTGCTGCGACCCGCGGCCTCATAGACACCGACCTCCTGAAAATCGATGCAGGTCCTGACACAACGACGGCAGAGCACGCATTTGTCCTTGTCGCGGAAGACCGCATGGCTCGATTGATCCTGTTTGAAGCGCGGCTTATCAGGATGCCCGAACCTGAAGAAATCCACTCCATATTCCTTTGCAAGCGACTGCAACTCGCAGTTGTTGTTTCGGCTGCAGGCGTAGCAATCGCCGTAGTGAGTTGAGAGCAAAAGATCTATCACATGCCTTCGGGCGTGGCGGACCTTCTTTGTGTGAGTGTGCACATTGAGCGGCTGTGTCACCGGGTAGGCGCATGAGGCCTGCAGCGTGCGCTGCCCTTCCACCTCGACCACGCACATGCGGCAGACGCCTGCCACGCACAGATCGTCGTGATAGCAGAGGGTCGGGATGCGAATACCGAGCTCCTTTGCAGCCTCGAGTATCGTCGTGCCTACGGGGACCGCGATCTCCCGACCGTCTATCGTGAGCTTGACGCTGGCGGCGATGTCCTCGACGTCGTATTTGTCGATCTTGTGTCGCCGCTGCGATTCAGGCGCCCTGGAGATATCTTCGCCGAACTTCTTTTCGGGCATGTCTTGCTCCTTTCAGACTTTCAAGCGCCGGCGCCGCTCACACGACCCATTATCTCATCCTTGAAATTATTGACTATCGACAGGAATGCGTTGGGGCTGGATTGTCCGAGCCCGCATTTTGCAGCCAGCTGCATCGTCTCACCCAGCGAGACGACCTCGTTCAGATAACTCATCGAGCACACGCCGTCTTTGAGCATGCGGACGGCCTCCAGGAGTTTGGAGTTTCCGAGACGACACGGGGTGCATTGCCCGCACGATTCATCGACAAAAAATTCGAGGAAATTCTCGGCAACATGGAGCATGTCGCGCTGCGGCCCGAATACGATGATCGAACCTCCGGTCGCTGCGTCCTCAAAGGTAATCCTGCGATCGAATTCCCTGGCTGGAACGCAGACGCCGGACGCACCTCCGACCTGCACGGCCTTGGCGCCCTCGCCGCCAACCTCTTTCAAGAGCTCTGCAATCGTAACACCCATGGGGAACTCATAGACTCCGGGGGCCGAACAATCGCCGGAGACACTCAGGATTTTGTAACCGGCGGAATCACTCGTGCCCGCCTGTTGAAACCATGCCGCGCCCCGGGACATGATAATCGCCGCCCAGCAGAGGGTCTCCACATTGTTGACCAGGGTGCCGTGTTTGAAGTAGCCGATATCCACGGGGAACGGAGGCCTGTTTCGAGGTTCACCGCGATGTCCCTCCAGCGTTTCTATCAGGGCCGTCTCCTCGCCGCAGATATATGCGCCTGAACCCATCTTTATCTCCACGTCAAAGTCAAAATTCTTCACCCCGAGGACGGACTTCCCGAGCAGGTTCTTTACCCTGCGCCGCGCCAGCGTCTCTTCAAGCCGCCTCCTCAAGAAAGCGTACTCGCCGCGCAAAAAGACGATGCCGTCTTTTGCTCCGATAGCGCGGGCGGCAATGGTCATGCCCTCGAAGACAAGATCAGCGCATTCGTTCAGTATGACCCTGTCCTTGAAGGTGCCGGGCTCGCCCTCGTCCGCGTTGCACACCACGAACTTGTTGATGTCCTCGCCTTTTGTCGCGGACGCAAGCTTCCACTTAAATCCGGTGGGAAAACCTGCGCCAGCCCGCCCCTTGAGGCCGGACTTGGTGATCTCGTCTATGATCTCCGTGCCGGACTTCACTGCAGCGGCCTTCAAGCCGACATCCGCCGCCGCCTGTTTGAACGTCACCAGACCTTTATGAGAGGCGCTCATAACGGGCATACATCCCTCCTCTCCATTGCATGCAGGCCCATCGTGCGCCTGCACTCATCCAAAACGTCGTGCAACTTATCGGGTGTAACATTCGTGTACACGGCGTCATTTATCATGAGCGCTGGCCCCTGATCGCACATGCCGATGCAGTTCGCCCATTCAAGAGTGAACCTTCCGTCGGCTGTGGTTTGCCCAAAGTCGATCCCGAGATCATTGATAAGCTGTCTGGCCACCCGATCTTTGCCCGTCATTTCGCAGGAGATGCTGCGGCAAAGGCGGATTATGAACCTTCCCTTCGGGTCGGTGTTGAGGAAGTGATAAAATGAAACTACGCCATAAACCTCGACAGGATGGATATCGAGTATATCGGCGATGAGCTGCATTGCATATTCGGAGATGCGCGAGTGCTTTGACTGCACATTTTGGAGCATGGGTATGAGCGCGCTCCGGCTCCTTCCATATGACTCGGCCATGGCCGTCAATTCGCTATTCAACGCTTCATCTTCGGTTATGAGCATGCCTACCCTCCTGGGCTCGTAGCCATCTCGCGGCGAAATACTTATCAGATAAAACCGAATGCGGTCAAGACTCACAAATGCACATTTACAGGCCTGGTCCCCTTTAGTATATCGCCGCAACGTGAAGACCACAGGCGAAGCCTCTGCATCAAGGATCAGGGAGATATTGACCAAGGCGAGGCTCATGCACGGCATCGCCCGAGACGAAGCGCTGGCGCTCCTTTCAGTGAACGACCGGGAGCTCATGCAGGAGACCTACGAGACCGCGCGGTGGATCAAGAACGAGATCTACGGAAACAGGATCGTCATCTTCGCGCCGCTCTATATCTCCAATCTCTGCGAGAACGACTGCGCCTACTGCGCCTTCAGGAAGGCGAACAAGGACCTGATCCGCAGGGCGCTCTCGCAGGATGAGATAAGGCGCGAAACGGAAGTCCTCCTCGCGCAGGGGCAGAAGCGTGTGCTGCTGGTGGCGGGCGAATCGTATAATGAAGAGGGGCTGGGTTACGTCTTCAAGTCGATCGACACGATATATTCCGTAAAAAATGAGAAAGGCAGCATCCGGCGCATCAACGTCAATATCGCGCCGCTATCGGTGGAAGAATTCCGCGAGCTGCATCGCCACAACATAGGCACTTATCAGCTCTTCCAGGAGACGTATCACGAGCCCACCTACCGCAGGCTGCACCCGCGTGGGCCCAAGGCGGACTATAATTTCCGCCTCGAGTCAATAGATCGCGCGTTCGAGGGCGGGTTTGACGACGTGGGTATCGGCGTGCTCTTCGGGCTTTACGACTGGCGGTACGAGATCCTGGCGCTGCTCTCCCACATAGAGCACCTGGAGAATAAGTTCGGCGTGGGGCCGCACACCATCTCAGTGCCCAGGATCGAACCGGCCAACGGCGCGCCGCTCAGTTTCAATCCGCCGCATGCTGTATCGGACGACGATTTCAAGAAGATCATCGCGCTCATCCGCATCGCCGTGCCCTACACAGGCATAATCCTCAGCACGCGCGAGGGCGCAGCGATGAGACGGCTCGCCTTTGAGCTCGGCGTCTCGCAGATCTCCGCGGGTTCCCGCACAAATCCCGGCGGATACACGCATGACGAGACAGGTGCGGCGCAAGGTGTTACTGCCACGGACTGCCAATTCTCGCTCGGCGACACGCGCCCCATAATCGAGGTCGTGCGCGACATCATGGGCCACGGCCACATCCCGTCGTTCTGCACTGCGTGCTACAGGCTGGGCCGCGTGGGCAAGGATTTCATGGACCTGGCCAAACCCGGGCTCATCAAGCACAACTGCCTGCCGAATGCGGTGCTGACGTTTGCGGAGTACCTCATCGACTTCGGCGACGATCCGCTGCGCGTCGAGGGCTTTGCGATGATAGATAACATGATCGACTCCGAGATAGAAAACGCCGACCTGCGAGAACGCGTGCGGTCCCATCTCGCGCGGGTCAGGGAAGGTAAGAGAGACATCTATGTGTGACACCGTGATGAGCCGCGACGAGATCTCTAAGTGGCTGCGCTGCAACGATCGAAACGCGCTCAAGAAGCTTTACCGCCGCGCCGACGAAGTGCGAGAGAGGTCTGTGGGAGAAGAGATCCACGTGCGCGGCATCATCAACATTTCGAACTACTGCACCGAGGACTGCCTCTATTGCGGCCTGCGCGCCGGGAACGCGGAGCTCAAGCGATACCGGCTGACGCCCAAGGAGATCGTCGCGACGACTATGAGCGCGGCCTCGGCCGGCTACCGCACCATGGTGCTGCAATCGGGCGAGGACCCGCACTTCACCGAGGAGATGGTCGCGGGCATAGTGAGGAAAATAAAATCAAAATGCGATATCGCGATCACACTGTCGCTAGGCGAGAGGCGGGAAGAGACCTATCGCGCCTGGTTTGAGGCCGGTGCGGATCGTTATCTTCTGAAACACGAGACCTCCGATGCTGAGCTTTACGCGCGCCTGCATCCCGGCGAGCGATGCGAAGAGCGCATAGAAGCGCTTCGCACGCTCAAGCGCATCGGATTTCAGACAGGGTCCGGGATAATGGTGGGGCTGCCCGGGCAGACTTACGAATCCGTGGCGAGCGATATCCTTCTCTTCCGAGAGCTCGACCTGGACATGATCGGCTGCGGGCCTTTTGTCGCCAATCCCAAAACCCCGCTCACAGAGGCCACTCCCGATGCCACGAGGTTCATCCAGCCGGACGACGTATCGGTCTATAAGGTAGTGGCGCTGACGAGGATCGTGAATCCGCTGGCCATGCTGCCGGCAACCACCGCGCTCTTCACTATCAATCCTCGCGAGGGTAGGAGGACGGCGCTCGCAGCGGGCGGGAATGTGGTCATGTTCGACGTGACGCCCGCTTCCGTAAAGAGCTTTTACGAGATATACCCGAAGACTCCGCTGGAGGATGGGATTGGAAACTTCACGAAACTCTGCAGATCGCTTGAGGCGCTTGCCGGAAGGAAGGTTTCCTTCTCAAAGGGTCACAGCCCTAAATCTCCCGCTCTCTCCTGAAAAATCCAAAGAAGGCCGCGGTCATCTCCTCGGCCACGTGATCCAGGAAGTATTCGACCCGCCCGCCGGTGGCGGCTTCCACTTTCTGCCAGATCTGCGCATCGCTCATCGACGTGAAGTCGTGCTTCTTGAGCTCTGCGAGGGCCGAGCCCACGTTGCCGAATTCGATGAGGCCGTTTATCGCCGCGTTTTCCGCCTGAGTCAGGTACTGCCGAAACGAGCGATGGCTCGCGATACCCCACGCCTCACTTCCCATGATGGCGGCGAAAAGCAATTCCAGCTCGGACCTTCTCCAGCGGCGAACGAAGGCCTCGTCATCGACATGGGGCTCTACGATATCCGAGTGAGAGACGATCAAGGCAAGGGTCCTGCCTGCGGCCTTCATCCCCATCTTCGCATAAGCGCTCGTAAGGCGGAATGCCGCGTCGACCTTCTCTCTGGGATCGTCGATCATGCTCATGCGGGCTACGCTCCACTGCAGCGACACCTCTTCCGATCTCGGTATGGCGCCGCCCTGCTCGTCCGCCTGGCCGAGCGATACCGCGGCGCGAAGGCCCAGTTCGCTGTAGAGGGCGTGCGAGAGCATCTCCTGCAGCGAGGCCCCCTGCGCGGGGATTCGATTCGGCAATTCATCATCGAACATGCGTTCGGAAACGCTCTCAAACCTGAGGTGCCCCTCCCATTCCTCAAGGACGTGCGCAAACTGCGCGGGATCGATTCCAAGGACCGCGGCCGCATCCTCGTGCACGGCGACTATGGCGCGTACGCCGCCCGGTCCGAACACGGGCGAATGCCCGACCGCGTAGGAGAGAGCCCTTTTGACGAGCGCCTTCCATTCATGATTGGCAACTACAGAATTGATCGGCAGGCTGGGATCGCGCTTGAGGTATGCGTTGAAGGCGTCGCGTACAGAGCCGTCCTCGAGTGAATCCGGCCCCCTGAGCAGCTGTGAGATCAACGCGTCTGTGAGCCTGCGGCCTACGGAAGCGCCTCTCTGTTCGTACTGCGGCAACTGCGCGCTCTCGCCGCCGGAACGACTCACAAAACCGAATATGCCGGCCTCATTGCCTCGTATCGGATATGGATCACCGATGGCGCGCGCGGCGCCCTGTTCGAAGGTCTCCACGGACCCGGCTTGCCGCTCCCATCCTTCGAATACCGGGCTCCCGTCGCGCAGCGAATAATGCAGCCGCACCGGCAGCCCGCCCAGGAGCGCTGGGAGTTCGAATCGCTCGCCATTTCCGATCGCGCCCTGTTTGAGATCGATAATTGAGAGCTGCGCCCTGAAAAAGCCCTGCGGATTTAGTGCGCCCAGCCGGCGCGTCCTGGCGCGCGACTGGACCTCCATCGGATCGCGAGCGGATGCCTCAAATGAAAAGCTCGCGAACCCGTATCCGTTTTTCACCTGCACATCATTATAATACCTCGGCGTCACGCCGGCAGCTGCGCGATCGCCCACATCGGCACGCCCCGAAATTACAGAGTCGTCCCGGACGCGCCCGATCTTCACATGGGCGACCTGGCTCGCCGCGTCCGCCAAGACAGCAGGCTCACCCTTGATAGCATCCTGCTGCGTCGGCATCCGCGCATCTTGCGTCTCATTCGGAATTGAAGGGAAGCAGGGGACCGCGCACGCGGATGCCAGCGGATTCGACGACGGCCTGGCGTCGAAATGAACTTCGGCTGAGGTCGGCGCTGTGTACACAGCAGCGGAATCGATTGCGCGCTCGCCTCCTGCGCCTATCTTCTCATCTCCGCCCCTTGTCAGCCACGCTGCCCGATCCTGCATAGAAAAAGGCGAAGGCATGTGCAGGGAGAGATGTTTCTGCTGCGGTTGACGCGCCTTATCTGATTCTTCCCTGGCCGGACTCGCTGTTTTTCCCGCTACCCTTTGCGGCGTTTCCACTCTCGCCTCGGCCGTGTTCGCATCTTTTGCGACCGAGCCTTGGACGGTCTCGATCAACTCGCGGGTAACCACACCGGAGTCCGTATGCGAGTCTGCCTCGGCCTGCTCAAAGTCTGTCTGGGAAATGCCAGCGTCGGACAGCACCCCTGCCGCGGCTCCAAATATGGAATCCGCGCAATCAGGGATGCCGATAGAGGACAATAATTGCGACACAGGGTTGGCCATGGCTCTGGGCCAAAGGGTAAGATGGGCCCTTTGCGCCCTATTCCTTCCGTGTCGTTGTTATCGCGCTTTTATTGGGCTAGTTGCGTGGAAGATTATCTTTTTTTGATAACAAAATAATTCTCCGTAATTTCAATAAGTTAAACGATATATCTTAGCCCCTCTGCAGGTGCCAGAAGACAAGTCGACATCGTGCCAGAGTACGCGGCGACCCACGACTGTCTTCGTGCCATGAAGTGCGCGGGGCTTCCCCGCTCATCGCTCAGCAAGCCTGCTCCATGCCAAAGAACGCGGTGACCTGCGGCTGGCATCTCGCAAACCGACACCGAGTCATTCGCGGCTCATATGGCTTCCCTAAAGCGGTCAGCCTGTCAATGTCTATGAACTCGTCTCATGTTCATTTCCTTTTAGGAGCCTGGCCGATGCCTGTGGATAAGGGGATCCTT
>JBBAAC010000028.1:0-16982 GCA_041658465.1 bacterium | reverse complement strand
CACGGCCGAGACGCTGCTGGTCGAGCGCCAGGGCGAGGAGGTCGTGTTCCTGAACGAGCTTCGCCACGCCAGGGGCACGGCCCTGAACCTTCGCATTCCCCTCAGCCGGAAGGATATCGCAGGGGTGAAGGCTGCCCTGGGAGAGAGCGGCTTCGTGGAGGCCATGGATTATCGCGGCAAGCGCGTCCTTGCGGACGTCCAGGCCATTCCGGACTCGCCCTGGTTCATCGTTGCCAAGATAGACGAAGACGAGGTCATTGCTCCGCTCAGGTGGCGTGCCCTGCTGACCGGGGTGGTCGTGCTGCTGATCGTCGTCGCTGCCGGTGCAGGCATCCTGTTATGGTGGCAGGTCAGGTCCACTGCATTCGCCCGCCGCGTGTGCGATGCTGAGGATGCCGAGATGGCGTGGGCGCAGCGCTATGAACTGGTGGTGGAGGTCTCCGGCCAGGTCCCCTATGATTACCATGTCTCCACGGGCGTGATTGAGTGGCGAAGGAATATCGAAACATTGCTCGGGTTTTCCGCAGCCGAGATCGGCGGATTCGAGCAGTGGAAGGCGCTGCTCCATCCCGACGACAGGCAGAAGACCCTGGAGCACCTCGATCGGGCAGAGTGGGAGTGCGCCTACTGGGACGCCGAATACCGCATGCGGCATCGCAACGGCGAATACGTCTGGATCCGGGATCGCGGATTCTTCGTGCCGGATGCCCAGGGAAAGGCGGAACGGCAGCTAGGCATGCTGGAGGACATCACCGAGCGCAAGCGGGCGGAGGAGGAGATCCGGAACCTCAACGTTACGCTCGAGCAGCGGGTCGCCGAGCGGACGGCCCTGCTCGAGGCCGCAAACGAGGACCGCGAGGCCTTTTCCTACTCGGTGGCGCACGACCTGCGGGCGCCGCTGCGCGCCATCGACGGGTTCTCGCGCATCCTCCTGGATGAGCAGGCGCAGCGCCTGGATGCCGAAGGCAAACGGCTGCTCGGCGTCATCCGGGGGAGCACGGGACAGATGGGACAGCTGATCGATGCCCTGCTCACCTTCTCCAGCATGGGCCGTGCGCAGATGTCGCGTGCCGCGATCGACATGACAGCGCTGGCGCGCGGGATATGGGATGCCCTTGCGCCGGAGCGCGAGGGCCGCGATATCGATTTCGCGATCAGCGACCTTCCGATGGCGCAGGGTGACCGGGAGATGATTCGGATCGTGATCACGAACCTCCTCTCCAATGCCATCAAGTTCACGCGACCGAAAAAATCTGCGATCATACGCCTCGATGGGCACTCGACGTCGCAGGGAGCGCTCTTCTCTGTCGAGGACAACGGCGTCGGCTTTGATCAGCAATACGTCTGGAAGCTCTTCGGCGTCTTTCAGAGACTGCACTCGACATCGGATTTCGAGGGTACGGGCGTGGGCCTGGCCCTGGTCAAGCGCATCGTGAAGCGGCACGGCGGTCGGGTCTGGGCCGAAGGCCAGGTCGGAGCGGGGGCAACATTTTACTTCACCTTGCCGCAGAACAGCAGACTGTAGACGATAGATCATATCAGTGCTAAAAGACGCGCATGGGCCCATAGCTCAGTGGATAGAGCATCTGCCTTCTAAGCAGAGGGTCGCAGGTTCGAGCCCTGCTGGGCCCGCAGAAAAAATGCCAGGCATGATTTTTATGCCTGGCATTTTTTCTGCGCGTGAACGGGGCGAGAACCGCCGCCAAAAGGCGGCTGGTTCTGACCGAGGCCGGGTACCCGCAAAGCGGGTGGCCGAGGAAATACCCGAAGGCGGGAGCCGGAGGGTGGAGCCCTGCTGGGCCCGTAATAAAGATGCCGGGCATGAGATTTTCATGCCCGGCATCTTTATTGCGCGTGATCAGGACGAAGAACCGCCCTAAGCAAAAAAGGCGCCAACGTGGAGCGCCCTTTAAAACCCGCCAACTGCGGGCTTTTCTTTGGGTTTCCAAAATAAGCGGCAACAATTTTTTCTCTTTGCCGATAATATGACTGAAGGGGGCTTGAGGGGTCTTCATGCGTCTCCATGAAATCATGTCCAGCGCTGACCGGGATCGGTTCTTTCAGACCCAGGATGCGGATCGCGACGGCAGGCTCGCGGCAGGCGAGCTGGAAGAGGCGGATCGAGCGCGGTTTTCCGACCTGGATCACAACAAAGATCGCTTTCTCTCGCCGGATGAGATTCCCCTCGGATCTCCTGCTCCCCAGGTCGTGAAGCTTGTCAACTTGAGGGCTGTACGGAATCCGCGCTCCCCTTTCAAGGTCGAGAGTCCATCTCTTCTGGCCACGGTCTCAGTCCGGAAAATGGCGCCGGGGCCCACCGCTTCTCAGTGGGCTCCTGAGTTCACTCCGAACCGGTGGCACCTCACGATCCAGCTCGAATCGCGCGTCAAACCATGGCGCCTGATCAATGTCACATCGGCAACGCCCGACGTTGGGATCGCTCCCGTCGCGGCCGATGCCCAAGACCAGCAAGGCGCGCGGGGGTTCTCGCTCGAGATGGCGACGCCGGTTCTCTGTCCCGTGGACAAACTGCGCGAAGCCGTGGTGCTCGCCGTCGATTTCGAGGTGGCCGGCGAGCGGAGGCGCGAACGCATCGCCGTGGATTACCGCTGCTGGCTCGGCAATGTCACGTTAGAGGGCAGAGCGAGAGCATTCGTGCCGCTCGCCCAGAGCTATATGGATGATCCGGTGATCAAGACCCTGGTGGAGCGTGCAAAGGGGATCCCGGTCGGATCGCCGATGGAAGAAGCAGCGAGGCTCAGGCAGTGGATCGGATTTGATGGGATAACGTGGCCGCTCGATCCGTCAAGCAGAGGGACTGGCTGGCATGGTGATCAAGCCTTTCACAAGACCCCCTCGGAGACCCTCTGGTTCGGAGGGGGCCAGTGCACCGACTACGCCCCGATGATCACCGCCTGGCTCCTCCGACGCGGGCTGGATGCCCAGTTAGCGACGGGGATAGGCCACATATGGACGGTCGCAAAGAGGCCTTCGGATGCGCAGATGACCGTCATTGATTTCTCGCCTGCAGCGAACTTCTGGGATCCGCTCGCAACAACTCCGGTGAGATCCGCCGCTCCCCGATCCGGAGCAAAGCCGCCTCTGCCCGACGACATCGTGCACTTTGTGCCGGATTCACTGCTTCCGCCGATCGCCCGGACGATTCCATAAAAAAACGCGCCGCCAGTTCCAGCGACTATTAAGGCTGACTCCGGTTTTTCCCAGCAAAAAAGGCGCCCACGTGGAGCGCCTTTTTTGAAAACTCTTCGAGAGCGATGCTTATGCAACCCAATCCTTCAACTGCTTGCCCGGCTTAAAGCGCGGGACACTGCGTGCCTTGATCTGGATCTCGGCGCCCGTCTGCGGGTTACGGCCCGTGCGCGCGCGGCGCTTGGAGACGTAGAACGTTCCGAAGCCTGTCAGCGTGATCTTGTCCTTCTTGCGCAGACACTTGCCAACGTTATGCGTTACCGCGTTGAGGACGTTCTCCGCCATTGCCTTGGAGATCTTGCAATCCTTCGAAATGTAGTTGATGAGTTCGGCCTTTGTCATGTTGTCACCCCCTTTCCGTGATTGGATTCAGAAGGTGGCTGCTGTCGGAAGCTTGCTGTGCGTGCATCCGCCGCCTTCTGTTGTTGCGCAATTTACGTTCGCAGCGGATCGATGTCAAACAAAAAGATTCGGGCGATGATGATTTTTTCTGTGTCAGCGGGCGGAAGCCGGGGGGAGACAGGTCGGATCAAGTCCTCTCGGCCATGATGCGATGCCGGCAAATGCAACGTTGGCGCTATTTTGCGGGTAGATATACGTTCCAATTTATAGTTAAGTAGTCGTTGACTTTTTATGGGTCGGGGGGCAGAATCCGCGTCCGAATTGCGGCGGCTGGCGGCTGGCCAAGCCGCCCATTTTTCCCTGAGGGCCAATCCTGGAGGATGGATCAGATGAACAATGCGGCAGAAGTAATCCCGATCAACATAGAAGACGAGATGCGAGGGTCGTATCTCGACTACGCGATGAGCGTGATCATCGGCCGCGCGCTCCCTGATGTGCGCGACGGGCTCAAGCCGGCGCATCGGCGGATACTCTACGCTATGTACCGGGAGGGCTTGCTCTCCAGCAAAAGGTTCTCGAAGTGCGCCGGCGTCGTGGGCGAAGTGCTCAAGAAGTACCACCCGCACGGCGACGCTGCGGTGTACGACACCCTGGTGCGCATGGCGCAGGACTGGAACATGCGCTATCCGCTCATCGACGGACAAGGGAACTTCGGTTGTTTTACCGGTGATACGCGTATCCGCCTTGCCGACGGGACAACCAGGTCGTTTCTGGAACTCATTGAAGACGACGCAAAGGGGCGGATGAATTTCACCTTCACGGTCCGCGACGATGGCCGCATTGCAATGGCCCCGATACGCCTTCCCCGCCTGACAAAAAAAGATGTCCCTGTCGTCCGTGTGACGCTTGATAATGGTGAAGAGATTCGTTGTACGCCTGACCACCGCTTCCTCATGCGGGCCGGGTTTTATTGTGAGGCACAGAAACTTAAGCCCGGCGATTCCTTGATGCCTTTCTACAGTAGATCGTATGATGGGGCTGACAGGGATCTGTTGGAATATGAGGAAGTCTATGATCCTGGTGCTGATACATGGGTTTTTGCCCATCGTATTGCCGATGAATACAATATCGGCAACGGCGTCTATGCGCGCAATTCAGGTCGAGTCCGTCATCATCAAGATTTTAATAAGAAGAATAATGACCCGAGAAATATTGTTCGCATGCAATGGGCCGAGCATCGCCGCCTCCACATGCAATATATGAAGGAGCTGTGGCAGGAAGAAGGATTTCAGAAAAAGATGAAGGGCGTTCTTTCAAAACTGTGGAAAGATCCCGCATTCAGGGAAAAAACCATCCGGGCAATCGGGTTGGAGAACAAACGGCGTTGGCAATCAACCGAATTTAAAAAGAAACAGGCAGCGGCCCAGCAGAAACTCTGGAACGATCCGGCATTCCGTCAGCGAATACTCAAAGCCGCTATAGAAAAGAACGTCCTTCTCCACGGAACACCTGAACAGAAGGAGAGGATGGCAAAGGCTCAAAGGGAATGGCTCAGGATGATGTGGGCAAAACCTGAATATATTGAGGCGCAGCGGGAACGGATGCGAAGCATTTCCACAACCATTTGGGCAGATGAGGAGCATCGAAAGAAGATTTCAACCCTTGCCTGCAAGAGATGGGAAGATGCTGATTACAGGAAAAAAAGAAGCGCAGAATCAAAATCGTGGTGGCAAGATCCTTCATATAGAGAGTTCCATGCAGAGAAGAGCGCCCGCTTATGGAAAGAGCCGGAATATCGCTCAAAGTTCGAAGGACATTTTTCTCGTAACGGTTATACGACGACTAAGTCCCGATTTCTCACTATCTGTAAGAGGGCGTTGGAACAATTTGGCGAACTTACGCCTGAGACATACGAGGAGATTCGAAAGTCAACAAAAGCAAAAGGAATCCTGCGTTATAAACAGGGATTCGAACGTTATTTTACCTCTGATTTGGCGACCCTACGATCTGCAGCTGTTTCCCATCATGGGCGGTTGAATCATACCGTGGTTTCAGTGGAGCGGGCGGGGCAGGCCGATGTCTATGATCTCACGGTTGACGGGACTCATAACTTCGCACTTGCAGCAGGCGTCTTTGTTCACAACTCTATAGACGGGGATTCAGCAGCAGCATACCGCTACACCGAAGCGCGGCTCAAGGCCATGGCCGAGGAGCTGCTCGCTGACATCGACAAGGAGACGGTCGATTTCGTTCCAAACTTCGACGGCACGACGAACGAGCCGGTGGTGCTCCCCTCAAAGGTCCCCAACCTCCTCATCAACGGATCCGACGGCATCGCGGTCGGCATGGCCACAAAGGTGCCGCCGCACAATCTCGGCGAGGTGGTTGACGGTCTCACAGCGCTGATCGACAACCCGGAGCTGGGTATCAAGGATCTCATGCAGTTCATACCTGGTCCGGATTTCCCCACGGGCGCGTTCATCCACGGCAAGGAAGGGATCAAGCAGGCCTACGAGACGGGCCGCGGTTCCATCCAGCTCCGCTCGCGAGCGGTCATTGAGCCCATGGCAAAGGGCGACCGCGAATGCATAGTGATCTCGGAGATTCCTTACCAGGTCAACAAGTCGAGGCTCGTCGAGCGAATAGCCGAGCTCACGCGCGACGGTAAGATCGAGGGCATCTCAGACATACGTGACGAATCCGACCGCGACGGCATGCGCGTCGTGGTCGAGCTCAAACGCGGCACGGTCGCAGGCGTCGTTTTGAACCAGCTCTATGCGCACACGGCGATGCAGCAGAGCTTCGGCATCATCACGCTGGCCATCGTGGCCGGCCAGCCCAGGCTCTTGAACTTGAAGGATGCGCTCTCGCTCTTCATCGACCACCGCAAGGAGGTCGTGATCAGGCGCACGGCATATGACCTGCGCAAGGCGGAGGAGCGCGCGCACATATTGGAGGGCTTGAAGATCGCGGTCGAGAACATCGACGAGGTCGTGGCGCTCATAAAGAAGTCGAAGGAGCCGGCCGCTGCGCGCGACGCACTCATCAAGCGGTTCAAGCTCTCGGAGCTGCAGGCGCAGGCGATACTGGAACTCAGGCTGCAGCGCCTCACGGGTTTGGAGCGCGAGAAGATCGTAGCCGAGTACAAGGAGATCCAGTCCATTATCAAGGAACTCAAGGCGATACTCTCGGACGAGAAGAGAATAATGAAGATCATCCGCGATGAACTCGTCTCTATGAAGGAGAAGTACGGAAACGCTCGGCGCACGGTCATCAAGGCAAAGACAGAGGACCTCAGCGCCGAGGACCTGATCCAGGAGGAGGAGATGGTGGTCACCGTCTCCCACCGCGGATACATCAAGCGCAATCCGATCAGCATCTATCGCGCGCAGCGCAGGGGAGGCCGCGGCAAGCAGGGTATGGTCACGCGCGAGGAGGATTTTGTCGAGGACCTCTTCATCGCGTCCACGCACTCATACGTGCTCATCTTCTCCGCGTCTGGCAAGGTCTACTGGCTCAAGGTGCACGAGATCCCGCAGGTGGGCCGCACGGCGCGAGGTCAGGCGATCACGAACCTCGTCAACATGTCCAGCGAGGACCGCATCGCCGCTATTCTGTCGGTGAAGGAATTCACGGAAGGGCAGTTCGTGTTCATGGCCACGAAAAACGGCGTGATCAAAAAGACCGAACTGATGGCATACTCCAACCCGCGCGCCGGCGGCATCATCGCTACTACAATAGATGAAGGGGACGAGCTCATCTCCGTGCGGCTCACGAACGGCTCACAGCAGGTGCTGCTCACCACTCGCGAGGGGCAGGCCATACGCTTCGACGAGTCCGAGGCGCGGCCCATGGGCCGTACCGCGCGCGGCGTGCGCGGTATCTCGCTTGGCAAGGGCGACGCGCTGGTCGGCATGGACGTCCTGGCTACCGATGCGTCGATCCTCACCATCACCGAGCGCGGCTACGGCAAGCGCAGCCCGTGCGACGAGTACAGGGTTCAGTCCCGCGGCGGATCGGGCATCATCACCATCAAGGTCTCGGAGCGCAACGGCCCCGTGTGCGGCGTGATGCAGGTTACCGATGCGGACGACATCATGATAGTCACCGACGGCGGCAAGGTGATCCGCTCCAGCGCCAAGGAGATCACCGTCATCGGCCGCAACACGCAGGGCGTCCGGCTTATCTCGCTCGACGAGGGCGAAAAGGTAGTGACCGTGGCCAGGCTGGCGGAGGATGAGGGCGAAGAATAGAGTCCGTGACTGGTGATTGGTGACTGGCGGTTACACTCAGGGTCTACCCCACCCTGACCCTCCCCTTACAAAGGGGAGGGAATATCCCCCTCCTTTGTAAGGAGGGGCCAGGGGAGGTAGATCGTGTCATTCACGCCAGTCACTAGTTACCAGTCACTATTCACTAGTCACAAATAATGCGCACCTTTTCTTTAATATTGTTTTTTTGTGTCCTGCTTGTGACTGCATCGGCCTGCAGCAGGGGCAGTTTCGAGGAGCAGGTCGCGGCGGCGGAGGCCCATCTCGGCGCCGGCGATTCGCGAGCGGCCCTCGGCGACTACCAGGCGATATCGGAGCGGTTCAAGGGCGATCCTCGGCGCGCCGTCATCCTCCTTCGAATCGCCGACCTTTACTCCGGCGTGCTCGACGATCCGACCGCGGCCATCAAGTCGTATGGCGAAGCGATAAAGGACAGGCCGCTGTCCCAGGCGGCGCAGGCGGCCCACGAGAGGCGAGCTGCGATTCGCGAGCAGCGCGGGGACTACGAAGGAGCCATCGAGGACTATTCCGCGCTCATCAAGTACTTCGGCGCAGGGGTAGATGCGTTCCGCTACCGCGTTCTCCTGGCGGGGATCTACATATCCGCGCGCAACTACCGCCAGGCGCGCGTCGAGATCAAGCCGCTCGTCGAAGACAAATCGATCCCCGCGGATGTGCGCGAAGAGGCGCTCTTCATAGCTGCGGAGAGTTTTTTCCTTGAGGGGAATACGCAGCGCGCGGCGGAATATTACCAGTGGTTCTTAAACGACTTCCCTAAATCCCAGCTCACGGCCGAGGTCAAACTGCATCTGGCGACATGCCTCGAGGACATGGGGTACCTTGGGATGGCGCGCGACCTCACCCGCAGCGCAGGGGGCCAGTATCCGAACAAAAAGGTGGTCTCCGCGCGAATAAAAAGTATCGACGAGCGCGGCGGTGGGCAGGGCAAGGGAACCGGCCAGTCCAAGGCAGCCCCGTCAAAACCGGCTAAACCTGCAAAACCGCGCTGAAAAGGGGTTTACAAACTGAGGGCGCTTGGTTAAGCATGTTCCCCTCCTTTGTAAGGAGGGGCCAGGGGAGGTAGATCATGATCTACCCTCCCTAACCCTCCCTTACAAAGGGAGGGAACTTGTTCGAAAACATCCTCTACAAAGGAGATCATCATGGCAGTGGAACGCACACTCGCAGCAATCAAGCCCGACGCGCTGGAGAAGGGGATCATCGGCGAGATCTGCAAGCGCATCGAGGATGCAAACTTGAAGATCGTCGCCATGCGCATGCAGCACCTCGATAAAGCGCGCGCCGAGGGTTTCTATGCAGTGCACAAGGGCAAGGCCTTCTTCGACAGCCTGGCGAAATTCATGACCTCCGGCCCCTGCGTCGTCATGGCGCTCGAGGGGGAGAACGCCATCCTGAAGTGGCGCGAGACCATGGGCGCCACGAATCCGGAAGATGCGGCAGAGGGCAGTATCCGCCGCGATTTCGGAACGAACATCGAGCGCAACGCGGTCCACGGCTCGGACGCCCCTGATACAGCCAAATTCGAAGTGGCCTATTTCTTCGAGTCGAACGAAATAGTGAAGTACGAGTGGGTCTAAAGGCAGTGACTGGTGACTAGCGGTTACACTCAGGATCTACCCCACCCTTACCCTCCCCTTACAAAGGGGAGGGAATATTTTTCCCCTCCTTTGTAAGCCTGCCTGCCGGCAGGCAGGGAGGGGCCAGGGGAGGTAGATCGTGCATTTCACACCAGTCACCAGTCACCAGTCACCAGTTACGAGTCACCGATGTACCAAATCATCGACCACACAGCTGATATCGGTATCAAGGTCGAGGGCTCCTCGCTTGAGGAGCTCTTCTCTTCTGCAGCAGAGGCCCTCTTCGACCTGATGATCGAGTCGAAGCGCGAGTTCATACCGTCGATCGAGGTGTCGCTTGAGATAGAAGCGCCTGCGGTCGATCAGCTGCTCGTGCGATGGCTCTCTGAATTGCTTTTCGTCTTCGAGACGCGCCGCCTCGTGCTCTCGAAATTCTGGATAGACGAGATCGACGAGCGGCACGTCAAGGCCTCTGCCAAGGGGCTCAAGTTCGATTCCACGCGCCATTCGCAGAAGCTCGGGGTCAAGGCCGTGACGTATCACAGGCTTTCCGTCAAGCGCGACGATCGCGGCCGCTGGCGCGCAGAGGTTATTTTTGATATCTAGCGGTGTCGCGACGAATGTCATTCCCGCGGGCGTAAGCGGGAATCCATTGTAAACACCTGCCGGCAGGCAGGCAGGATTCCCGATTAAGACACTCGGGAATGACAATGTGCCGCAATGACACTCAGGAGGACAATATGGGTGGCGTCATGTTTTCTGAGGGTTTGCTGAACGCGCAGGGGCTTGCGTCCCAGGCCCTTGCTGGCTGCGGTCAGGAGTGCGCTGTTGACATGGCGGATGCGGGTGCTCGAGACGAATCCGCGGAAGCGCTTTCTGCGGTGTCTTATGTTACTCCGCAGGAGCGGCCGATCTTCATATATAATGGCGGCGACCCGCACAGATCCGCGCGCAGCCTTGGCGGGGCAGCGATGTTGCTCGTGGCTCCGGCGGCGGCGAAGACTGAGAATCCAGCCGGCAAGGAGTTATCGGTCGGCGGCGTTGTCGCGATGGGGGCAATCATAATCATAGGTCTAGTCGCATTTTTCCGCAGCATCATGAATTCGATCAGACCCGAGGAATACGCCCGTCTGCTTGGTGAGACGGGTTCAAAGGAAAAGCCGGTAGAGGACGTTCAGGGGGTATCGCAGGAAAAGTAACTCAGATAATGGGCGATCGCACATGGCGGGCCAGGATTTCCTGGTCCGTTATTTTTTTCTGATCACGCAACTAGGCAAAATTTCGCCGATAACAGTGGTGCAGGGGGCGGTCAGCGGGAGGGATGAGTGGAAGGTTGTTACATAATAAAGCAACTTTCTTTGAAACCTGCCGATAACAAGGATGAGGCATGATCCCGCCCCGTCGGGCTGCCTCAAAAGCCTGCCTACCGGCAGGCAGGGAGGATTTATGGTGGGAGGCCAATCCAACGGCATATGCGGCAGTAACAAAAAGATCTGTGCCGATGAGGACTATCCGGTTTGCGATCCGCCGGCGCAAAACGAGGTGTGGATAGGCAAACAGCGGATCGTCGCCAGGGATAGCAAGACAAAGGATAGCAAGCTCGCCAGCGGCGTTAACTACGAGTTCATCCCTGAGGATAAGGCCATCCCCGATGGCGTGAGGGCCCTCAGGATGGACAACCCAGAGACGCCCGATGTGAATGAAAACGAGCTCACAAAATTGATTTCGAGTGAGTATCTGGAGCGTCGCGGTTTTGCCGGCGTCTGCCGCTCCATGTTCGCGCCGTTCAGCTGGTGGGCGTACAAGGCCCGCGGTGCGGCGACATACCTTGCCTATTACAATCAGACGGCATCTGCCAACGGCAAAGAGGTGAAGGGCTTGAAGATAAAGCCGGCCGAGATGGTGGCACTGGCCGAGGCCCTGGGGCTCAACGAGGACAACGCCTGCCTGAAAAAGGGTTTCCCGCCGAAGATGGAGAATGGGGTGTACACCAAGGGCACGTATATATTTTCCGTGAACTATGACTGGCTCATCACCGTGATACCGATCCTTGAGGACGAAGCCAACAGCCCCATCCCGGGCCTCTCCCATGATACGCGAATGGAGCTCACTGCCCATCTCAATAAGCTCCTGGAGAATACCCCCATGCGCGTGAGCGCAAAGGAACAGGGGGGAAATTTGAAATTGATCCTGGCCGCCTCCTTCGGCTCCGCCGTGGTCGGCCCCTTCCTCATGTGGGTGCTGATGACCGGAAAATACAAGGAGTGGGTCGGCCAGCGCGTGAAGTCCGACGACATGCGCGCGGAGATACAGAGCAGGATCGACGCCGATCCTGGCTACCACGTCAAAGGACTTCAGGAGAAGGCGAGGAGGGCGTGGCGACAGGTAGACAACCCCCAGTGGCGCAACATTATCGTCGAAGGCCCGTCCGGCGCGGGTAAGGACATGCTCACCGAGGAGATGATAAACCTCCTGATCCGCGGCGATGAGTCTGTCCCCGAGGGCTTCAAAAACGCCTTTGTGTTCAAGGTGACGCCCAACATGCTGCAGAAGAATACGATGTACAGGGGCAGCGTGGCAGACAACGTGGCCGACCTCTTCACGAAGGCGGTGAAGAAATCCGGCGGTCTCAGGGGCAGGAAGGCAGTGATCGTCTTCGAGGAAATCGATCAGGCAGTGCTCAGCGGAAAGACGTCAGAGGGCGGTACCGAGCAGGTCAGCATGCTCCTGCTCGCCGAGATCCGCAGAAAGACCGTGCAGGACAACGTAATAATCATAGGAACCACGGCCCGCTCGGAGCAATTGAAGCTCGCGGCCGACAACCTGATCCGGCGCTTCAGGTGGACGTACAAGGCGCAGGACCCGCTCAGCATAGTGATATCGAACCTGGACGGCCCGGAAGTGAAGAAGATCGAGAATTATTATAAGAAGAGCAATATCAAGATCCCGAAGAACATGATAGAGCTCGCGGGAAAACTGACCGAGGTTTATTACAGGCCCACGACCATGCAGACGGATCCCTCCTCTGGAAAGATCACAAATTGTCTGGCGCGCTACGACGCCATCCTGGGTGTGTTATCCCTCGCAGCCCAGCACGCGAAGGACACCAAGTCGAAGGCCGTCCTGCCCCAGCACGTTATCGCTGCGGTGAACGAGCTCAGCCAGGGCAAGGCAGTGGTGGAGAAGGAGAAGATTAATGAGTTGATGAGCAAACCCGCGGACGAGCTGATGATCGACGACAAGACGCCGCTCGCGGAGCCGGAGATCGACTACCTGGCCCGCGCGCGCGAGAGTGATATGCAAGATTCGATGCTCACCCTCAAGAACAACGACCCCAACTTCTGGAATGTCAGGAACGCCGACGAACTCAGGAATGTCGCGGAGACGATACAGAGAGGCAAAGAGGCCGGGCAATTCTCCACGATCATGGCCGCGGACGGCACGATTGAGACCAACGTGCTCCTGCACGTCGCTCAGGCGCTGATGAGGATCGAGAAGGATCCGAACTTTGCGAACGCGCCCGGCGGCGATGTGGCAAGGGAGGCGACGAGGCGCTACGTCTGCGAGGCGTTCACAGCAGATGCCAACGCCAGCGTAGAGTGGGTAAGGAAGCCTGAATTTATGAGCGAACCTTTCGCGAATGTCTCTCGCAGGATGGGCAGCATGCGCCAGGGCATGAGGCCGGGTGGGGTGTTCGGCGTTGCCGGCGCGATCGATCCGGCGCAGCCCGATCCAGCGGAGCGCGGTCGACTGGAGAGGATGAAGGATTTTATTCTGAGGCGCGGCCACTGACCGCTGCGTATTTGTTATTAATATCAACAGGTTGCAATATGGGACCGGGTCTTTTGCCCGGCCCCATATTATTTAGCAACTTTCGACAAATACTGCCGATAAGTAACATGGAGGCGGGGGCCTGCACATCCGAGTGCAAGGGTACACGCTGAATCTCTGGGAGAGATCGACATGGCGCCAAAATGCGATGCAACCGGTTGTAAGTGCGAACCGACCTTTGTCACGGTCTGTCCGTCGAGTTCAAACGACCTGGCGACGGTCATGGAATTCGATCCGCAGCCGCAGACTCCTCCTGACATCGCCAAGATGGCTGGCCAGGTAAAGCCAGGGTTCCAGGTCTGCTGCGTGATGAAGAACCCTGCGGACAAGGCGGGTCGCTGGGGCCAGTACCGAATGAAACCGCCGGGCTTGGTACCTCCGCCCGCTACGACTTCCACGACGTCGCCGGCAACAAGAACCCCGGACAATACAAACACTCCGAACTCGACCCAGACCCAGAAGTGGTACGAGGATCGGACGAATCAAATCGTCGGCGGTATCCTCGGCGCGATCGCCCTCGTGGGCAGCGTTTCATTGGCCGTGCTCCTTTCCAGAAAGAAGGGCGAGAAGCGCCCCGCTCCTGTTAATAAGGAGCCGCCCAAATCAGTGAAAGCAGCTCCTGCGCCAGCGCCGAAACCTGCGCCGGATGACGGGAAGCTGCCTGAGCACTACGCGGACGTGAAGGCGCTCTTCGGCATCAGGAGCATACACGATAAGCTGGCAACACAGGACTGGTACCAGAAAATGGACCTCATGACGAGGGCTCGGCTCTCTCCTGCGATCTTCAATGGAGAGACGAATCTCCGCGCCTTCAAAATGTCAGTGACCTATGGACCGTTTGACAAGTCGACCGGCAGGCGCACCGCGTTCGTTCGGCCGGAGGGTTCAAAAGTTGTCCCTGTCTCCGTCGTGCTCGATCCGAATGCCGGCGACCTGGGCAATCGGGAACTGATGAAAACTTTCTGCGATGTCTACAACAAGGAGCGCGCAAACATCGTGCGCCTGGGCGTCGTTGATCCCGGTGAGGCGGACGCCTGGACCAAGGCGGCCTGGGTAATCGCTAGTTCCATGAATGATACGGAGATAGAGGTTGCCGAAAAGATGCGCGTACTTGGCGAGACCGGGACCCTCCCGGCGGACTGGCTGCGCTCCATAGGGCTCGGTAAAGGGAGATTGCCGTTCGATCCGCTCCCGGACATCACGAAGACGCGCGCGTGGGCAGCGGCAAGGCCGATGCTTCCGCCGATTCGCAAGCCGCCGGTGTTCGACGCCGCGCAGACGCTCATCCCCGAACCCGATACCAGCGATGCCACGAAGACGCGTGCATGGCCGGGCGCCAAACCGATGGATCCGAGCGAGGCCACGAAGACACAGATTTACGTGCCAGGCGCTGATTCGGACGACGACAACCGTCCCACGATAGCGATCGAGCCGCCCGTGCAGAAGCGCAGCTGGCTCTCCAGGGCAGTCGGCTGGATGCTTCGCAGGAGCGATGAGGTCCAGCGCGAAGCGGAGCTTAAAGATAAATTTGCCCAGGACGTTTGGGGTATCGGTTCGTCGCAGCGCTCGATGACCATGGATGGCGCCATGTGGTGGGATTCGATATTCCCCATGCAGAGGCAGATCTCTGCCGCGGTGGTCGAGAAGGTCTATGCCCAGATAGCAGGGCAGGCACCGTTCAAGGAGATGAGATTCGGCGGCCGGCTGGAGTGCTCGCGGCGCATAGCCATGCGCATGTTCGACAACGCGGTGCAGTCGACCGGAGTGAGCGAGGTAAGCGTGCAGGGTAATATCGTCACCGATTGGCTGCGTCAGGACGGAGTGCTCAAGGCTAAGGAAGAATTCAAGGGCGAGATCAGGCTGTCCGGCAAGGATCTCATCCCGCCGGCGGCATCCAATATTATGGTGCCGACCGATCCTGCCGCAGAGATGATAAGCTTTCTGGAGAACGACAAGACCTTCACCGATGAAAGTCTCGTGTCGAAGGAGAAGCAGATCGAGTGGAAGAAATATGTGCAGAGGACGATGCAGGGCGACTCCGACGCTATATTAAGGTTTTATGACGCGATGGGGGAGAGCGGTCAGCCGTTCCTATTCCTCGCGGCAGAGGCTGCCCGCGTAGGCGGACCGCACATGCAGTTACCGATGGCGGTTGCGGATGTAGAGCGCGCGGTCGAGACGCAGGCCAAGGGTGCGGAGACGCGGCCTGGGGGCTGGGAGCGCGTCTTTGGCAGGGGTAAGGGCAAGGTAAGATAATCAGGGAGTCAACTGCTCCTAGGGGGGGCAGGAGGCTTAAAATGTTAGCAGCAGGACAGACAGCACCGGTTGGATCGAATTCAAATAGCGCGCCTATACCTCAGGCACCTGATGCAGGCTCAGACGCCAGGCTTGATCTGGAGCTTCTGAACCAGATCATTAAATCAAAATCCATAGTAGGACAGGATGTCAGCACGCCTGAAAAAAAGGCAGAGGCCTTTGTCAGGCTCTTCAACGCGAATCCCAAGGTCGACCTCGAGATCAAGCTCAACATACTGGAGAATACATTCGGGACTAAGATTCCGCTCCCGCCCGAAAAGATGCTCGAGACATATGTGAGCGTCATCAATGCGGACAATGGCACGGAGATAGCGAGGAAGGTGGCATTGCTGGGAGAAAAGCTCGGGATGAAGCTCTCGCTCAGGGGCGATGCAGGTAGCGAGCACTGGGTCGTGGATACCAGGAATCGCGTCTTCGCGCATGTGAATCACGAGAATCGCGCGTTGGATGTCAACACCCCCTATGTTGGCGAGATAGCATCTCCGTGCGTGGGAAGTTCGCCGCTGGATCTTGCCAGCGCGATCATGCCGGTGCCGCTGGAAAAGGGCGAGGCGACCGAGTTTCGCAAGCTCGGCAGCCCGGAGTTCGACAGGTCGAGCTTCCACCTCTGCACGAATACGCCCGTCGACGGCATCTACGGCTATCCATACCAGGACGGGGCTCGAAACATGCGCGTGCTCAAGGCGATGGGCGACTGTTCGTTCCTCAAGGAGAACCTCAAGGAACGGTGCGATGGGATCACCGAACTGATCAATACTTATCCGCCTCCGCCGAAGCAGGAAAACATGGGATTCTGGAGCTTGACAACGCACGGCCATGCTTTTCTCGGCGCATTCTATTTCTTGGTGGTGATGGGAGGCGGAGGAGCGGCCGGCGCATACTTCGCGAAGAAGTACTTCAATGGCAGGGGTCCAAAGGGGCCGGGGGACGGCGGTGCATCGGCTATCGGCGACGGCCTGATGGCGCTCGGTGCGGCCATGATGGCGCAGAACGCGGTGCTCGCGGAGCTCGCAAAGAATTCCGTGAAGCCGCAGCAGCCCGAAGGCGCTGATAAGCCAGCAGAAGAAGCGGCTGCCGAGAAGGGTGCTGAAGTGACAGCGGATACCGCAAATAAGGTCGCGCAGGTATCGACATTTGCCGCGCTGCTCGGTGGCGCTGCCTGGTTTTTAAGCAAAGCCGCCACAGTGGCGCAGGGCACGGCGGCCCTAGCATTCTGCTTTATGGACAGGAAGATGATGGATCCGAATGCTCGCAACGAATTATAAACAGAACGCGCACCGATGAAACACGGGGTCAGGCGCCATGCCTGACCCCTTTCATTTGAGGCGACGAAGGCGTACCTCGACAAGCACCTCCTGCCGGGAACAACAAGAACTTGACATGCGAACGCAAAAGCGCGAAGGTTCGCGCGCTT
>JBBAAC010000027.1:0-17088 GCA_041658465.1 bacterium | reverse complement strand
GATCGAACTCAAACCCATTCGCCGCACGCAACCGCGGTCTCGCGCAGCTGTCACAACGAAGCTCGCGAGGCTCTTCTGGGATCACGATCTTGAGCCTGGCGATTTCAAGAAACATCCCGCATGGATCGTCTCCCGCGTCCTCGAGTACGGCAACCTGGATGATGTCCGCATCCTCCAGGCAGTCCTCGGGAAGCGGGAGTTTCTGCGCCAGGTTGCGCGAGCCCGCTTCTCCTCGTCGCGAACCGAGGCGTTCTGGCGCTACATGCTTGAGATGGAGGGTGTTGAATGCACGAAAAGGTCCTTCCAAAGGGGAGCCTGGATCTCCTAGCTGCCATCGATCGGATCGACGAATCCCTGCTCAAGGGGTGGGTGCTCGCCGGCGGGACGGGCCTTGCGCTGCAACTTGGCCACCGAGTCTCGGAGGACTTCGATTTTTTTCGCACCGATGCCTTTTCAACCGATGCGCTTCACCGCGTATTCAAGCAGACGGGCGGGTACGAGACGCTTCAGGAGTCCCGGGACACGCTGACGATCCTCACGCGCGGCATTAAGGTGTCGTTCTTCCGCGTGGACGATCCGCTCCTCTTCAAGGTCAAACCCTTTCGCAATCTGTCCGTAGCCGATATCCGGGATATCGCGCTCATGAAACTAGCCGCAATCTCCGGGAGAGGGAGCAGGAAGGACTTCGTCGATCTCTACTTTATTCTCAAGGGAGGCCTCGCGTTGCAGGAGTATTTCGACCTCCTCGCCACGAAGTTTGGGGCAGGGCGCGCAAACGCCTATCACATCCTCAAGAGCCTCACTTATTTTGAAGACGCTGAGGCAGAGCCCATGCCTCGGATGCTGGAGCCGTTCAACTGGCAGGAATGCAGGAAATTCTTCATCCGCCAGGCCCATGCGATCGTGCTTCCGACGTCATTATGAAAGCTCAAAGCTCAAAGCTCAAAGCTCAAAGCTCAAAGCTCAAAGCTCAAAGCTCAAAGCTCAAAGCTCAAAGCAACTGCCTGTTCCCCAAGATTTTCCTTTGAGCTTTCAGCTTTGAGCTGCATTCGCCATCCTTTCACCTTTGACCTTTCACCTTTAACCTGTAATTAGAATATTATGCCTGCAAACGATAAAACAGCGTCGAAGAAATCATCCGGCAATTTCTGGAAGTTCACCTGGAACGCGCTGGATCGCGTCTTCTTTATCGGCATGGGTGTGGTGGGCACCGTGGCTACAACCTATATCACCGGGCTGCTCAAGATAAACCCTCCGGAGCTTGTCGTGCGGGAGACATACAGCGCGGTAGATGCTGCCACGCCCGTGGTCAATAATATCGGCGGGCTCAAGCTCGACTACAAGGTTGAGGCGCCGCGGCGCTACGGTGTCCTGCGCGTGGATATCGCCAATGAAGGTCGTGGGCCTGCAGAGAAGGTGCGCTTTCAGGTGAAGCTGCCCGGCGGGCTTACGGTTTCGTATCAGGAGCAGCCTGACTTCAAGGTCTATTCACCCTCGACGCTCACGCTTGATAAGAATGAATTCTACGCGGTGCTCGATCACTTCCCCTCAGGTGCTCACGATTATCTGGCGCTGCGCATCGAAGGCGATGCAAAAATACTGCATGATGCGCGTATCAAGCTCGTGAACGACGAATACGAGGGAAAAGTGGAAACGATCGAGGGCATCGAATGAACCAGGAATCGAGGATTGTAACATGGGCACCTCTAAAAACCCCACTTGCGCGGGGCCTCTAAAAACTGCCCAGATGCTAGGCGCCCGCAAACCTGCGACCGGAGCGTACACGGAAGTACGTGAGGATCGCAGGTTTGCGGGCAACAACGCAGATGGGTAGTTTTTAGAGGCCCCCACATGTCGGAAGAATTGGACGTATTGAAGGATATTGCGCAGCAGCTCAATGATGCGGCAATCCCTTATATGGTCTCGGGATCAATGGCGATGAATTTCTATGCGCGGCCCAGGATGACACGCGATATAGATATAGTCGTAGTGCTGAATGAGGCGGATGTCGGCCGATTTGTCTCGCTCTTTGGAAGCGATTACTACGTGGATGCTGATGTCGTAAGAGAAGAGATAAGGCGCAGGGGGATGTTTAATTTGATTCATAATCGGCTTATCCTCAAGGTTGATTTTATCCTGCAGAAACAGGGAGAGTATGACAGCATGGCCCTCGAACGCCGAAGGCGGATAGATCTTGATGGCGTGCAGATATGGATGATCTCCGCTGAGGATCTCATAATCCGAAAGCTTCAATGGGCAAAGGATACCCTTTCCGAGATGCAGATCGGCGATGTTCGGAACATCATCGAGATGGCGTCTGATCTTGACACAAATTATGTGGAGAGCTGGGTTGGAAGGCTGGGCTTGGATGAACTGTATGCAAAGGTCAGGAGTGATTCGCTCTTATGAAGGATACGCCAGAGACGATCGAGCGCATGGTCATCGAGAGAATGAAGATTCTCACGGGCGAAGAACGCTTGAGAATGGGCGCTTCCATGTTTGATGCGGCAAAGAGGCTTGTCCTGGCTTCCATGGCCCAATGCGACAGGGCTGAGGTGCGCCGTCGCATGTTCCTCAGATTTTACGGCAACGAATTCAGCGGGGAAAAGAGAGAAAAGATATTGCGGCGCCTTGCGCAAACAAGCTGATAGAAGGCGGTTGCGAAAAAATGAAAAGAATATTGGCGATAATCATTGTGCTGCTGATGGGGCTGGCGTCGGGTTATGTGCGTGCGCAGACGGTCGTGGGCGGGTATGACCTTGAGAAGATCGCGGCTGCGACCGTGGAGCGCCTGACAAAGGCCGATGTAGTCACGCCTGCCGATAAACTCGATGTCAGCAACGTACGGGCGTCTGCATCGAGCGATCCCCTAGTGCACGGGTCCGAGGTCATCCAGTTCTACGCGCGCCTGGGCAGGATCCTTGTCGAGCGCAAGGCGGCGACCCCCGCCGAGATCGACGCCGTGAACAAGGCTGCCGCGAAGAGCGGCGGCGTGAAGATTGGCGGGCTCAATCCTGCAGTGCTCGCCGCGTCATATCTCGACCTCCTCGTCCGAAAGGGTATGCTTACCCTCCAGCAGGCCCAGGCGATACTGGATTCAGCGAAGAGGTGATCAGTGGTCAGTGGCCGGTGATCGGTGTTCGGTTTTCACCAACCACCGACCACTGACCACTGACCACCACTTACATGATTCACCTTCTCCCAAATCCCGATTATTTGCGCTGGCTTCTTGGGGCGATTGCATGTGCGAAGCGCTCGATTGTTGTCGTCAACTACCTCGCGACTCTGGAAAAGGGCGGAAAGGGGCCGGTGGGGCGGATCGCAGCGGCGCTTGCTGCTGCATGCAGGCGCGGAGTTGCTGTCGAGGTAATTCTCGAAGGCTCCAAATTTCGCGAGAACTACGCGTTCTATCGTTTTCTCAAGGATGCGGGCGCGGATATCTGGATGGATACATCTCTCACGTTCATTCACACCAAGGCCGTGCTCATCGACGATCGCTTACTCTGCGTTGGCAGCCACAACCTGAGTAGTTCCGCCCTCACATCGCATCATGAGATGTCCGCGGCGTTTCGCGATAGCAAGGCCGTTCGGCGCTTTCATCTTGAGCTCGATCGCATGACGGAACAGAAGAGGCGCATAGACGCTGATTCGTGTCGCGAGGGCACCATACTGCCGATTGCAATTATATCCCCTCCCCTTTGTAAGGGGAGGGTAGGGAGGGGTAGATCATTCATTCCTCCGTTGATTCGACTCAAACGCTCGATCTCGCCGGACTCGTACCTGCTCTATCTCTTGCTCTGCAGGCTGGATGAGGGCAGACCGCGCCCCATAAAGATTGACGCAGAGGATTGGGTGCAGGAACTCAGTCTTAAGCCGTCCACTGCATCGGCAGGGGTGCGGATCGCCGCGATGCTCGAGTCCATGGATCAAAAGCTCGGTGTGGTGACATTCGATCGGCGAACAGGGGTAGTGATCCGCACGCCCATTCCACCCCTCCTTTGTAAGGAGGGGAAGGGGGAGGTAGATCATGATCTACCCCTCCCTTCCTCCCCTTACAAAGGGGAGGTGAACGAATCCATCCTCCTCCCTGCCTCCTTCTGGAAATATGGCTGGCATCGCAGATTGTCTGTTGAGGCGATCCATCTCTATTTCGCGGGCGAGGCTGAACGGATTGAGAGCCCCTTTACCCCATGGTGGCGGCTCAGGAGGGATGAGATCGCGGCGAGGTACGGTTTTCAGAAGCAGCTGGTGAATAGGGCGCAGATGGAGCTCAAGAGGGCGGGGCTCATGGAGATACTCTTTGAAGCAGGCATGGCGCCAAAGGGAAAGTTTGCGCGCTACATGAATTACTTCCGCGAGAATCCGTTTTACGATCGCACAGCGCTTGAAGGGGAGATACGCAGACTGTCGAGGCGCTATCCTGCCACGGTCTTTGCTGCGGCCGGCCGCCTCCTTGCCGCTGTGTGCGAGGATTCAGATCTGGAGAAGATGACAGTGCTGTGCGAGTCTGTGTCAAAGAGGGGCCTTGCGGCCGCAAAGCGCGTTTTAACGGCCATCAGGCGCCTCTCCCCGAACAGCACGAAGAGGAGCTTCGAGTACGTGAAGGAACTGCTGGACGGCGTTCTTGGCGAAGAAGGTTGACAGACTGGCCGCTAACTTGCTCTATTCCACTGACCACTGACCACCGACCACAGGTTTTAAATGACTCTCAATCGCGAACACCTCAAACGTGCAGTCCTGATGGCAACTGATGCCGTCATTATTGCCCTGTCATTTTACCTGGCGCTACAGGTGGCGAGCCGGGAGGTGGCAGACATCCACTACAAGTGGTTCGAATATGCCTGGATGCTGGCTGTGCTGCTCGGCGTTAAGTACTTTGTCTTCGTCAGGACCGGATTTTACAACGAGATCATTAGATTCGCGAGCATGGATTTTGCGCTGAAGATCGTCAAATCGACCATCTTCGGCTCCCTCATCTCTATAACCATTATCCATCTAGTGCGGCGTGAGATCGACATGCCGGTGCTCGTGGTAGACTGGATGGCGAGCTGTATACTCATTGGTCTAACGCGATTCGGATGGCGATATGTGAAGGAAGGCCGTTTTTCACGCGCGATTGGGAAAAATACACTCCTCTATGGGGCGGGAGAGCATGGGGCTGCGATAGCCAGACATCTCATCGTCAACGATCAGCTCGGTTATCGCGTCGTGGGTTTTGTGGACGACAGCTCAGAAAAGAATGGCAAAAAAGTGCACGGCGTCCATATAGTGGGAAATCTGGATGCATTGCCCGATGCGATCAAAAACTTCGATGTAGAGGAGCTGGTCATCTCATTCGCAAATCCCGACGGAGACCTCACGAAGAGGATATTTAGAATCTGCCGCGATCACGGCGTGCGCTGTCGAATTGTGCCCGGTATGACCGACGTCATCTCCGGCAATGAGGTTGTACGCAACATCGACATCGCAGACCTCATGCGGCGGCCTAAACGCAGTCTCGACAGAGAGATGGTCGCGGAGTTCTTAAAGGGCCGCCGAGTGATGATAACAGGTGCTGCGGGCTCCATCGGCTCTGAAATCTTCCGCCAGGTTATTTCCTTTGAACCGGAGGCCATCGCTGCGATCGATCACTCCGAGTTCGGGCTTTATCAGCTCGATGAGGAGTTTGCGAAACATCCGCTCAAGGGCAAATGTTTTTTCTCGCTGGTGGATATCAAATACGAGGAGCTAGTTGATCACGCTATAGAGAAATTCAAGCCGGATGTGATCTTCCATGCCGCGGCATACAAGCACGTGCCGATACTTGAGCAGGATGTACGTCAGGCAGTGCTGAATAATGTCAAGGGTCTGCTCAATGTCGTGCGCTCTGCCGAGCGGCACGGCGTGGGCAGATTTGTATTCATCTCCACGGACAAGGCCGTGCGGCCGACCAATGTCATGGGGGCCACAAAGCGCATCGGCGAGCTCATCATCCAAACTGCAAATGGTCGCGGCAAGATGAGGTGCCTGGGCGTTCGCTTCGGGAACGTCCTGGCCAGTTCCGGCAGCGTGGTCCCGAAGTTCATTTCGCAGATCAAGTCGGGTGGACCAGTCACCGTGACGCATCCTGAGGTCACGCGTTATTTCATGCTCATCCCTGAGGCAGTAGAGTTAGTGCTTCAGACAGCGAGTATCGGTGAGGGCGGCGAGATCTTTGTCCTTGATATGGGGAGACCTGTGCGCATCGCCGAGATGGCAGAGGACCTGATATCGCTCATGGGGCATGTCCCGCATACCGGCGTCCCGATAGTCTATACAGGGCTGAGGCCAGGCGAGAAATTGCATGAAGAGCTCTTCCTCGGTGACATCGAGCGCGCGACGCGTTTCAAGGATATCAATATAGGCAAAGTGCAACCGGTGGATGTCGAGAGGCTTGAGCGCACTCTGAATGAGCTGCTCTCCCTTGCCTCCAGCGATTCGAATCCTCAGATATTGAAGGATGCGATAAAGAAGCTTGTGCCGGAGTATAATGTGCCTGTGTAACAACGGGACCCTGCGTGTCATCCTGAGCGCAGCGAAGGATCCCCCGAAAACCAGTATATTAGGCATGTAAATAACACTTGATTTCCTTTGACAAATCGGGTTCCTATCTCACCCTTCGCTTTCCCAAATTACGGTTCACTCTTCGACTCGCTGACGCTCACTCAGGGCAGGCTGGTTACGGGTCACGGGTTACGAAAACAGGAGACTTTAAATGTACCGCATCATCGCATTTGTGCTCTCATTCATTTTGACCGTCGCGCCTGCGCTCATGGCCGGCGCGCAGTCCTCGCGCTATCGTATGCCGACAGGGGCTGATGATCAGGACCTGGGCCCGGCGCCGAGCTTCAGGGGCGGCGAGCGGAAGGGGACGGTCTATCCAGTGCCAGGGCAACAGATGCCCGGCGGTGGAGTGCAGATTCCTGCGAGCATTCCATCCGGCGCACAACCTGGCACGACAATGGGCGAGGCGGCGATGGTGTCCATGGGATATCAGGTGCACGTGCTTGGAGAGGTGATGAAACCCGGCACTTATAAGGTTGCCGCCTCTGACCGCGTTTCCGAGGTGATCAATCGTGCCGGCGGTTTTGCTGAGAACGGCTCGCAGCGTAATATTGAACTCAGGCGCAAGGGCGGCGGGGTAATTCATGTGGATCTTATTGCGTTTAAACTCTTTGGAAAGCTCGATCAGAACCCCTATGTCACGGACAACGACAGTGTCTTTGTTCCTCTGAGAAAGAACGTCATACAGGTGGTCGGGGCAGTGAGGCGGCCAGACTTCTACGAACTGAAGAATGAGAGGACGCTTGCCGATGTGGTGGAGCTCTCCGGCGACTTCAATGCAGCCACTGCCATGAAGGAATCAATACGCGTCATACGCTTCGAAGGGGGAGAGAAGAAGATAGACGAGGTTCCGATTGAGAAGGCTTCGATGCAGGATTTTGAAATACGCAATGGAGATGTAATCGTTGTGCCGAACGTCGTTACAACCGGTACAAAGTTCGACTATAACGTCGCTTCTATTCCGGGAGATCAGGTCTTCTATCCGTCATATGAGGATCGCGTCTTTGTGCTCGGTGGCGTTGCATTCCCCGGCGCCTATCCCTTCAGCCCTTACTATTCGATCAACCAATATATCTCGCTTGCGGGCGGGCTTAATGATCGAGGAAAACAGAAATTCAAGATTACGACTATCGAAGGCAAGATGCGCAGTGGCAGGGCTGATGAGCGGGTGAATCCGGGCGACACGATCATGGTCAAGCAGAGCTGGATGAGTGCAGCTTCGTGGATGGGTTTCGCGCTGGGTGTTGCCAGCTTCGGGATGTCGGCAAGTGCCACGATAATTGCCGTACAGAAATGATCGTGAGCCGTATTTAAAGAGGTAATATTTCTGGAGGATTATACAATGGATCATAATTCATCTTCCCCGGTTCACGGTTCACGGCTCACGGCTCACGATGAGATCAACCTCCTGGACTACTGGCGCGTGATCAAGAAACACAGGAAGACGATCTACGGCATAGTCATGGCAACGTCTGTTTTCGCGGTCGTTGGGAGCCTGCTGATGTCAAAGACCTACAAGGCCGAGGCAGTCATCATACCGGTATCTGCAAAAAGCGGAGGAGCCGGGCTCTCGACCCTGGCGTCGCAATTTGGAGGTCTGGCGTCATTGGCAGGTATGGGCCTCCCGGGCGCTGCTGGCGAAGGTGAAAAAATCATCGCCATTCTTAAAAGTCGTACCCTCACGGAAAATGTGATCAACCGTGAGAACCTCATGCCCATACTGTTTGAAAAGGCATGGGATGCGAAGGCGGGAAAGTGGAAGACAGACGATCCTGAGAAACAGCCGAATATGGAAATGGCTGTCAAGACTTTGCGGGCGTCTGTAGTGACAGTGAATGATATAAAGCAGAAGACGATAAAAATAACGGGTATTTTCAAAACGCCTGAACTCGCAGCGCGTGTGGTCAATGCCTACACCGATGAATTGCAGAAGTTTATCAATGCGAACTCGTTCACCACAGCCAAGCGCAACCGCATCTTCATCGAAGGGCAGCTCTCACAAAATAAAGAAGAGCTTCTTGAAGCAGGTAAGGAGATAAATGAGTTTTACAGGGGGAACCGCGTATCGAGCGCAGATGCAAAGGTGGATGTGGCAATAGAATCCGGACCAGGAATCGGGAATCGGGAAACGGGAACTTCAGTGGCAGCACTCGATGTGCCCGGTTCCGGGTCCCCGGTCCCAGGTTCCGATACGGCAGACGTTTCCACGGCTATCGAATCACTTATTGCTCAGAAGTCGGATATCGACAAGAAGCTCGCTGAGGCAAAGGTGGTGAAGAACGTGCCTCAGCAGGTCTATCTCACATACCTCATGTTGAGGCGCGAACTCCTAGCCAAGGTAAATGCGCTGCTTACCACACAGTACGAGATGGCCAAGATCGAAGAGTCAAAAGAGGACCTTGCATTCCAGGTGATCGATAAAGCCGTGCCTCCAGTTCGCAAGTTTGCCCCAAAGCGCGCGCAAGTCTGCATCATGTCGTTCATGGCCGCGCTCTTCGGCGCTATCTTCCTCGCCTTCTTCAGGGAATATCTGGAGCGCATGAGGAAGCTTCACAGTGATACAGCAGCGGCATGATCAGTGATCAGTGTCCAGTGGTCAGTGTCCGGTGTTCAGTGTCCACCGACCACCAATCACCAACCACTAATCTTTAAACTCGCCTGGTTGCTTCCTGCAGCCGGGCATTTTTGTGCGCGTAACTGTCATAAAATGACAGTTTTGGACAAAATTCGGCGCATATCAACGTATATGTTGCATTATATTATCATCAATGATAATATAATGCTATGAAAGTGGATTCCTTGATCGAGAAATTTGCCGATCAGCCAGTGGTGGAATCAGCGGCCCTCATCACCTTTATCGGGGATGCCGCGACCGCCCGCGTGCAGATCTCCAGGTGGGTTTCCTCAGGGCGGCTCATTCAGCTGAGGAGGGGATATTATTTGCTGGCGCCTAAGCTTCGGAGGCGCGAGCCGGATGTCCATTACATTGCCAACGTATTATGCGCGCCTTCATATGTGAGCCTTACATACGCACTCGGGTTTTATGGAATGATTCCCGAGGCTGTCGTCACCGTGACGTCGGTCACGACGCGGCGGCCGGTTTTATATTCCACGCCTATCGCTCGATTCGAATATCGCCATATTGCGCCGCATCTCTTCTGGGGATATGAGACGCAGGAGCCGCAGGGCGTTACGCCGGTGCAGATCGCGCTCCCGGAGAAGGCATTGCTTGATCTCATCTATCTCACGCCCGGCAAGGCGGATGAGGTTTTTTTCGAATCTCTGCGCCTGCAGCATCTGGATGTCATTGACGCTCCGCGCCTGCATGCCTTTGCAGCGCGATTCGGCGGGAGAAAGATGCCGTCCGCGGCAAGGGCGTACGAAAAATATGCGTCAATTCATCAGGGGAGGCCCACGCCGTGAAGGATCGACTCAAGGCCTTGATTGAAAATCAACCAACGCATCTGCGCCCCGGACTTGTGCGGGAGTTTTTGCAGTGTGTCGCGCTTCGCACCATGCATGAGATCCACGCGTTTCAGCGGGTTGCCTTTGTGGGAGGCACCGCGCTTCGTCTCCTTTATCTGCTGCCGCGTTTTTCAGAGGACCTGGATTTTTCGCTCGTGAGCCAGGAAGGTTTTGATCTGGCGAAGATCATGACATCTGTCGAAAGCAGTTTCAAGGCGTCCGCCATTGATGCGGAAATTTCATACGACCAGGACCGGACGGTGCAGATTGCATGGCTCTCCTTCCCCGGCCTTCTGCATGAGGTGGGTATCTCGCGCGATCCGAGGCGTAAGCTTTCGATCAAGCTCGATGTGGACTGCAACCCTCCCGCCGGGGCAGTTGTGGAGCAGCGCCTGATCAACCGCCACTTCCTCATGGCGATCACGCACTACGATCTGCCGTCTCTCTTCGCGGGCAAACTGCACGCCGTGCTCACGCGCCCTTATGTGAAGGGGCGTGATTATTATGACCTTGTGTGGTATATGACGCGGCATCAGAATCTTGCGCCCAATGTCTCTCTGCTGAATGCGGCGCTAGAGCAGACAAAATGGAGCGGTAAGCCTGTCTCTCTGGATACGTGGAAATCGGAAGTAAAGAAACGCATCCTTGGGGTGGATTGGGCAGGTATCGTGCGCGACGTCTCGCCGTTTCTGGAGGACGAAAAGGACATCGAACTGATGAAGCTTGAATACGTGCTTCCCTTATTTAAATGAGATGAGGACATGCGAATAAAATTCTTTAAATTTCTGGCCCGCCTTGCGACACACCATCCGCGCAAGATCGTGGCCGCGGCAATAGCGCTCACGATCGCGTGCGGCATCTTCGCGGCGTTCAAGATCAAGCTCAACGCAAACCTCGATGACCTGGTCTCGATGAAACTCGACTATCACCGCCGCTACATCGAGTTCCTCAAGGAGTTCGGCGATGAGGAATACCTCTACATCGTCGCCGACGCTGAGAAGGACCTCCCCCGTGCGAAGCAATTCCTTGAAGCCCTCGGCAAGAGGCTCAAGGGAAATCCCTCGCTCAAGCAGGTGATCTGGAAAATCGAAAACCCGGCGCTCGAGCGCAATTTCCTGCTCTACCTCACGCCGGAGCAGCTCAAGGTCCTCTCCACGATGACCACCAAGGGGCCGTTCGCCGCGCGCACGATCGCCTCGTGGGACGGCTTTGCGCCGATGTTCGGCGCGCTCGCCTCGCGCATCGGCGGCCCGGTATCGACCGAGGACGAGGCGGAGCTCGCCACCGGCTTCACGTTTATCGACGGGCTGCTGGGCGACATGACCGCCGCGATAGAGCAGGGCACGCCGTATCGGTCGAGGCTGCAGGCGCTATTCTTCGGAGACGGCGAGACCTTCGACCCGGACGGATTCCTCAAGAACGGGTCGCTGCTCTTCATGCTCATCATGCCGGAGAAGGACTACGCCACCGCGGCGGTGATCGAAAAGCCGCTGCGCGATATACGCGCCGCCCTTGCGGAGACGCGCGCCGCCTTTCCCGACATCGACGCGGGGCTCACGGGCAGGCCGGTCTTGAGCGCGGACGAAATGGAGACGTCCAACCGCGACATGACGGTTGCGACGATCCTGGCGCTCGTGCTGGTCGCGGCCATATTCATCGCATTCTTCCGCGGGGTGGCCAGGCCGCTCTCCGCAGTGGCCACGCTCATAATGGGCATCACGTGGACCTTCGGCTTCGTGGCGCTGGCGGTAGGCACGCTCAATATCCTCTCCAGCGTCTTCGCGCTGCTGCTCATCGGCGCTTCGATCGAGTACTCGATCTACATCGTGGCGCGCTACGAGGAGGAACTGTCGCGCTCCGGCAACCCGGCGGCCGCGGTAGAGCGAACGCTCACCACGACCGGCATGGCAAACGTCACGAGCGCGCTGACCGTGGCGGCGGCCTTTCTCACGCTGCTCTGGACGGACTTCCTGGCGCTCTCGCAGCTCGGCATCATCTCCGCCATGGGCATAGTCTTCTGCCTTACCGCCATGCTGGTGGTGCTGCCGGCGCTGCTCGTCATCCAGGACAGCCGCCGTTCCGCGGCAGAGCTCGAACGCGTGCGCTCGTTCGATCTCCCGCAGATCAAGCCGTTTTACAAGAGGCCGGCGCTGCTGGTCGCCGCTGCGGCGATTATCACCGCGGCCCTTGCGCCATGGATCTCGCGCATCTCGTTCGACAATAATCTCTTAAACCTCCAGGCGCGGGGGCTCGATTCCGTAAAGTACGAGCACCTCATCATCGACAAGTCCTCCGAGACGACGTGGTTCGCCCGCGCAACGACCGACACGGCCCTGGAGTCGCACGCCAAGGCAGAGGCGTTCCGCAAGCTGCCGAGCGTGCGGCGCGTGGACGACGTCGAGCGCATAGTCCCGGAGGACCAGCAGGCAAAGACACGCGCTGTGCGCGAGATGGCGCCGGCGTTTGAAGGCATCGCCTTCACGCCCGTGGGCGCAAATGTGGATGCCCGTTCGCTCATGTACGAGCTGGGAAGGCTCGCCTCGAGCCTCGACCGCCTGCAGGAAGAGGCGTTCAAGAGCGGCCGCGCGGACGCTGTGGAGGAGCTGGATGCCTTCGCGGGCAAGATGCGCAAGCTCGTCTCTCTCATCGCCTCGGCGGACGACGCGAAGCTGGCGAGCCTCGGTCGCCTGCAGCAGGCCTTTTTTGCCGACCTCCAGAAAAATATCGAGATACTCGCTACCGGCATGGACCCTACTACGATCGGGCTCAAGGACCTGCCCGAGGACGTGCGCGGCAGATTCGTGAGCACCACCACGGGCCGTTACTCGCTGATGATCTACCCAAAGGAAGATATCTGGGATCCCCCGGCCCTCAAGCGCTTTGTAGCGGAGATCCGCGGCGTGGATCCTGGCGTGGTCGGCACGCCGATCGAGGTGTACGAGTCGGGCCGGCTCATGCGGGATACCTTCGCGCGCTCCGCGGCGCTCGCGTTTTGCATAATATGCCTGCTGGTGTGGCTCGACTTCCGCTCCTGGCGGTCGCTCCTGCTCACGATCATGCCGCTCGTCCTGGGAATGATCTGGCTCTTCGGAGTCATGGGGATAGCGGAAATCAGGTTTAACATGGCCAACTTCTTCGGGATACCGATCCTCATCGGCACGGGCGTGAATTTTGGAGTCCAGACCGTGCATCGTCTGCGCCAGGAAAGATCATTTGCCGCTGTCAGTTCGTCAACGGGCAAGGGGCTTCTGATGACCGCCATCACGAACGGCATCGGCTTCGGCACCATGATGATAGCGCACCACAGGGGAGTGGCGAGCCTGGGAGAGATCCTGGCCTTGGGCTGCGTCATCTGCCTCCTCGCTGCGTTAACCGCGACGCCGCCGGTTGCAAGCTGGCTCAACTGGGGGCATAAAGGCCGTGACTAGTCACTAGTCACTGGTCACTGGTCACTGGTCACCAGTAACGAAACATTATGCGTAAATTTCTCGGTATCGAAAAGCTTTCGGCCGGGCTCGTCGTCCGCAATATCGCGCTCATCATCATCGGCTCGATGATCAGCTCGATAGGCATCAACGCGTTCCTGGTGCCCCACAAGTTTCTCTCCAGCGGAGTCTCCGGGCTCTCGCAGCTCTTCTCCTATATCACGCCGCTGTCGGTCGGCACCTACGTGCTGCTGCTCAACATCCCGATCTTCATAATGGGATGGTTCTGTGTGGGCCGCACCTTTGTGATCGGGAGCGCCGTGGGGCTTTTGACCTTCACGGGCTGCCTGTATGCTACCGCATGGATGGCGCACACGGGCTGGGCGCCGGAGCGGATGCTATCCGCGCTCATCGGCGGCGTTCTTGCCGGTGGGGGGACGGGGCTTGTCTTTCGCGCAAACAGCTCGCACGGAGGAATCGACATCATCGCGGCCGCGGTGAAAAAGCGCTGGTCTTTCAGCATAGGCACGGTGGCCTTCATCTTCAACGCGTTCATCGTGGCGTTGCTCGGCATGATCTTCGGCCTGCACGCGGCGCTCTATACGATCGTGGCACATTTCTGTTCTTCGATGACCCTCGATCGCGTGATGATCGGTTTCGACACGAGCCGAGCGGTCTTCATAATAAGCTCGGAGCCGCAGAAGATAGCCGACATGATCACAAAGAAGCTCAACCGCGGCGTCACCTTCCTGGAGGGCGAGGGCGCATATCTCGGCAGGAGGCAGAAAGTCATCTACAGCGTCGTGACGCTGTCGCAGCTCGCGCGCGTGAAGTATTATGTGCAGAGCGCTGACCCGCAAGCGTTCCTCACCGTGGCTGAGGTGAACGAGGTCTCAGGCGAAGGATTCCGAGCAGTGCCGATATAATTCCCTCCCCTTTGTAAGGGGAGGGAAGGGAGGGGTAGGCCACGATCTACCTCCCCCTTCCCCTCCTTACAAAGGAGGGGGAAAAATCAATTCTTTCAATCTAATAGCATTCTTCACAGCCCATCCCTGCGCGTCATTGTTGAAATATATAAACACGTCTTTTCCCGATTTTGCCCACCGCTTGATCTCCTCCGCATCCCTTCGCAGCTCATCATCTGAATAACACCCGCCGTAGAGCCGGGCCGATTGCGGACCGTGGCGCCGGATGTATTCGAACGGCTGCTCCAGAGGGAATTCCACATCGAACTTCGGTCGGTCCGCGCGGCAGACGGTCATGCCGGCGGAGCCGAGCAGTTCAAAGACCTCCTCGCAGAACCAGCTCTCGTCGCGGAACTCAAACGCATGCCGCACGCTGCGGCGTCGTTTGAGGAGCTTCACAAACAAAGTGAGCCGATCGAGGTCGCAGCGGAATCGCGGCGGAAGCTGCCAGAGGACTACCGATATCTTCGGCAGAAGCGGTCGCGCGTTTTCAAACAACATGCGGAGCGAATCGCCCGGCTCCTTGAGCCGCTTCACGTGCGTGATGTATCGGCTCCCTTTTATCGCGAAACAGAACTCCGAAGGTGTGCGTCGGCGCCAGCTTTGAAATGTCGCTTTCTGCGGCAATCTGTAGAAAGTGACGTTGAGTTCGACCGTGCTGAAGTGCTCGCAGTAGAACTCAAGCTGCCGAGCCCTGGGAAGATCGGGCGGATAGAACACCCCATCCTCCCAGTGCTCATAGCTGAATCCACTTGTACCGATGTAGATTTTACTCATGCGTATCGCTCGTCATGAAGCCACGCGGGTTTTCTCTTCGCAAGCTAACACCGTGCCGGAGTACGCGGTGACCTGCGGCAGGCTTCGAGCAATGGGGACCGCATAGGCTGGAAATCCACCGTTAGTCTTATGATCTGAGCTCAACTCCGTGTCGGCTTGCGAGATGACAGCCGCGGGTCTCCGCGTGCTTTATGACATTGTGCTGACTGACAGGACCCGAAGCCGCCACTTGTTGAGCGAGGCGACGACGGCGTACCTCGACAAGTACCTCCTCACCAAGGCGCTGAACATATGAATTCCGGATGTTACTCCGATTTCTGGGCCTTCTTGTGCTTTGCCTCGCGCTTGTGTCGGATCCAGGTCCGCAGGAGCTTGAGCCCTCCCCATCCGGTGAGGAAGAAGAGCACGAGCCACGGGAGCGCGGCGCTGACGGCCACGACGAGCCATGCGAGGGATGCGGTGAACGCGGAGAGCGCGCGCTGGATCGAGCCCGAGAGCGGGGCGAAGATGCCGCGGCCGAATCCTCGCGGCTGTACTAAGGTGACCTGCAGCGTAGATAGGGAGACGCGGTTGTCCCAGAACCTCTTGCGGCCCTCCATGGTCTCTATCGATTCGCGCACGCGCGCCAGCTCGCGCTCGACGTCGAGGACGTCCTTGAGCTTGTTAGTTTTCGTCTCCAGAAGCGAAATCAGCCTGGACTCGAGCCTGCGCGAATTCGCAAGCCTCGCCTCCAGGTCGAAATATTGCTCGGTGATGTCCTCGCCCGTCAGCGCTTCCGCGCGCACGTTTCCAAACGTCTTGATCGCGGCGATCGCCGAGTCCAGCCGATCGGACGGCACGCGCATCGTGAGCTGCATCGCCTTCTGTCCTGCGTTGTCCTCATAAGAGTCAGAGCCGGAGACAAAGCCGCCGATCTTCACGGCGATCGACTTGGCCCGCTCGGCGGCGTCGTCTATGTTCTTCACTTCGACCGTGAGATTCGCGGAGCGCATGATCTTGCGCTCGACGACGTCGGGTGATTGAGCTGGCGTCCCTGATGGCGCGGGCGGGGGTGCAGCCTCCGGCGCCTCCGCACCAACGCTTGCGGGCATCGCCCTGGCAAGCATGGCGTTGCCGCTGCCTTTGCTGACAAAGCCCTGCTCCTCCAATTGCCCCGGCCCCTTGCACCCGGCAACCGAGATCAACATGAGCATGGATAGGATGATGCGGAAGATCATGGCTCCCCCTTGGTTCTATCAATGGCAACTCTAACAAAACGTTCATTCAGCGCAAGCTCCGAATTCAAATGTTCGGCGCCCTGGTGATGAGGTGCTTGTCGAGATACGCCGTCGTCGCCTCGCTCAACAAGTGTCGGCTTCGGGTCCTGTGATTCAGCACAATGTCATAAAGCACGCGGAGACCCGCGGCTGTCATCTCGCAAGCCGACACGGAGTTGCGCTCAGGCAATAAGGCTAACGATGGATTTCCAGCCTTAGCGGTCCCCATTGCTCGAAGCCTGCCGCGGGTCACCGCTTGCTATGTGCTGCTATTGTTTATCCAGCACCACCCGAAGCCGACAAACTTGAGCGAGGCCACTTGTACATCCCGACAAACACCTTTCAACCAGAGCACTCAAGATGAATGATCGTCCATACAATGAAGCCCCGCAGCGCTGCGGGGCTACCGACTCACCTCCCCCTTGAGGGGGGAGGATGGGAGGGGGTGCCCCCTCTCCCCGTCCCTCTCCCACAGAGGGGAGAGGGGGCTTTGACGGGGTTCCGGGATCATCTGTTTCGGAACATCGCCGGGAGCGGCGGGGCAATTTACAGATACAGAGGAGACAATCTGAGCAGGATCGAAGATCCTGCATTTGGACCCGTCGCCATGAGCGGGCG
>JBBAAC010000026.1:0-17217 GCA_041658465.1 bacterium | reverse complement strand
CTTCGGCAGTCCCACATACCCAAGGCCGATTATGCCCACCGTGGCCTTTTTTGAAGCGATCTTCTCCAGTAGCTTCATATGTTCATATCCTCTTCAGCTCTTCGGGATGTTCATCGAAGAAACGCTTCATCCGCTTGAGAATTTCATCGAGACCGATCCTGGGAACTTCCCCGGTTATCTTTTTCAACTTTGTCGTGTCGGGTACGCGCCTCTTAATGTCCTGAAAATTTTTCCCATAGTACTCGTCGTACTCCTTAATAATCAGCTTTGACGAACTCCCGGTGATCTTTTTGACTTTCTTGGCCAGATCGAGGATGGAAATTTCCTGATCACTGCCCAGATTGACGATATGGCCACATGCCTTTTCCGACTGAGCAAGGCGCATGAGTAAACGGACTGCATCATCAATATATGTAAAACATCTGCTCTGTTTCCCTGTGCCGAAAATATGGATCGGTTCATTCAAGTATGCGCTCTTGAAAAAACGCGGGAGCACCATGCCGTAATGGCCCACCTGACCCGGCCCGACCACGTTAAACAACCTGACGACGACCACCGGGAGGTTCCTCTCCCGGTAGTATGCAATCGACAGAAATTCATCCAGGAGCTTTGAGCAGGCGTAGCTCCACCTGTGTATGTAGGGAGACCCTATGGTGATATCGGTATCCTCCCTGAAGGGAATCTGTTTCGTTTTTCCGTAGGCCTCTGAAGTGGAGGTCAGGAGGACCTTGATGCCCCTCGAAGATGCATATTTTAATACCAGCAACGTGCCCAACGTGTCGTACACGATGGTGTCCAGGGCGTTATCAACCACATTCTTCACGCCTACGGTTGCAGCCAGGTGATAAACCATGTCGGCCTGCTCAATTGCCTTGCTCAGGATGACCTCATCGGTGATGGAGCCGGTGATCAGGCGCACACTCTTGTTCTTCACTAGATCGCTGATATTCTCCATCCTGCCGGTGGAGAAATCGTCGACGATGTGGACATTATATTTTGCCTTCAAGAGCGCCCTGACCAGGTGCGAACCTATAAAGCCCGCTCCCCCTGTCACCAATATATTCCTGACACTCTTGATCCTGGGCTTGCGCTGTTTTTTTTCAGCCCACTTCAGGTGCTGCGAGCGCCGCAGATGGGATCTGGCCCTGGCCACGAGCTCTTCGACGTTAAAGGGCTTGGCGACATAGTCATCTATTCCAGTGTCGAACGCCCTGATTTTGCCCCTCTGGGAATCATCTGCGGTGAGGATTATGACCGGGATCCTGGATGTCGCCCTGTTCGACCTCAGCCTCTTGCAGACCTCATAGCCGTCCATGTCCGGCATCAGGAGATCCAGGATGATCAGATCCGGCACCTTTCGGGAGAGGCATTCAAATGCCTCTTTGCCGCTGCCCACAGCCTCGGCATTAAACCCGTGCCTCTGGAAAATGGTGGCGATGAGATCCGCCATGTCTTTGTCATCATCTACAACGAGGACGTTTATTTTTGTCATCCCCATCTCCTTGAAAAAACGATAAATTATGAAGAAATATCGACAAATCTTTTTATCATAGTCCGGGATCAGTATCAAAACTAAACAAGACGAAAGGAGGTATAGTATGACGGGACCAGGCGGGAAACTGCCGGGCGGCGTGTGCAAAGTCGATTGATATAACCACAAAACAACCTTATGCGACGTAACCTTTGATATTGAGTGCCACGCCTTCATATTTGGGCAAGGACGGCCTGCCACTCATTCTGGGGGGAAACTGAATCACACGAGGTCTACGAGCGGCAATAAATTTTCGGAGTCTCGCGAGGCGTATTCGCAGGCCCCCTGAGGTTTGCGATGGTGGGCACGCCACCGGTGGGAGAGGTTCATGATGAAATAGTAGAGGGGGTGGGCCCTGTTGGCCCAGGCGCGTTTCAGGATCGAGCGCCACGAGTAGAACCGCTTTGGAAAGCGAAGGTGGAACGCCTCGATTTCCTCCTTGTTCATCGTCGGATGATGACACACCAGATTCGCGCCCGTGTAGCGCTCCCAGTTGAAATCAAAGATCCTCTTTTCGCGTAGCGCGGTGTCGTAAAAGGCGGTCCCCGGGAAGGGCGTCATGATCCCGGTGTTCACGAGTGCCAAGCGATTGCGCATGGCAAAATCGTAAACCCCGTTTAGCGTTTCCTTGGTATCCTGATCAAAGCCGAACATAAAGGCGCCGATCAGGTTGATCCCCGCCCGCGTAATCTTGCGGATGTGGGCTTCGTAATTCTTGACCTTGTTGAACGACTTGTTCGCCAGGTTGAGGGTCTCCTGATCGATCGATTCGATGCCCACGAAGAGGCTGATACAGCCGGAGTCGACGGCGAGCTTCAGCAGCTTTTCATCGCGCGCGATCATCTCCAGCGAGCCCTGCGACCCCCACTTGATCTTCAGCTTCATCAGCGCCTCAAAAAGTTTGTAGGCGTATTCTTTCGTGAAGAAGATGTTGTCATCCACAAAAAAGAAGATGCGCGAGGGAAAGCGCTTGATCTCCTCCACGACGTGCTCGATGGGACGCGTTCGATGCGCGCTGCCATACATCCTGGTCACCGTGCAGAAATTGCAGCCCAGCGGGCAGCCGCGGCTGGTCTGCAGGACCTGCGTGTTGAGGGTGGTGCGCCCCTTTAAGAAGAGGTCCTTGCGGGGCATCGGCAAATCCTTCAGATCGATGAAGGAGTCCGTGCGATAGACCGGCTTGATCGCCCCCGCTTGAAGGTCCGCCATGATTTGAGGCCACAACAGCTCGGCCTCATTGACGACCACGGCATCGAAGTGCCGCGAGCACTCCTCGACCATGAACGAGGAGTGGCTTCCTCCGCAGATGGTCGGAATGCCCCTCTTGCGGAAATGATCCGCGAGCTCATACCCGCGCGTCGCCTGGCAGGTCATCATCGTAATACCGACGAGGTCCGCGGTCTCGTTCAGATCCAGCGTCTCGAAGGTCTCTTCCACGATCCTGATCTCGTCGAAAAAAGGCGTGGCGAGGCCTGCCACCATTGCGAGGCTCAAGTGATGCGCATATTTCCCTTTCGCTTTTTGGACTTCCAGGCTTGCAGGGGCGATGAGTAAGAGTTTTTTTGGGCGCGTCATTCGGTTCGCTTTCAGGGTGCCTGCAGCTACCACAGTTGCAGCGGGGGGGGAAGGAAAAAACTCCGCGCTTCTTGACAAGCCGGATGGAACGCGCGTCGTAGGCGCCCTTAAGAAGGGCGAGTGGGTTAGGGGGCTTACGGGCTCTGTTTATATTTCACCGACACGGCTCAAAGTCGTTTATCCCCAATACGATTATGGAGTGGCTCTCGCCAGCTTCGCGATGGAGCGTCGTTATTGCCTCGTTGCCCCGTGGCGACGAGACACAACACTTTTATTAAATCCTTAGATTTTTTTACCTTCATCAAAAAGTTACCTATTTATCAGTAAGTTATAATTCGAGACTGTATTCAATTTGAATGCATATATCACGCAAGAAACTATGCCCCTGCAGCTCTTCATGCCATAATATTATTGAGGTGAGAGCGGATGAATAGACCCTGCATCTTCGAATATGAAAACTACCGCGCGTATCTAGGCGACTGGTACGCTTGGATGAAGGAGACGAAGCCCGGCTTCTCCTATCGCGCCTTCTCACGTTGGGCCGGGTTCTTATCCCCCAACCAGCTTCAGCTCATCATACTAGGAAAGCGCAACATCACGAGGTCGACGATCGCTACCTTTCTGAAGGTCCTCAAGCTCCCGCGCAAGGAGGCGCGGTGCTTCGAATTGCTAGTCGACTTAAACCAGGCGGCGACTCCGGAGGCGAAGGCAAACGCCCTCCTTGAGATATCCCGCCTTTTCAAAAAATATAATCGCAATCTTCAGCACGGCCAGATCGAATACCTGACGAAGTGGTACTACGCGGTCGTGCGCGAACTGGTAACGACGAAGGGGTTCCGCCCCGACCGCCACTTTCTCACCCGCCGCGTCGGCCACAAAGTGACGCCGCGGCACATTGACGAGGCGATCGACAAGCTTGTCGAGCTGGGGTTGCTCATCCGCGACGCGAAGGGCAAGCTCAGACAGGAGAATGCGATCGTCACGACCGGTTCGGAGATCGCGGAGGCGGCGGCGTATCTCTATCATGACCAGATGATCCGTATGGCGCTTGACGCTCTGAAAGGCCAGTTGCCAACCGAGCGTCATTTCTCGGGCATCACCCTTGCTTGCCGCAAAGAGGATATCCCCGAGATATCCCAAATACTTGATGAATGCCGCCGCCAGGTGCTGTCTTATCTGGAGGGCCGCGGAATGTGCGAGGACGACGACGTATATCAGCTGAACCTCCAGCTATTCCGCGTTACGAAAAAGAGAGGTGAGTCATGAAACATTTTTTCCTATTTCTGGTCCTGATTACATGGGTCACGGCCTGCGGCAGCGCGACGGAGGTGGGCAACCCGACGGCGGATGTTCCGCGCACAATCGCGGGGACTATCGACGTCGGCACTCTGCCCGACGTCTCTGCAGCGGCGAGCAAGTCCGAGGAAGCGGTTGTGGATGCGTCTGCTCTCAACGTCTTTGCCCTCGCGACGGACGGCACGAGCGTCGATGCGCCGGTTGGATTTGACGGGATTTTTTCCATGGTGGTGATCGTCGGCAAGACCTATATCTTCTCGGTCCGCACGGGGACGCAGACTATCGGTGATTTCAGTTTCGAGCAGAACGACCAGGGTCAGCGCGGCGACAGCCTTACGATCGACGAACCGGGCGACACGATCCAGATGGGCGACTGCCGTTACGAGAATGGCTTCTTTATCCCGCAGCATGAGCCTCGCCGTTACATGGGAGTCTCCGGCGGCCAGGGCGGTGGTGGAGGGAACGGCCAGGGCGGTTGATGAAGTATTCATTAATAATTGTAATTTATCTGTTTTAAAATCCAATAATTTAATATCTCATTATATTTCAATATTAATACCCAAACATTGTGTATTCATTATGAATGCGTTTTTTACCAGTTTTGCGTGCCTCATGGGCGCATCCGGGAGATAATGATGATGAAAGGACGGCGAACAGGCGGAAGGAGGTGATGACAGAGATGAAGATGCTGTCCCAAATAGAAATCAAACGGATGGACCCTGTTAAAAGGAGGGACGCCATGAAGAACATCATGAAAACTTTTGGGGCGCTGGGAATCGCGGTCGTCCTCGCGGCCTGCGGCGGATCGTCGACGACTGACAGCGCGGCGACGGATGAGGGGAGGCTGATCACCGGGACGCTCGACTCCGCGGCTGCCGCGATGGTCGTAAAGGCCGCAGACAGGAGCGACTCGTGCCTGGGCGAGGTCTGCGCGATGGTTGCCTACAACGCCGACGGAAACGAAACACAGGGCGAGCTCGACCCGGCCCAGAACCGCTTCCGCGTGCGCGTGCGCAGCGGCAATTGGATGTTCGGCTTCGAGAATGGCGCAGGCAACCGGCTGGGCTATCTTGCGCTCAACGGTATCACGGCCTTCACTGTGGAGGACGGCGACGACATCGAGATCGGGCATGCGATGCTCCGAGACGGACAGGCGATCGTCGACGGGGACGTGGAGAACCTCGGAGTCAACGGGCTTCATTCCTATTATCTGCAGGATCGCGACCGAGACGGGATCCCCGCGAGTTTTGACGCCGATGAACCGGCCATTGACCTGAGCGTTTTCGACGTCCTCTTTGTCCGGCCCTACGACGCGCAGCTACACGTGGCGCCGTGCCGGCCGATCAAGGTCGTCTTCACGAAGGCGCTCGACGAGGCGACGGTCACCGCGGACACGGTGAAGGTGGCGCTTGCCGACGGAACCGCGGTCATCGGGACGCTCTCCGTCTGGGAGGACGCGGAATACAACGAGTACGAATCGACCTTCGCGCCTACAGGCGGGTATCCGATGGGCGAAGAGATCACCCTGACGATCGTATCGGGCTCAAGCGGCGTCCTCTCGAAGGAGGGCGAGGCGCTGCCGGCCGACGTGACGACGTCGTTCACGGTTCGCGATTTCGGCGGCACGAGCCAAGTCTGCCACGATCCAGATGCGGAGCGCCAGCAGATCCGCGTGCAGGAGCGCGAGCGAGCGCGCCAGAGCGGAGACGGCGGTCAGAGCGGGAGCGGCCAGGGGCAATCCTGAGGCGACGACAGGTTGCTACAGGAGTTGGACCCGAAAAGAAGAAGGCCCATCGCTTGCGAGCGATGGGCCTTTCGCTATTTGAAGTGGTAGCCGCACAACTCACTGGCTCGTGAACGCTCCTTGTGTCTCCTCACAAGATCAGATAGAAACTGAGAAATGAAAAAGTTATTTTCCATACTCCTGTTTGTCTTTTTTCTCTCGTCGCCGGCATGGGCGCAGATCCCCGCTACACCGGTCATGACCTTCTACCAGTTCAGCGGCAGCCTCGAGATCCCGTATTATTCCGTCGAGACATTTCAAGAAAGAGGGGCGACAGCCCCTGCGGGGACACTGGCACAGGGGAGTTCGATCGTCCCTTGTCTGGTGATCCGCAACGGGAAACCTTTGACCGATGCCGGGGGAACGCCCTTTGTCGGCTTCCAGGTGGTGGTGGATGCACGCACTGCGACGCGGGACTCCACGGAGAAATTCAAGGCTGCGGTCGCAGACCGGCAGTCGATGACAGTGCCCAATCACCACTGCGACGGCAGCGTGAAGTACGTCGTCAATATCCGGGATTTCTTTCCGCTGGGCAAGGCGCCATTCTTCGATCCGCCGCGGCCGACGGAGACGCGCAAACGCGAAGCGCGCCCTGAAAAGCGGGATCCCTTGGATGCGATCGTCCGCGCCTTTCACAATTCGCCGCAGTGTGCCGAGGCCAATCGTGAGCTCATCGGCCGCAGAAACGCATTGGCCGCCGCCTGGGATCGGTTCGTCGCCGAGAACAGGCGCTCGTGGCCCGGGGAGAAACTCGATCGCGCCAAGCACCTCGATTACACGATGCGCACGGCCATTTACGAGGGGCATCTGGACCGCGGCTGCAGCGCGTACGGCGCCTGCGAGAGGAACATCGTCGCGCTCTCAATCAGCAACAGGGGAAGGTCGGGATGTTCAAGATCTCAAGGGTGTTCCTTTCCCGGCGATTTTCAGGGGGTATCCGCAAAGGTGTCGCAGTACAATATCTGGGATGAGTTCCTGACCCAGATCTCGGGGCTCACATCCTGTTTCCTGCGCTCTGATTTAAGCGATGAGCCTTCCGCTCCCGGCGGCGAGCAGGGTTTCAACAAGGCGTACTATGAGAAGATACGCAGCATGTACGAACAGAACGTCGGTGATGTGGAGCAGATACTCTTTGGCGATGATCAGGCGCTGACTGCGATCTTTCCGCAGACACCGTTGAATGACTTGAAAACCTTGCGGCACTATTATCATGCGCCGGCCATGGGCAAGTGCTTCCCGGACAATCCCCGCGTCGAGTACGTGACCGGGGTGATCGCGAAAAAGGGTGATGATTATGCCCTGATTGCAAATACGCGCATTCAGGTCGACGAGGCAATCGACGGCGGATACCGGTTTCGGGAATTCAGAGTCAAGGCGGAGAGGGATCGCGACGTCACGTCGGTGGTCGATGCCTATCCTGGATTTGTCGTGGATGGCAGGAAGATCGACCTCAAAGGTTCTTCAGGTTGTCCTCCGTACGGCATCCCCCGCGGGTGCGCATACAAGGATATCGGGCGCTATCGCAGGTTGCCATCCTGGCTTCACGCGGGAAGGCCGGTGGCCATCCAGTGCAACATTCGCGAGCGCGGAGAACAATGCCTGGACCCGGAGAAGACGAAGGCCGTGAGCGTCGGCGGTACGTGTGACACCGAGATGCGACCCGTATCCGGCGTGCGTTAAAACTAAACTAGGAAAGGATCAGGAGCCGCGGCCACAGGAGCAGCAGCAGGCCCAAGGCCAGCATGAGCAGCCCGCTCACGAGCTTGAGCGCGCGCGCGTGCGATTCCTTCAGTTTGAAATGCCCGAGCGTCAGCGCAAAAATCGCCACGATCACCAAAAGCGGAATCACGTACACGACGTTATAGAGGGCGAGATACAGGTATTGCTCCGCGGCCGGCACCTGCCTATCCGCGAGGATTTTGGTGAAGAGCGCGGGCAGCCCAATTGTGCACGCAAGCTCGATGAAATTGACGAAGACCGCAAGGATCACCGTGCCCAGCACCGCAAGCCAGGTCTCCTGCTCGTGCAGGATCGCGCGCGCGCGGCGGTAGAGCGACGGTTTGGCCGATTCCGGGATCATGAGCGAGACGCCGCGCTTGAAGAAGAAGACGTCCTTGAGATTCACTGCCCCCATAGCGATCGCGACCGCCGCGAGGATCCTCGTGACCCATGACGAGAGCCCGATCACGACGAAGAGATTGAGCCACGCCGTCATGAACGCGAAGTACACGAGGCCCGAGGCCGCCACGAAGGTCATGCCGATTGAGAGGATGCGGCGCCGCGAACCGGAGTACACGAGAAGTCCCAGCAGGAACATGAGCACCCACATCGCGCATGGATTGAATCCGTCGAGGAATCCCACTATCAGCGTGAGCTGCAGGAGCGAGACCGCCGCGACGTTTATCTCTCCCAGCCACGGGATATCGACCGTCGTGCGCGCGCACGCCTTGCGCTCGCCCCTCTGCCTGGCGATCTCCTCCGCGAGCATCCGGCAGGTCGTCCCCTTCCGGAACCCTACGTAGAACTTGTCGCCCAGAAAGATAGCGGGCACGCCCTGGAAACGCGTGCCGTAGGCCGTTGCGAACTGGCGAAAGAGGTCCACGTTTTCCGGATGCCGCTTGATCTCATAGGCGCGGATCACGAGATCGGGCACGGCCTTTTCCTCTTTAAGATGCCGGACCGCCTCCTGGCACTCCGGGCACTCGCCGTGTTCCTCGGCAAGGGCCGAGAGAAATGCCATCGCGTCCGCGCAGTGCGGGCAGTCGTGCGTGTAGAAGATAGTGAGATAGAGCTTGCGGCCTGAGACCTCGCGGTGGAGCGCCCGATCCTCCGAGGCCGCTGCAAAGCGCTGCGCAAGATCCTCGGTCGAGGACGCGGGCTTCGCCCCGCACGCGTCGCTCTCCATGACGCAGGCGCCTTCCTCAGCCGATTGAGCCGCTGCCAAGGCCGGAGCCGAGGCAGCAACAAGGGCCACACATGCAAAGAGCAGCCACGCCGCCAGACCGATCGCCCTCATCCGATTTCTTCTCATGAAACCCCCGAAGCCCATACGCCGCGCCCGTGCCTGTTACAGGATGTGTCTCAGATTGGCAGTATTTAATATCATGGAATCGAAGGTCCTCAAGGTGATTTCAGGGGTTTTTACTCCCCATCCAGGGCGGGCGGTGGAGTGCCCGCTACCCTCGCAATTTCTCGATTTTTGCGCCAGGCCTGCATCTGCGGACATGCCCTCCCTGGCACCGCTTTTGCAATATTTATCCTCACTAGACGATTTCAAAGGAGGGACGAATGAGCGGTCCAGTCGGGGGTATCAAGGACGCAATTACAAGGATTGACTACGACATCCGCATGCGCGACGCAAAGGTGGCCGAGGATAAGGGCGCAAAGCAATCCGCAAAGGCATCGAAGACGGTAGGCAGGGTGTGCGAGGTGCGGCGCGCCGCACAGCCGACTGCCAGGACGGGCTATTCAATGGGCCGCCCGGTCTCCGCTTGATCCGCAAAAACATCGGCAAGACGAAGTCCTTTTAACCGCCTGCCACAAAATTCATTGCAGATCTGAATTGAAAGCGAATGAGCTTGCTGTATAAGTAATCCCATACGCTGCCCGGTTGGCAAATGGAGGCGGCCCCGCCTACAGAGGAGGAAACGATATGGGACGCATGGCTAATGATATTACCGAGCTCATCGGCAACACGCCGCTTGTGAGGCTTAACAATGTCGCGAAGGGGCTCAAGGCGGAGGTCGTGGGCAAACTCGAGTTCTTCAATCCCGGCGCCTCGGTAAAGGATCGCATCGGACTCAACATGATCCGCGCTGCCCTGGATGCGAAGAAGATCGGCAAGGAGACGACGATCATCGAGCCTACGAGCGGCAACACCGGCATCGCGCTCGCGATGGTCTGCGCTGCAAAGGGCTATCGCCTCGTCCTCACGATGCCGGAGACGATGACCGTTGAGCGGCGCAAGCTCCTTGCGGCGTTCGGCGCCGAGCTCGTGCTCACGCCGGGCTCCGAAGGGATGAAGGGCGCTATCGCGAAGGCAGAGGCGCTCTCCCGTGAGATCAAGGACTCGATCGTGCTGCAGCAGTTCAAAAATCCTGCGAACCCGGATATCCATCGCAAGACCACTGCGGAAGAAATCTGGCGGGATACAGAGGGCCGCGCGGACATCATCGTCTCGGGCGTGGGCACGGGCGGCACGATCACCGGGGTGGCCGAGGTTTTTAAGCAGAGAAAGCCATCGTTCAGGGCGATCGCGGTGGAGCCGTCGGCATCGCCGGTCCTGTCCGGCGGAAAGCCGGGGCCACATAAGATCCAGGGTATAGGCGCGGGCTTTGTCCCGGATGTATTGAACCGCGCGATCGTCGACGAGGTCCTGCAGGTGACAAACGAAGACGCCTTCGCGATGACCAGGCGGCTGGCGCGCGAGGAGGGGATCTTGTGCGGGATCTCTTCGGGCGCTAACGTGCATGCCGCTCTTAAGGTCGCGGGGCGTAAGGAGAACGAGGGCAAGCTCATCGTCACCATCATCTGCGACACGGGCGAGAGGTATCTGAGCACCGATCTCTTCGCGTAATTTTTCGCTGGAAAAGTGAACGGCGGCTGCGCAAGGGTTGAATCAACCATGCCCTTGTTCATAAAGAAGAGCTCCGAGCCAGACGAGAAACTCGCGATCCTATCCCGCGATTCGCAATACGACCTAGCGTGCGCCTGCGGTACGCGCGACGACGAACACCGCCGCCGCTCGAACGATCACAAGTGGATCTATCCGGTCGCGCTCCCTGACGGCCGCAGCACGTTTCTCTTCAAGACGCTGCTCTCCAACGAGTGCGTGAATAATTGCAAATACTGCCCGCTGAGGGCGCGCTCCGACGTCAGGCGCTGCTCCCTCAAACCGGAGGAATTGGTCAGGTCGTTTCTCTCTTACTACAGGGCGGGCAGGGTGAGCGGCCTATTTCTCAGCAGCGCGGTCTCGAATAATCCTGATTCCACAATGGAAGAGATCAACCGCGCGGCGCTCATCCTGCGAAGGCAACAGTTCAGGGGCTTCATCCACTTGAAGATCATCCCCGGGGCCTCCGAGGAGGCGATACGCCAGAGCGTTTCGCTTGCAAGCGCGGTATCATTGAACATAGAGACCGCGGGCGAAGAGAACTTCAAGCACCTGAGCACTACCAAGAATTATATCCGCGACATCATCGAGCCGGTCAAATTGATCAGCCGCCTCACGGCCAGGGGCGCGCGTTACGACAGGGTGAAACAGACGACGCAGTTCGTGGTCGGCGCTTCGACTGAAACGGACAGGGAGATCATAGACTGCTCATGGAAGCTGTATAAGAAGCTGGCCTTGAGCCGCATCTATTTCAGCGCGTACCAGCGCGGCGCGGGCTCTCCCGATCTGCCGGGCGAAAGCTCCGGCTTCAGCAACCGCGAACTCCTGACGCGCGAGCACCGCCTCTATCAGGTGGATTGGCTCATAAGAAAATACGGATTCGCGGCCTCCGAGATCCCAGTCGATCCCGCCGGCAACCTCTCGCTTGAGATCGACCCGAAGGAGATGTGGGCGAGGACGCATCCGGAGTTCTTCCCAGTGAACGTCAATAAAGACGACAAATACCGGCTGATCCGCGTCCCCGGGCTGGGGGAGACCCTTGTCTCACGGATCCTCGCCTTTAGACGCAGCGGAACGAGGATGCGCTCCATCGATGACCTGGGAAGGGCGGGCGGGTATCTCAAAAAGGCGCAGGAATATGTAGTTTTTTGAGCAGGGCTCAGATGCGATTACGACACTCGTGTGTGCATGGGTCGCAGTATTGTTCGACTGGACAAGTGCCGCAATCTTGCATTCGCCTAAGCCTCCCATTATCGATCGTGCTTATCAGGCAAAAAAACGGGGATACCGATTGCGGTATCCCCGGAGTTTTAACGGCCGTCTGTTGCGATCTTACTTCGTCACCTTCGCCTTGTTAACCATGTTCGCGATGTCCTTGAGGATCACAGCGCGCAGGTTGTTGCGGATGTCCTCGCCCGTGAACTCGCTCGTGCTGACGATCTCATGCTGGCCCGGGGCGATCAGCTTGGACTGCTCTGCTGTGAGGTTTAGCTCCTTGAGCAGGTTCTTGTTCGTCTTGTCGTTGATCGTGTAGTCGACGACGTAATTCTTTGCGCCTGCCTTCGTGGTCACTGTCTTATAGGACCATTCGATCTTCAGATCCTCGATGGCGCCCTTCTTCACTGCGATGTTGGCCATGCCGGTCTCGCCCGTGGCGGTGGCGACATTTTCCTTCTCGATCTTCACGTTCTTGCCCTTTACTGTCTGCTCCGTTGTCGTGGTGCCGCCGGACGTCGTCACGGTTTCCTTCGCCTTTGCGGTGCCCGTCTTCACTTCCGTCGTGGTCGTGGACGTGCCGCCCTTTACCTCTGTCGTCTTCTTCGTTTCGACCTGGGCCGATGCGCTGACTGCGAGGCCGAACGACACTGCTACCGCGAGTACGATCAGTTTCTTCATCATCCCTCCTTAAGGTTGTGAATTTGGCGCATCTTAGACAATTAGCCGCTCTTGGCAAGGGGAGAAATGCGCTGACATGAGATACCGGCCAGGCGCATGCTCCTGTTCATCACCTAGACCCTTTATCTGCTCCGCGTGCGCAAGGTACTGGTTGAGATACGAAAATATCTCCAGCAATTTTTCATTTTTTCGCCGAAACGGTGGAACCCTTCGAAGGATATGGTATGATATCGCAGTGAAAACCAACGCCATCGATTTTATTTCCGACAAGTGCAGCGCATGCGCGGCGATGTTTGCGCCGAAAAGGAGGCGCTGGTTTGCCGCGGCATCCGCCTTGCTGCTCGCGATCTCGCTGTTCGCTGCGGCATGCGGTGGTAGCTCACAACAGAGTGTCATTGCGCTGCCGATATTCACCGATCCAGTGGACAAGCTGATGCAGACCGCGAGTCCCAACTTCACGCAGCAACTCCTGAATGAGGCCGCGGCCTACGAGCCGCTGCTCGTGCAGTCCGGGACGCAGGTCCACATGGGGTACTGGTCCGGGCCGAACAATCACGGCAGCCTTGTTCGCGTCCTCGACTCGATCAACGCACAGCCCGCATCTGCGCGCCAGAAGGCGATCTGGGACGAGGGCGTGCAGTCCTCGATCCAGTATCCCGCTTACGTAACGATGCTCAACGAACACTGGTACGATCGCGCAAGCCCCGTGAACGGGCAGGTCACCATATACGGCGTAGCGTACACGGATCCCCACCCCGTGACGTTTGCGCAGGCCGACGACATCTGGGGGCAGTACTCGCAGCGCTACACGGATATGGCGGTGCCGGTGCAGGAGGCGACCGGCAATCGCGTCAAGGCGTGGTGCTTTGTAGAGGGCGCTAGGGCGAACCGCATCTTCTATGTGTACGAGCTGCCGGAGCTCGCCTCGCTTGAGGGCGGCGGCGCGGTCCAGGTCTTCTTTGCAAAGACCCAGGATGCTGACTGGCAAAATCCGGACGATTGGATAGAGGGGACGGCGAACGCGCCCACGCCTCTGCCGGCGGCGCAGGTCGATGAGGGCGTCGTGGCTGAATTCAAGGCCGCGGCCGAGGCTGACCCGGCCAGTTCGCCGCGCGGCATCCCATGGGATGACTTCTAAAAAAAACCCCGCCAGATCGGCGGGGCTTCTTGTTTCATGTCATCGCTCTGGCAGCATATCACCACGGATCGCGCACCATGTCGGTCAGCTTGCGCTTTCCCTTCTCTCCGTCGGAATAGGTGATGTCGGCGTTGCTCCCGTCGATCTTCGTTATCCGCGCCTTCCACCAGCTGTCTCCCTTCCACTGCGCCACCACCTTGTCGCCTTCCTTGAAGCAGGGCGGGGGCGTTCCGGACTTATCATAGATGTAGTAGGCGACCTGATCCTGCTTCTTGTTTGAACCCTTCGTGTTGTCGGAGTAGGTAACGTTGAAGAGCCCCTTCTTATTTATCGAAGCTATCTTGGCCAGCCACCAGTTGTCGCCCTGCCACTGCGCTACGACCTTCATGCCGGGTTTGAGAGATGCCTTCTCCGGCTCTTTGCACTGATCTGCGCGTGCGAGCGCGGGCACCGCGACTGCCACAGCCACCAGCAACAGCAGAAGCTTCTTCATATCCGACCCCCTTTGTTGATGTGAGACGGCTATTTTCATTACGTATACGACGAGCATCGCCCACAGCAAGAGCGCGCAGGCAAATGCCAGGATCACGGCGATGGTGTTGACCCGGACCATATCCCTGGTTGCGGACTTCTTGTCCTTGTCCACGCATACTATCCCGTCGATTGTGCCTTCAGATCTCTTGAGAGGCGCGCACGCGGTGAGCCAGGTGCCCCATCGGTCGGTCGTGAATCGCCTGTCCGCGGCCGCGATGCCTGCGGAAGCGCTCCTCATCGCGATATCCGGCTGCGCCATGTAAGGGATGCCGACAGTGTCGCGCCTCTGGAGAGTATCGCCCTTGAGGGCGGTCGCGCCGGCGCTCACGGGCGGGCTGACGATCAGCGCGGCCGACTCTCCGGCCACGCGCATCGTGTAAGCGGAGACTACATCGGGGGTCGCCCGCTGGAAGTCCTCCAGGAGCCGCGTGATTTTAGCGTAGTTCGCGGAATTCATGTCAGAGGGCCTTTGTATCTGCGCGTGCTCATCGGCATCGATCCGCGAGGCGAGATCCGATGAGATTCGCATGAGATTTTGGCCCAAAGACCTGATGAAGAAGCCCGTGATGGAATGCACGATGATCCATGCCGCCAGGGCGATGGCCAGCGTGCCAAGAACGCCGGCCATCAACGCCTTTCTCCTGATTCGCGCGATATCGACTTGGGGTTGCATGGTTGCCCCGGAGCGCAAGCGGCTCATTTTTTTCCGGTTATGTCCACGTCCATGCAGAAAACTTCGGTCACCTCTCCGCCCTCGATGATCGGGAACATCGCGGATATAAGGGTTCGAACCTCTCCGGACTTTGTCGTAACTGTACGCTCCCGTGGAGGCGTGGGCTGCTTGGACGCGAAAATCGCCTCGATGCTCTTCTTGAATTCAATGATGTTGTCCCTGGTGGCAAAGATCGCCGAGAGGTCGTTGCCGATCGCCTCCGAACTCGGGATGCCATAGAGCTTCTCGGCCACGCGCATGAGGTCCTTGCCCTCTTCCTGGATGAAGAACGACCTGGTCACGCGCGTGAAGAGCAATGCGGCCAGCACGATGGCCAGAGCACCCGCGATGCCCACCGTCGCAGCCCTCCTTTTTATATGCGCGATCTGGATATATGGCAGCATCGTATGCCCCCTTTGACGTCAGCGCTCGTTAGCTTTGCCTATTTTGACAATTCTCTCAGCTGAGGACAAGCGGCGAATTCGGATTGCTGAAATAAAAAGGGGCGCTGAAAGCGCCCCTTTTTTCGAATCGATCAACTATTAGCACAGGCTGTTCAGCACGGTTATCGTTCGATCTACGTTGTTCGTATTGAAAACCATGACCGTCGAGTTCGAATTCGGCACGGAGGTCGTGTACATGCAGTGGGTATTGACCTTGGCCTCCGCGAGCGCCGTTGTGGCGTTTTTCATCTGGGTCGGCGAATTGTCCGTGTACCAGACCGCGACCGGGTTCTCATAAACCGTGTAGCCATAAGACTTCAGGATGTCGCACGCCTTCCTGTTGTTGTTCGTGACAAAGCGGAACGCGGCCTCGCCGTTCCACTCGTAACCCGTGAAGCAGGTGATCCCGATGTTGCCCGTGGCGAAAGAGCTTGTAATCCCAGCGAGCGTACCGAAATTGTTCTTTGTTACGACCAAAATCTCACTCGTCTTTTCGATCGACTTCGTAACCATGACAGCTCCTTTTCTCCCCCTCGAGGGATTTAAGTTGAAGTACTGCTTAACTTTTGCTCTTTGAGTTGCTGGAAAATATACTTTTATATCGAAAGGGTCAAGGCAGTAATTAGAAAAAATGATGCCCTCGATCGCGCACCTCACGTCGGTAAAAAAGGCCCCGCGAGGCGGGGCCTTTGTATCTTTCTTAGTCGCGCTTTAGCAGACGCACTTGCTCATCGTCTTTCTGCAGCAGCTGCAGACCTTGGCCTTCTTTGTCTTCTTCACCTTCGCCTTTTTTGTCTTCTTCGCTTTCTTGACCATTTTCCCCTCCCTTTTTTGGTTTTTATCTGCCGGAAATATAACGCAAAGGTTTGCTCGAGTAAAACACATTGTACGGGGTAAAATATCGAGCAACCTTTTCAGAGACCGGACGATAAGTTAGTACAAGCAGCCCAAGGCCTCAATTGGACTTCTCTTGTTGCGTCGCCGGAAGTGCTTGCCTTCCTTCGCGCAGCATGGTCTAAGCAGTCGCAAGCACGGTGGTTTGGAACGGTTTGTCGAGAGCAGCTCCCTTCAATTCTCTCTTCCTGTTTTGAATCACACAAAAAATCGTCTGTGAGACCGGCATCGTGTTGATGCCCTACGCAGACCTCTTGCTGCCCGCGCGCGTCGAGGTGTCTTCGATCCCGCCGCGCCAAGGGCCGCACAATGGCGCTTTGTAAACCAGGGCGCCTAAGAAAAGGATGCAGTATGCAGAACCAATCGTTTGAGGAACTCAACCTCGTGGCGCCGATCTTTCGCGCCGTGAAGGCGGAAGGGTACGAACGTCCCACGCCCATCCAGGCGGCGGCGATCCCGCACCTGCTGGCCGGCCGCGACCTCATAGGGTGCGCGCAGACCGGCACCGGCAAGACAGCGGCCTTCGCGCTCCCGATCCTTCAGAGGCTCCTGGCTGAGCGCAGGAAGCCGGTGCCCCGCACCGCACGAGTGCTCGTGCTCACTCCGACCCGCGAGCTTGCGGCGCAGGTGGGCGAGAGCTTCAGGACCTACGGACGCAATCTCGGCCTGACACACGCGCTTGTCTTCGGTGGTGTGGGACAGGGGCCGCAGGTGAAGTCGCTTGCGCGAGGCGTGGACATACTCGTGGCCACGCCCGGCAGGCTCCTGGACCTCATGAACCAGAGGCACGTTACGCTCTCGGG
>JBBAAC010000025.1:0-17928 GCA_041658465.1 bacterium | reverse complement strand
CTCTGCAATAAAATGTATGACTTCCGAAAGGAAATCATACAGTCAGTTCAGATCGTCCGCTCATCGGAAATTGAACAGATTCAACTTGCGGATTTGCTGATTGGCATCATCAGCTACGTGAGTAGAGGGCTAAGCACAAGCACTGCAAAGAATCGGCTTGTTGAAAGGATGCGTACAAGGTCGCATTACAGTCTGACGAAATCGACGTTGCTTGGAGAAAAGAAGGTTAATCTCTTTGTGTGGCAGCCAAAAGAGGTTCGTCCGTGACGAATAATCCGAAATGGCTTCCGGCCTTAATATTGCTTGATGATTTCGGCGGCAACTGGTCAAATTATGTTGAAGCCGTATATGCTGTGTTTCAATGTGATTTCATCAAGACGCAGCCGCGTTTCCGTAATTTCTGGGTACGATGCCGTAGAGAACCCCTGGAACAAGGAAAAGAGGCTGGGTTTTGGCATTGCATTTCTGGAGGACCAAACGAGACGGAACGGAAACCAGAGCCACGGCGGATGGAGCGCATCGGCTGGGTACGCGCGGTGATTGAACATGACAATACCCCTGCTGTAGATGTTTGGCAGGTCATGCGCGGTACTGATCTGCGGTCCTGCATTTGGTTCAACGAAGAGTTTTTGGTAGTGCTGGCATGGCGTGTACGAAAACCGAGTGGATTCAAATATTGGCAGCTGGTGACTGCATACGATACGCCGGAGGAGAATCGAAAGAGGCAATTGAGAAAAGCTCGAGATGAATGGCGTTCTAAAAACAGCTGACGCCGCACCCTTGCGGATACGGCGTCGGTGCTCCTTCCACGCATGGTGGATGAGCTAAGAACATTATCTATGAAAACTCAGACCATTTCAAGGAATACTTTGCTTATAAAGGCCTTCATGGTGTCAGAGGTGTCTTCCTTGTCATAAGTTTATTTAAGAAATAACTATTCGATGATAAGGTTAATTGATAAATAATTAATAAAATCAACCGGTTACTTATTTAAGCGTTTGCCTATGAACTCAACTTTTTTTACAGAATCCGTCGTCGAAGAGGCCGCCCTTTCATGGTTCAAAAATCTGGGTTATGCCGTGAAGCATGGCCCCGAGATTGCGCCGGGAGAAACAGCTGCCGAGCGGACGGACTACGGGCAGGTCATCCTAGAGGACAGGCTTCGCACAGCAATCACGAGAATCAACGGCGATACGATGCCGCCCGACGTCTATGACGACGCCATCCGGAAACTCATCCGCACCGAGCATCCGAACATGGTGGAACGAAACAGACGCGTCCACAAGATGCTGACCGATGGGGTAGAAATTGAATATTGCGATGGAGATGGAAACGTCCGAGGTGGTTTGGTTCAACTCATCGACTATGACAACCCCGCCAACAACGACTGGCTCGCGGTCAACCAGTTCACCGTTACCGAGAACAAGCATAACCGTCGTCCCGATATCGTGCTTTTCGTCAATGGACTGCCTCTCGTGCTCCTCGAACTCAAGAACGCTGCCGATGAAAACGCCACCATCTGGTCGGCCTACCAACAATTTGAAACCTATAAGGCCGAGCTGCCAACACTCTTTTCCTATAACGCGCTCCTCATTATTTCCGATGGCCTTGAGGGACGTGTTGGCACGCTCACGGCTGGGCGGGAATGGTTCAAGCCGTGGCGAACGATTGAAGGGGAGACGTTAGCTTCAAAAACCGTTCCCGAACTGCAGGTTATTATCGAGGGGCTTTTTGAAAAGCGCCGGATGCTCGATATGATCAGGCACTTTCTTGTCTTCGAAGACTTGGGCGGCGGGGCCCTCGCGAAAAAGATGGCCGGCTATCACCAGTATCATGCGGTCAACGTGGCCGTTGCGGAGACTTTGCGGGCGGCACAATCGGAAATACAGGACAAAGAAACAAAACGACACGGTGGCAATCCTGGAGACAGACGCATTGGTGTGGTTTGGCATACACAGGGTTCTGGTAAGAGCCTCACCATGGCCTTCTATGCCGGGCGGATCATTCATGAACGATCGATGGCAAATCCCACGATCGTCGTCCTCACCGACCGAAATGATCTCGACGACCAACTCTTTGGCACTTTCTCTCGTTGCCATGAACTCTTGCGCCAACCGCCGACGCAGGCGGAGAACCGGGAAGACCTGCGCGCCAAACTTTCGGTGGATGCAGGTGGGGTTGTGTTCACGACAATTCAAAAATTCTTTCCCGAAGAAAAGGGTGATAGACATCCAGTTCTCTCAAAGCGACATAATATCGTGGTCATTGCTGACGAAGCGCATCGTAGCCAATATGACTTCATCGACGGTTTTGCGCGCCACATGCGCGATGCCCTGCCAAATGCATCGTTTATCGGTTTTACCGGAACACCTATAGAGCTGACGGACAAGAATACGCGCGCTGTCTTTGGCGATTACATCAGTGTCTATGACATCCAGCGCGCCGTTGAAGATAATGCCACCGTTCCGATTTACTACGAGAGCAGGCTGGCAAAACTTGAACTGAGCGAGGTCGAACGCCCGAAGATCAATCCTGAGTTCGAGGAGGCCACCGAAGGCGAAGAGGTAGAGAAGAAGGAGAAGCTCAAGACCAAGTGGGCACAACTTGAGGCCGTTGTTGGAGCCGAGAAGCGGCTGAGTCTCATCGCACGTGACATTGTGGACCACTTCGAGAAGCGTCTCGAAGCCATCGACGGGAAGGCAATGGTTGTGTGCATGAGTCGGCGAATTTGTATGGACCTTCACGATGAGATCGTAAAACAACGACCCGCATGGCATCATGATGACGATGACAGAGGGACGCTCAAGGTTGTCATGACCGGCAATGCTTCGGAGGGGCCTCGTTTCGCCAAACATGCCCGTAACAAGCAACGCCGAGAAGCCCTCGCAAACCGTTTTCGGGATTCCAAGGACCCGCTCAAGCTTGTGCTCGTCCGTGACATGTGGCTGACGGGTTTTGATGCCCCAAGCCTTCACACGATGTACATCGACAAACCGATGCGAGGGCATGGACTCATGCAGGCAATTGCCCGAGTGAATCGTGTTTTTAGCGACAAACCGGGCGGTTTAGTCGTGGATTACCTGGGGCTTGCCCACGAACTCAAAGCTGCCCTTGCGATCTATACGGAAAGCGGCGGCACCGGACAAACAGCTATCAATCAGGAAGAGGCGGTTGCCGCGATGCTCGAAAAACACGATATGTGCTGCGGTCTCTTCCATAATTTCAATTGGGCAAAGTGGATTTCCGGTGCGCCACAGGAGCGGCTGGGGCTCCTGCCATTGGCGCAGGAACACATTTTGTCACAGGAAGATGGCAAAAACCGCTTGCTTCGCATTGTGCAGGAACTTTCTCAGGCTTTTGCGCTGGCTGTGCCACACGCGGAAGCACTTCGCATCCGGGACGACGTTGCCTTCTTTCAGGCAGTGAAAGCGAGCCTCATCAAACGTGCACCCGGCGATGGAATGACAGGGGATGAGCTGGAACACGCCATTCGCCAAATCGTTTCAAAGGCAGTGACTCCAGATGACGTGCTCGACATTTTTGCCGCGGCGGGCTTGCAAAAACCCGACATCTCAATCCTCTCCGACGAATTTCTTGCTGAAGTGCAGGGTATGCCTCAGAGAAATCTTGCGGTCGAACTTCTACGAAAGCTGTTGCATGGAGAGATTCGGACTCGCAGACGCAAGAACCGTGTGCAGGCCCGCTCATTCGCAGAGATGTTGGAAAATTCCATCAAGCGTTATCAAAATCGAGCTATTGAAGCGGCTCAGGTTCTTGAGGAGCTGATCGCGCTCGCGAGAGAGATGCGTGAGGCAGATGCTCGCGGCGAGTCGCTCGGCCTCTCTGAAGACGAAGTCGCTTTCTATGATGCGCTAGAGACAAACGACAGCGCTGTAAAGGTGCTAGGCGATGACACCCTGCGAGCCATTGCTCAGGAACTTGTTGCGACGGTCCGCAATAACGTGACCATTGATTGGACCTTGCGTGAGAATGTGCGAGCCCACCTGCGCGTGCTCGTAAAACGCATTTTGCGCAAGCATGGCTATCCACCAGACAAACAGGAAAAAGCAACGCAAACGGTCCTCGAACAGGCAGAGTCGCTGAGCGAGGCGTGGGCCGGCAGTTGATTGGTTGATTTGAAACGAAGGCGGAACTGGAAGATTCATGCAAGAAACCTTTAAGAAGGTTGAAAGAAATTCGCCCCCATTCAAGGGATTGCCGCAAGACCATCCTGCGAGTTTTCTGCAAGATCGTTCAAAGGCGTACTTTATCTTCTGCGACGATTCTGATGACAGGTTCGAGGGGCACTATTCAAAAAAAACCGAGTTTGAACAGCCAGCTGGTCTTACGGAAAAGAATTATATCAAGTGGGCCAGTGTTATTGTTTCAGCTGATGCTGCGATTGAAGCGTTGGATGATTTGAAATATGTGAAGTCACATTGGTCTATCCCTGCAATACATTGCTCGTCTAACGAGGGGAAACTGTTTCGTGATCTACTTTATGGTAATGACTCGTTCAGAAAAAACTTTCATGAGTTTGTGGAATCGTTCAAGGGACAATATTATTTCAGCTCTATTCTTGATGACGAGGTTTGCTATCAGAAGATTCTTCCTAGTGTCTTGCAAGGCTGCGATCAAATCGAGCATTGGGATTTTAACGACCATAAAGATGTGTCGCTGTACTGGCATTTGATTAAATTGGACAAGCATCTAAATGCCGAAAATAATTATTACGCATTTGTAGATCGTGTACCCGTCACGGCGGCCAAAGAAATTGACGGAATAGGTGCTTGGTATGGACGCCCTCATAATCACCTGCACAAGATTCATGGTTTGATTTGTCATCGGACAAACAAATCGAGGCGCGATGACATATCTGAATTGTTAGAGCTCTCCGATTATATTGCCTCTTTCATCCGTCGTTCATTTCAGAAAATAAGGGCTCAAGACGCTCGTGTAATGGATTTGGGCTCGGATGAGCTATCAAATCGCATTAATGCTATCGTTCCGGCTGCAGAGCAGGAACTGGTGCGTTTCGTTTTGGAAATGGTCCGCACAAACAGGTTCCAATTAGTGGATGCGATAGCGTGTGGGCGCTATTCTGACGGTAGCGAAATAAAGTTATGAGAACCACCCGTCACGGAACAAGGGGTTATAAACTCATTGAGGAAAAGGGGGACGTTTCCTCTGGTGGAGGTAAGTAGAAAAGTAACTAAACGAAATAATTGCGCAATATTTCCCAATGTGATGTTTTTTTGCCCCGCCTGACGTTTTATCGAAGCACGAGGATAAGGTGAGACGACGGACCTATTGGACAGGGTTAATTACCCTAGGCCGCGAGCTTTCTCAACCACGCGGACCTTTTGTGGCCCGTGGGTGGACGGCCAAATTAGCCTCGCAGAAAAGGACCCCGCGCATTGGCTCCCTAGGCCGCGAAGTCATTATACGATCGTCTTCATGGGCAGTCGCCCAAAATGCTCTTGATCTTATTCAGGGGTGCCATTGTCTCCTCTTTGGTGAGCCTCAGATTTTTGGTATTCGTAACATTGCTCACAATCAATCAGAACCTGAATGGATGGACGAAGATGAAAGACTAGTACAATTTAAGAGCTACTGCAGCACTTCAGACTATCCGTTGGCCTGTGCGGTCGCCGCAAGAGCTACGCGCGACAGCAAATTGGTCTACGCCGTGATCAAGTATAAATTCAGTATGGATCTTTACTCGGTTCATTGTGTTGATCTAGACCCATTGCGCGCCCCACATCTTTCTGTCTCTCGTTCTCCAAAAGATCACGTCACGTTTTGTTATGCCATCGTCTCCGCATACTCCGCCATTGAGGATCTCGGGCTAGAGATCAGAGCATCAGCGAAAAAACCTAGCCGGATTAACGGGGAATGGAACCCTGTCGTGAAACAGGATCTTGAGAACCGGCTCAACAGACACCATATAGACCTTAGCGAGCCAGTCCTCTGGACGGTGCGAGGCCCGAGACGCAAAACCGAAAAAGTCAGACCCCTTCCCTCGGCACCACGGGCTCCATGGGCTGGCTGGACCGTTCGTGACGTAGAGATGCACATCTCTGATGCTATCGCCAACGCTGACTGGTTTCGTGACCGTGTGGCTTCACATGGCGTCACGTCTTTGACGAGGGTTCTCTCACCGTATGACGTTATAAACGTGCAACACCTCACACGCCGGTTGATTCTGGAGTCTCTTGGCTTCTGGCGCTGGCACGAGAAAAAATAAATTCATTACGAAAAAGGAGTCCGTTTCCCGCGTTGCAGGTGATTGAAAGAGATAATTCCGGGGACACGACATTTAATTCGCCTGCGCCGTCAATAACGGATCGGATACATTCCACCTTCTCTTTGAATACGCGATAGTCCCACCACTGTTGTGCTCCCGATCTCGGCCTTTGTGTGCCAGTGGTGATGCCCGAAGAAAGCGAACCGCGGCGTCACCTTTCTGATGAGGGCCCCTATTTCCGGACGGCCCAGGTCCACGCCATCCCTGCTGACAACGCCATCGGGCGCCTCATGCGTCAGCAGGATGTCAAACGGGGCCTTGTCGACATGGCTCTCCTCTGAATAGACCTGAAGGTCGCCGACCTGGAGGATCGCCTCGATCGGCTCCTTGAGCTCGTCCTGAAGCCTCAGCGCCTGTTCATAGAACAGCCCGATGGCTCCATGAACGTCACCGGCTATTACAATACCGGACATAGAACCGTTTCCCTACCTTCCGATTACCTTCGGTGAGAGCACATAGCCGCTGCTGCGGCCCTTGCCGTCCGGGACGATGACGTTCAGCTCCACCAGGGACAAGAAGTCCGTCCGCGCCGTCTCGTCCGAGCACTTGTTCAGGCGGCAATAGAGCTTCGTCGTCATCTTTTCGTCGCTCCTAAACATCAGGCGCAGCGCTTTGATCTGCCGCCGGTGCAGGCGGCGGTAGACGTCGGAGGGCAGGAGATCCTTGATGTTATCGATTCGGTGTTCGACCTCAATCTCCTTCTGCACCTCTTCGATCTTTTCGAGGAGCGCCTCGGCGTAGAAGATGAGGAAATACGTCATGTCCCGCCCGTGCAGCCGGCAATCCTGGATCGCCCGGTAGTACTGCGGCCGCTTGTGGTCGAAATAGTCCGAGAGTGCCAGCATGTTGATGAGCCGCAGCCCGGCATTGGCCAGGACGAGATTCGAGAGGGCCCGCGCGGTCCTGCCGTTGCCGTCGTCGAACGGATGGACCTGGACGAAGTAGAGGTGGGCAATGCCGGCCTTGAGGATCGGGTCGAGACCCTGCTCTGCGTTCAGCCACGCGATAAACTTGCGCATCATTCCGGGAACCATCTTTGCCGGCGGACCCTCGTACACGACCTGCCGCATGGCATTGACGACGTAGATCGGCCCGTGGCGGTACTCGCCGCGCGTGATCGGCCGTTCCCTGTGCGTGTTCTCCGTGAGGATGGATTGCAGCTGGCAGATGAACTCGTCGTTCACCGGCTTGCCGATGTGCTTTGCAGCAGCATCGAGGGCCAGGCGGTTGTTGACGATCATCTGGAGGCTCTCGTCTTTGGAGCGCTTCTTCCCTGTCTTCATGAAGGCCAGCGCTTCTTCGAGCGTGCTCCGTGCCCCCTCGATGTGGCTGGAAAAGTATGCCTCGAGGTCGGCGGCCCGCTTTTCGAGCCGTTTCCTCACCTGTGGCGAGAGGGAGACGGACTCGAGGAACCCGCGGTGTCTTGCAATCTTCGAGATGAGGCCTATCAGGTGCGGCGTGATGACAAACCAGAACGCCTTGCCGTCCGTATCGGCCAGCGGCAGACCCTCCGCCTTTGCCTGGCGCTCGGCGAAGAGCTCATCCCATCGTGCCTCGGCCTTTCGGGAGTCCTTTTCCCGCGCGATGATCTCGGCCTTCGTCAGATAGTCCTGGTATGCGCCCGTCATATGCCCCCCGAATCGCCAAGATAATCGACAGACAATCGCCAAGTAATCGCCAATATTATAGCGCCTGCATTTGGCGATTAGCAAGCGCATTTTGGGTCCACACGACCCCGGCTCGCTTCGCAACGTGGGGGTCGCCCGCCACTAATTCTTCGGCGGGCAAGAGGGTTTCGACCTTCCGACAGCATGGTTTATCTGATGATGAAGTCCTGATCGTGGCCCTTTTCCTCATAGGTGCTCCGTGACCGGCATCTGTAACTCGAGGCGAAATCACAATCAATTGAAGGGACTCAATAACCGTGCCACTTCGATGGCAGCTTGGAGCCCTCAGTCACCACCTCCCTTGCATCGACCCTATCAACGAGTATACATTGACAATATAATGCGTATATAATGTATATGGATTTCCTAAAGGAGGTGTCTATGAAGACATTCATTGTTGTGTGCTCTCTTTTTCTCATGACGGGACTTGCCGCCTGTGGTGGCTCCACTTCTTCGTCGGACGACGACACGGACGACGATGCGACGTTCACGGCCACAGACGCGCAGAATGTGGGCGCGGGGCTCAACAACTCGCAGAGTGCGGTGTATACGGATATCTTCACGCAGTATGGAGATCAGCTTGCGGCAGCGTTCGGCGCGATGACCCTTGATGTGACCAAGGGAACCAGGAGCGGGACGATCAACGTCAACAATGTCTACAATTGCCAGGTGTCCGGCCACATCACGTCCACGGGGTCTTTCCCCTGGTCGTACACCTATCCTGATTCCCCGAACACGACCCCTGAGGCCAGCTTCTCGATCTCCGGCCAGCTCATGCAGCAGGTCAGCGACCCGACGAACAACCTCAACGATTGTGAGCAGTCAGGCGGCCTCATCCTGGATGGGACGATCTATTCCCAGCTCACCGCCTCCGGGCAAGGCTCTTCTGCCCAGGCGACATTTTCGACCGACGGCACGATCGAGTTCAACCGCAGAGGTCCGACCGGCGGGCTCATCCCGATGGGCAGTTGCTCCATCTTCCTGACCGTCCACGCCAACGCGTCGGGTGGAACCGCCACCGGCAGCGCCTCCGGGACGATATGCGGCCAGAGCTACTCGTACTCATATTGATGGATATGCCTTGTTAAAATGAATTGCGGCACCACGGGCATTCACGGGCGGTGGTCCTTCGGGACCCCCGCCCGTTTCGCAACAATGATGAAGTGCCGACGCTTGGGGAAAAATGGGTCGCGTCCGGACATTGGCAAACGGACTCGCCCCCGGCTGGATAAGCCCCTCCTTAGCCCCATTGATTTCCGTTCTTATTGATACTATGCCCTATCCCTACTGTTCTGACGGGGGAATCCATGCCGGACAAGAGACTGATTCTTATAGTGGACGACGAGCCTGATTTCGTTTCCTTGCTGCAATGCCGGCTGGAATTCGAGGGCTATGAGGTTGTAAGCGCGGGCGACGGACAAGATGGGTTCGAGCTCCTCGATGCCCGCAAGCCGGACATCGTCATACTGGATCTGATGATGCCCGTAATGGACGGGTTCGAGTTCCTGAGCCGTCGCAACGTTGCCGACGAGCGCGTGCGGAAGATCCCCGTGCTGATCGTTACCGCCTTCGGCGCGTTGATGACGGACGAACAGCGAAAAATCATCGCCGATGTCCCGGTCTTTCATAAGCCATTTGAAATGGTGACGTTGCTCAAGTTTATGGGTGAACTGATCGGCAAATGAAAAAGGGGACGTTTCCTGGAGTGTGAAAAGTAGAAAATACGCGCGACGATTACAAATGCCGGCCAAGACGCCGCTCTCGGATCTGATAAGCCGCGATCTCAAGTCCAGGGGATTCAAGTTCGCGGGTATGTCCAGAACGCCTACCTCAATCTCAACCTTTCAAAGCAGCCTCCGGCCCTGTCGTCGGTATCAAGGCCTATCAGGTCAGTCGGCGTATTCGGGGAGGAGGAGGCGGTTGTCGTCGCGATCGGCTTGCACTGCCCGGCATCGCCGCTGAGATCCACGTCGAGGAGATAACCGGCATCGCCGCTGATCGAGAACCTCTGGGTGCACCACCCGTTGCGGCCGTCCATGTCCAGAAAAATCTGGGCTGTCCATTGATTGACTGCAGCGCAGTGATTGCCGTAATTGCCGCATTGTCCGAGATCTGCGCCCGAGCTGTCGCCCTCAAAGTCGACGCACAATGTGAGATCGAGCGGGCACTCTGATACGATTTTGAAGCGCTGGTAGCACCCCCCGCCCCTGTTGTCCGTGTCGATGAGCATCGATGGGGTCCATTCGCCGAGCGGCGCGCACTGGACGCCCGTAGAGCCGCCGCACTGGCCTCCGACGTCGCCGGTGAACTCGTAGCATAATGTCGGTTGCGCCACGCAGTCGTTGTGGTTGCATGGATCTCCAATGTCGTCCTGCGGCGAGCCATCCGAACAATCGTTATGATTGCACGCGTCGCCCAGGCCATCCTGCAGCGAGCCATCTAAACAGTCTTCGTGATTGCACGCGTCGCCCACGCCATCCTGCGGCGAGCTGTCCGGACAGTCGTTGTGATTGCACGCGTCGCCTACGCTGTCCTGCAATGTTCCGTCGGAACAATCGTTGTGATTGCACGCGTCGCCTACGCCGTCCCGCGGCGAGCTGTCCGGACAATCGTTGTGATTGCACGGGTCGCCCGCGTTATCCCGCAGCGAGTTGTCCGGGCAGTCGTTGTGATTGCATGGGCTGCCCACGCTATCCTGCAGCGAGTTGTCCGGGCAGTCGTTGTGGATGCACGGATTGCCTATCTGATCCTCCGGCGATCCATCCTGACAATCGTTGTGAATGCACGCGTTGCCTGCGCCATCCTCCAGCGAGCCATCCGAGCAGTCGTTGTGATTGCACGCGTCGCCTGTGTTATCCCGCAACGAGCCGTCTGCACAGTCGTTGTGATCGCATGGGTCGAGCACGTCATCCCGCAGCGATTTGTCCGGGCAGTCGTTGTGATTGCACGCGTCGCCCACGTCATCCGCAGCGCTATAATCAAAGCAATCATTGTGAATACACGGATCTCCTGCTGAGTCGTAATCGCTGCTATCGTTGCAGCTGAGCCTGACCGTTGTGATGGCAGCATCGTTGAATTTCTTGATTTGATTTTTCAGCGAAGCGAATGCCACCTTCTCGGTCCTGTCGCTGCGCAGGACCCCGAAGTGGTCGTTTATGAGGCCGATTACATCCCATGAGCAACCGAACCATAAACTATCGCCGCAGAAGAATGAGCCACTGTTCAGATCATAGAGCTCATAGAAATTCGCCAAGACGATTTTATGCGTCGATGGGCTCTGATTATTTGCCTTCACCTTGTTGAGGATCGTCTTCATGGCGTAGTTGTCGATCCAGTTCTGCTGGTCGGCATCGCCGTGGGCGTTCATGCCGCTCCACGTTGAATAACCGGTTTCAATGATTGCGCCTTTTTTCCCATGCCATGCATCGTTCGGGTCGTTGGTGCGTGCGATCAGCGTGTCGAGTGGATACCAGTCGGTGCCGTCCGTGCCTGTAAATGTCGACGGATAGTGGTCGACGCCGATGATGTCGATGTCCTTGCCGGCCTTTTGAATCCAGTCGGTCAGGGCCGGTTCCCAATCGATCCAATTGCTGTAGGCGTTGACGATCGTTTCAAATTGCTTGTCGCATGAGGCTATGACGCCATGGATGCCGGCGAATTTCTTCCAGTCGTCGCTAGCGTCTATCGGATCGTTCGGTGCGTTCGATTCGTTTGATATCTGGTAGTAGTAGATGGAATTGCCGAGCTGACATGCGACGCTCTTGATGTAACCTCTCCATTCGTTCCAGTAGGCACTCGGATCGCTTCGGTAGAGGTCTAGCGCCCATTGAGGTTGTCTGGCGAGCACGACCATCGGCTTCAGGCCATGCGCTGCCGCTGCTTCGACAAAGTCCTCAAAGAAATTCCACTTGCTGAGATCGCTGGCGCCCCGCTCGGGTTCGATATCAGACCACGGGATGTCAAATCGCACCATCCCCGCGCCTAGACGCACGATCTCGTCAAAGGCCGAATTGGCCTGCCCGATGTCGTAGTCAACATCTTCAGGGTGGAGGTTTATCGACCACAGGAAAGTGGCCGCACTGGTATTGTTCGGAGTCGGAGATATCGGCGGCGGCGAAGGGCTGTCGCCGATGCGGAACTTCTGCAGGCATCCGCCCGACCTGCTGTCCGTATCGATCCTCAAATACGGACTCCAATCACCACCTTCACTCCGATACAAAACGATATCATGTTCCGGCAATTCGCACTGCGATGAATCGCCGTCGGCACGGTACTGCACTTCGAAGACGAGATTCGGATCTCCGCCATCCAGCCGGAAGCCCTGTTGGCAGCCGCCGGGACGGCTGTCGGTGTCGATGCGATAGGTATCGGTCCAGCCATTCAGCCCGGCGCAATGCGTGCCCGGATTGTCGCATTGAGACTGCCCGTCTGGATTGAAATCCACGCAAAGCCTCAAGCTTTTCTCTTGCGGGGTAGGATTGGCCTTTCGCACGGAGAACTGCTGTTCACATCCTCCGGCGCGGTCATCCGTGTCGATCCTGATCTCGGACGACCATTCGTTGAGTGGCGTGCAGTGGACTCCGGATGCCCCGCCGCATTGGCCGCTGTCGCCGTCCGGCGAGAAGCGATAGCAGATCGAAAGCCGGCTCGGAGTCGGCGCAGAAGGGACGGCGGCCGGAGGTTGCCATGGAGGGGGCGGAGGAGGTGGAGCGAATGCAGATGCCTCGCTGCAGACAAAGAGCGCCATGAGTGCAAGCAATAGTGTTTTCATCGCCTAGCCCTCCTCAACGATAAGGGAACGAATGCAAAAAGCGCCGCGAAATATGGCAGGATGGAATTCAGCCTGCTGTAGATAGTCTCAATCCTCTGCGGAAAGAGATCGAATCCTGCGATCTCCTCCTGCCTGTAGCTCGTTGTTTTGAATCGGCCGCGGGGATCGCTCACAATCGAGATCGTGTTGCCAGCCATTGCGGAGGGCTGGCCATACTCGATCGAACGCATTACGAGCGATGCAATATGGAGGAACGGGAGCGTCCTGGTCCCAAACCACGTCTCGTTGGCCAAAAGGAGAAAGCCTTGGGAATCCCCTTGGCGATCTCGGGAGCGACTTTCGATCAGCGACTCGAAGCACACGAGCGGCAGGAACCTGCGGCCCGCGATTGAGAATGAGTGGGCGTCGTCCGCCCTGGCCGCATAGGCATTTTCAATCAGCGGGATGAGCGCGCCTTTATCGTAGACGGATACGATGCCCTGTCCGGGCCTTATCTGAAAGACTGAATTGTACGTCTGAAAGCGATCGGAATCGTATTTCACGCCGCCGATGATTATGTCTGTCGCAGGGAGGCCCTTTAAGTCATCGAGAAGTTCCCCCTGCCTGTCAAAATAGACGCCGAAGCTTTCCGGGAATAGAATGACGTCGGGAGAGTCTGCCGCAGCCTTCTTGATATAAGCCGCGGCGCGTCCCCAAAGCTCCTTCTGTGCCTCACCCGTATACTCCTGCGGCGCCCAGTTCGGTTGCACGATCGAAATCGAGATGCTGCCGGAGGCAGAATTCGGAACGCTCGAATATATCCATCCGTAAAGGCCAGGAATTATAACGATTGTGAGCCACAAGGATGCATACGCAATTGCTGCGCGCGGACTGATTTGTCCTCTCAAGGCCGACACGAGTGCTGCGGCCATCAACGCGTTGGCGAAGATTATCAATGCGCCAAGCCCGGTGCAGCCGATTGCCGAGACCGCGCCGGCCCAGGGGGAATTGTAGAGGAGAAGGCCCACGCCATAAGGCAGCGACATGATGCCCATCCCCTTTTCGACTAAAAACCAGAGCGAGGCCACGGACGTTGCAGCTACCCATGAGTTCTTGAAAGCTCTGGTTGCAAAAAAGGTGAACGCCCCGAGTATCAAGTAGGGAATCGTGTACAGCGGCAATGTCAGGAGGTACATGCGGAACGAATAATCGGCGATGCCGACAAATAGAAAGCTGTGGAGCACGAGACTTGTAAGGGCACTCGAAAAAAGCGCCTGCCGATAGCTCTTCGACCTCAATATGGCGACGAACAAAGGCACGAAGGCCACCCATACGAGCGGCCACAGGGGCAGCGGCGGCGCGGAGAGCGAGAGCAAAATCCCGGATGCAATTGATAAGAGATATATCATCGTCGGTTTATATCGCCATGGGCTTGTCTGCCTCACGTCACTTGTATTTGTAGGCGTATTGGACTGCGCAGCTCTGACTATCATGAGTGCAGATCGCGACCGCCTTCTTATCGTTGATCAAACAATGACAAGGTGTGCTGTCGTCGATTGTCAGGAAACCTATGCTCGATTTGTCTCCATGGGCGCTGATGCTTCCATCAAAACTCAGGTAGAGCCATGTCCGGATCTGGATGTCGCTGCCGGACTGGTTTACAATCAATGTCCCAGGCACTGCCGCAGGGAACGGACAATTGGTGCTTACTAGCTCAAGCTCGCCTGAGATGTCGGAGGATGGCACGGTCGCGGCATTGGCGTTCGGCGCGAACTGCAGGTCAAATATCTGGGTCCTCTCGAGGTTCATGGTACAGGACTTGTCGCCGGAGTTGCAGGACGCGAAGAGATTGGGGCTATTGAATACTCCCAGGCATATCTGATCGTCGCCGTAGCTTACGACGGCATCTCCGCTCGTCGATAGCGACCAAAGCCCTTTGTATGAGTTGGCGCCTTGGGTGATCTCCACCGCATCGGCCGCCTGCACGATCGTCATGTCGTCGCTTATGCCGCAGTCGCCGCCGATGAATTTGTATTGTCCGCTGATGTTTGATCTATCCTGCACCTGGGACGAGTCGAGGGAGGGGGGCGTTAAACTCGCCCCGGTCCCGCAAGCGGCAAGGAACTGGATCATGGAAGCCACTATGATAAACAAGCTTATATTACGGTGACCTGACGTGGGCGCTGTTTGACGCATATCTTCCTCCGTTTTCATTGGATCTTAATCGCTAAACGATGCTGCCCGCTATCATATATAATGTCCGAAACGTTACGGGCTCGCGGCGGATATCGCGAATGGGCTTGAAATTCCTTAAATTTCGGGGGTATATGACTAAATACAAATGTGATTGAGGAGGCTCGATGAAGAAGCGGTGTCCGTGGCCCAGCGATGATCCCCTGATGATCGAATATCACGACAAGGAGTGGGGAGTGCCTCTGCGCATGGTCAACGATCACCTCACGGACTGTTTCAGATACAGGCAGGTCGGTTCCTGACATACCCTATATGTGCGGCGGGGTTGATTTCAGTTAATGAATATGTGCAATAAGAATGTCTCTCAGCAGATATACAAAGGAGCTTTTATGGCTTGGCTATGGCTGTTGGCTGCGGGACTTCTTGAGGTCGCCTGGCCCATAGGTTTTAAATATTCAAATGGTTTTACAAAGATGCTTTACACGATCCCCACGTGCATAGCCCTGATTTTGAGTTTCGCCATGCTCTCGAAGGCAGCCAGGACGCTGCCCATCGGGACCTCCTACGCCGTGTGGACGGGCATCGGGGTCTTTGGCACAGCGCTTTTCGGCATAATCCTCTTCAACGAGTCTTACACGCTGGTGAGACTTGCATTCATATTTCTTATCTTCGTCGGCATCGTGGGACTCAAGTTGACCGCGGGAAGTTAGGAATACGCTACGGTCGGGCGGCCATCTTTTCCTCGATCCATTTGACGCAGTTTTTCGCCGCGCGCTTGAAGAGGCGGTCGTAGGCCTTTTCGGGATCGGTGGTGTCGTCCAGCACATAGGACCCGCCGACTTTGGCGTAGCGAGTGCTGGAGGCCTTTGCCTCGTGCTCGTCCAGGATCGAGCCTTTCTGCGGATCGCGTTCTACGCACGTGAGGGTGAGCAGCTGTTTCTCGGACGAGACGTCGGCGGCGCTCGCCTGGGAGGGCGCGCCGAGGTCCAGGGCGGTCCCGACGATCCCGCCGGTGTCCAGGCGTTTCGTGCTTCCGCTGACGTTGAAGGTGAAGAGCGCGTCCGCCGCCACCGGCTCATGCACGTACTCGCCGCGCATCTGGGCCATGGTCTTCTGCATCTCCGCCTGCATCTTCTGCATCGCCTTCATCGCCTCAGCCATGTTCTTCGGCTGCGGGGCATTTTCAACGTTCTCCGCCTCCGGGGCTTTGCCCTGGCCGCGTTTGAAGTCGGCCGTTATCACGGTGAAGCGGCCGCCATCCTCCAGCGCCCTCTTGATCCGGCTGCGGAAGAGTTCGGCGGTGGCGTCCGGAGACATGCGGGAGAATTCCATCTGGTTCATATCCACCGGCCCCAAGGCTACGGTCTTATGCGCACCGGCATCAGCGGCATCCTTGTCGATTGCCTGTTTTTTGGCGAACGAAGGCGCGGCAACAGAAATCGAGAGCAGGGCTACGGCGATGACGAGCAAGGCCTTTCTCATGGCGTCCTCCTTATCAAGGTTATTTCACGTCGAGCAGCTCCACGTCGAAGATCAGGTTCGCGTTCGGCGGGATCGCAGCACCTGCGCCACGCGCGCCGTAGCCCAGGCTTGCGGGTATCATGAGCGTGCGCTTGCCGCCCACCTTCATGCCCGCCACCCCCTCATCCCATCCCTTGATCACCATTCCGCCGCCGAGCTTGAATGAAAACGGCTGATTGCGATCGAGCGAGCTGTCGAATTTCTTGCCCTTCTTTCCGCTCTCGTCCAGCCAGCCCGTGTAGTCGACCAACACCGTCTTGCCCGCCGTGGCCACCGTCCCGGTACCGACCTTGGTGTCCTCGTACCTGAGGCCGCTATTGGTCTTGTTCACCGCGGCAAAGCTTACCGAAGAAATCGCCAACAAAACTATCGTCATGACCGCTATCTTCATTCTAGCCCCCTTTCGTAGTGTGAAAAATAATTAGCACCATTGCCCATGCCTGTCGATGGCGGATCTCTCCTATTCAAACTGCTTCATTATCTCTTCAAACCTGCGCCGCTGTTCGTCGTGCTCCCGGTGGACGATCGAGAGCTCGTCGAAGAGCGCGTCGATCCGTGCCTGGCATTCCTTGATCATTCTGGAGTGCGCGGCGATCGCCGGACCGTCGCCTGACTGAGACGCTGCAATCAGGGCGTGGTTGCAATTCGTAACCTCCTCCTCGAGCCTGCAGATCTCCGCCTCGATCGCCTCCATGCGCTCCTTGAGCGGAGTGATCGCGCGCGAGCGCTCGGCAATTGCCTGCGAGCGCTGGCGGCGCAACTCGCGGCGATTGATTGCCGGCGGCTTATCGGCGCCGGCCTTTTTATCCGCCTCCTCGCGTTCCTCTTCCCACCCTATCCGTTCGATGAAGTCGTCGTACCCGCCATCGAACGCGCGCACGCCGCTCCGCTGGAAGACGATCAGCCGCTCCGCGAGCTCCCTGAGCATCATCTCGTTGTGCGTAACCAGCACGACCGCGCCGGGGAATTCCCGGACCGCCTCGATCAGCGCCTCTATCGCCTGCATGTCGAGGTGGTTGGTAGGCTCGTCCAAGAGGAGCAGGTTCGCCGGCTGCGCGATGATCTTTCCAAGCAGCACGCGGCTGCGCTCCCCTCCCGAGAGGACTGAGATTTTTTTCTCCGCCGCGTCGCCCTGGAACATCATGGCGCCGCAGATCGAGCGCACCGCGGTGCGCGCAAGATCCGCGTTCGCGGAGCCGACCTCGTCCTCGACAGTGTTTGCGGGATGGAGGCGGTCGATCGCCGCCTGTCCAAATAGAGTGGGCCTGGCCGATGCGTGCTGCCTGATCTCCCCTCCCTGCGGCGTTAGCTCGCCCGCGAGGAGGTTGAGGAGCGTGCTCTTGCCGCGTCCGTTTTTTCCGACCACGGCTATGCGGTCGCGCGCATTGATCGCAAAGCTCAGTCCGTCGATGAGTGTCGCATCGGGCCTGAAGCCAAAGCGCAGCTCGCGCGCTTCCATTAACGTCTTCGCCGGAAATTCCGCGGCGTGG
>JBBAAC010000024.1:0-18007 GCA_041658465.1 bacterium | reverse complement strand
GGTTTGAACCAAGTGCCGAGCGCGCCGCGGCGTTTTTCGCGCGGGTGAAGGAAGCGACCCCGGACGCATTTCCAGAGCTGCGGATCGAGCCCTCCATGGATGAGTCGCTCCTGCTGCGGGATATGCGCGAATTCCTCACCGAATACAGGGAAGCCGAAAACATATTCCGGGACGGGGGTCGCGATAAGACCCACTGCGAATGGTCCGCCCGGCTCGTATCGCATCTCCTGCTCGTCAAGGGATTCGATGCCTTCCTGGTCTACGGAAGTCAGGCCACCTATAGCGGTCCGGCAAGGCTGAAACACGCCCAGCTCGCAAGCATCGCGACTGTACTTGGACTGCGGTCGAGCTTCGCGCAAACCGCGGTCGCCGCGTATCGTGAAGGAATGGACCTCGATCGATTTCGGAATGAACTCGGGACCAAGGGACGAGCGTCCGTCAACGTTGCCACGGCCTACGACATCATCTCCAGAATGACGCCAAATGAGAGGGAGGCACTCATCTCTCTCGAGATGGAGGAGAGATCGCATTTCATGACGGCAGTGAGGCTTCGCGGCGCATACTACCTCATCGACATCGACGGGCAGCAGTTCGGCAGAAAGTACGATGAGCTGCGCCTCTTCCCTGCGGACGAGGCGCCCAGGCACAACTACGTGATGTACATGAGCCCTTCCGATTGCCTGCGCAGCATCCCATTTCAGGAACTGATCGCGCCGCTCGGCACCATCTACCGCGAGGAGCAGCTGATTCTCGCCGAATACCTGAAGATACTCTGATTTCTCTTTGCTTAACCCGTTCCGCGCTGATAAATTCTCCCTAATTTTTCAGGGAGACATGCATGTCCGAAGTGCCCGCTGCCACGGCTCCGAAAAAACCTTTGCGCACATCGCTCTGGGTCTCTTCGACGTACTTTGCGGAGGGACTGCCTTATGTCATCGTGCTCAACATCGCCACGGTCTTCTTCACGGACATGGGCGTTCGCGAGGCGCTGCTCGGCTTTCTCAATTTCTTCGGCATCCCCTGGAACCTGAAGTTCATATGGGCGCCGCTCCTGGACCTCTTCGGCACCAAGCGCGGATGGATGCTCAAGATACAGATGGCGATCACGGTCATCCTCTTCGTAATCGCCTGTCTTGCGGGCATTCACGGCACTGCAGGGTCTTCGATCATCCTCAAGGCGATCGCGTTCTCCTTCGTGGCGCTCGCATTTATCGCGGCCACCAACGACATCTCCATCGACGCGTATTATCTCGAGGGCCTCACCGACAAGCGCGAGCAGGCGGCCTACACCGGCCTGCGCATCACCGCCTACCGCATAGCGGTCATCTACGCGCGCACCGTTCTCGTCGCCGTCGCCGGGATCGCGAACTGGTTCTGGGGCTTCACCGCCGGCGCCGTGACGATGCTCGCCGTGCTCATCCTGCACGCCTTTCTCCTGCCTAAATTCGAGGCGGAGAGGACAGGACCTTCAAAAACCATAGCTGACGTCGGCAGGGGATTTGTGGATTCGTTCGTGGCCTACCTCACTCAGGCGAAACCGCTCACGATCATCCTGATCCTCTTATTCGTAGCAACGTACAAGATGGGCGATGGGATCATCTTTTCCATGTACACGCCATTTTTCAAGCGCGAGCTGGGCGTCACCAATCTGCAGTATTCTTGGCTCTCCGGTTTTGTAGCCGCGCTCGCCACGATCGCAGGCAGCCTGCTCGGAGCCTGCTGGATAAAGAAATTGGGGCTTAAGCGCGCGATCTGGCCGATCACGCTCTTCATGAACCTCAACATCTGGGCCTATGTCCTGCTCAGTGCACCCCTCCGCCGCGGAGACCTCTGGAATCACGCTCATCGCAGTGATTCACGGTTACGAAAACATCGCCGCTGGGCTGGGCAACGCCGCGCTCATGGTCTACCTCATGCGGCTCTGCAGCGTGAAATTCAAGGCAGCGCACTTTGCGATCGGCACGGCAATTATGAGCCTCGGTTCCACGCTCATCGGCGGGTTCGGCGGGGTCATCGTCGAGCACTTCGGGTACATGAACCTCTTTATCTTCGGTTTCTGCGCCGCCATACCCTCGATGCTCCTGCTCTTCTTCGTGCCGCTGCATGAGGATGAAACAAAATGCTTGCCAAATCGTGACACTAGTCATAGTTAGCCGCCCGATCTGCCGTTCACTTCACTGGAAAAAATATCGCCTCGGAGGTCTTCAATATGCGGATAGGAATCCCTAAAGAAGTGGTGGCTGATGAGCGGCGCGTTGCCGCAACCCCCGAGACCGCAAAAAAGCTCATTGCCATGGGACACAGCGTGCTCGTCGAAAGAGGCGCCGGCGATGGAGCCTTTATCCGCGACGAGGAGTACAAGGCCGCGGGCGCCGAGATAGCGTCCGATTCGGCGGAGCTATACAAGAAGGCCGAGATCGTGCTCAAGGTGCGCGCCCCGGAGCATAAGGAGATCGCGCATATGAAGCAGGGGGCAATCGTCGTCGGCCTGCTCTCCCCCGCCAATAAGCCCGGCATCGAGGAGATGAACAAGAAGGGCCTCACATGCTTCGCGCTCGAGAGCCTCCCGCGCATCACGCGCGCGCAGACCATGGACGTGCTCTCTTCGCAGGCCAACGTGGCCGGGTACAAGGCCGTGCTCATGGCCGCGGATACATACAGCCGCCACTTCCCGATGCTCATGACCGCGGCCGGGACGATCCGCCCGGCAAAGGTGCTCATCCTGGGCGCCGGCGTGGCTGGTCTCATGGCAATCGCGACCGCAAAGCGGCTCGGCGCCGTGGTCGAGGCATTCGACGTGAGGCCCGCGGTGAAGGAACAGGTGCAGAGCCTGGGCGCAAAGTTCGTGGAGGTCCCGCTCTCAGAGGGCGAGCAGGCGGAGACCGCAGGCGGCTATGCGCGCGAGATGTCCGAGGATTACAAAAAGAGGCAGGCGGAGCTCATACAGAAGCACGCTGCAGGCGCAGACATCATTATAACTACCGCGATGATACCGGGCAAGCCGGCGCCGCGCCTCATCTCGGAAGAGACTGTGAAAGTCATGAAGCCGGGCACGGTAATCGTGGACCTCGCGGTAGAGGCCGGCGGAAACTGCGCACTCTCGGAGCTTGGAAAGACCGTTGTGAAGCACGGCGTGACGTTCGTAGGTATTGCAAACCTGCCGAGCCTCGTGGCCGCGGACTCAAGCGCACTCTATGCGCGCAACGTCTTCAACTTCCTCGATCTCTTGCTCAAGAACGAGGAGAAGAAGCCGAACATCAACCGCGAAGACGAGATAATCGCGGGCACGCTTTTGTGCATGGGCGGGGAGATGTTGAAATAGTTCACATTCCCCCTCCTTTGTAAGCCTGCCCGCCGGCCGGCAGGCGGGGAGGGGCAAGGGGAGGTAGATCTTGATCTACCCCTCCCCACCCTCCCCTTACAAAGGGGAGGGAATTACGGAGGATATAATGAACCCAGTTGAAGCCGCTGTAATGACGACCGCACACCACGGCGCGGTTGACCCATTTCTCTTCAGCTTCACGGTCTTTGTGCTGGCGGTATTCATCGGCTACCACGTTGTGTGGAACGTGACACCGGCGCTTCACACGCCGCTCATGTCGGTCACCAACGCCATATCCGGCATCATTATAGTAGGTGCCATGCTGGCGGCTGGGCCAAAACTTATAAACTTCGGCACAACGGTGGGCTTTATAGCAGTGTTCCTCGTGAGCATCTGCGTGTTCGGCGGATTCTTTGTGACGCAGCGGATGCTGGCGATGTTTAAAAAGAAATAATGTGAACACAACCCCTCCCCTTTGTAAGGGGAGGATGGGAGGGGTAGAACTCGGTCTACCTCCCCTACCCCCTCCTTACAAAGGAGGGGAAAACAGGAGATCCCGCATGATGACTGCAAACCAGGTAGCTCTAGCGTATCTTGTTGCGTCTGTGCTCTTCATCCTTGCGCTAAAGGGTTTAAGCTCGCCCACCTCTGCGCGCAGGGGCAATGTCTTCGGGATCATCGGCATGCTCATCGCCGTGGTGACGACCGCCCTCATGGTCCAGAGCTACGGCATGATCATCATCGGCATCGCTGCAGGCGGCACGATCGGCGCAATCATCGCCAAGAAGATCAAGATGACGCAGATGCCCGAGCTTGTAGCCGCGATCCACTCGCTGGTCGGTATCGCGGCGGTGATGATCGGCTTCTCGGCGCTGTATAATCCGCAGGCATACGGCATCTCCGAGACCAACATCCTGCCGGTCGCGAACCGCATCGAGATGTTCATCGGCGTGATCGTCGGCGCCATCACCTTCACAGGATCCGTGATCGCATTCGGAAAGCTCTCAGGCAGGATATCCGGCGCGCCTGTCGCCTTCAAGGGCCAGCACTATCTCAACCTCACCCTTGCGATAGTGATGATCGGATGCGGCATATGGTTTGCCGGCGCACAGCACTGGGTGGCGTTTCTGATCATGACCTCGATCGCCCTGCTCCTCGGCGTGCTCCTCATCATCCCCATCGGCGGGGCAGACATGCCGGTGGTGGTCTCCATGCTCAACTCCTATTCAGGGTGGGCGGCAGTCGGCATCGGATTCACGCTCGGCAACAACATGCTCATCATCGCAGGCTCGCTCGTAGGCAGTTCGGGCGCCATCCTCTCCTACATCATGTGCACGGCCATGAACCGCTCGATCATCAACGTGATGCTCGGCGGGTTCGGCACGGCCGGGGGGACAGTCGCCGCTGGAGCGGACGGTGTCCAGAAGACGTACAAGAGCTGCGGCGCAGAGGACGCGGCATTCCTGCTCTCGAATTCCAGCAGCGTGATAATAGTGCCGGGCTACGGGCTTGCAGTCGCGCGCGCGCAGCACGCGCTCCAGGAGATGGCGGAACTTTTGCACCAGAAAGGCGTGAAGGTCCGCTACGCGATCCACCCGGTCGCCGGCCGCATGCCCGGGCACATGAACGTGCTCCTCGCAGAGGCAGAGGTGCCGTACGATCAGGTCTTTGAGATGGATGAGATCAACAGCGACTTCGCGGAGACCGATGTCGCGCTTGTCATCGGCGCAAATGACATCGTGAACCCTGCGGCAAAGACCGACAAGACGAGCCCGATCTACGGCATGCCGATCCTGGAGGTCACCAGGGCCCGCACAGTTCTCGTCAACAAGCGCTCCATGGCCACGGGCTACGCAGGCGTGGACAACGACCTCTTCTACATGGATCAAACGATGATGGTCTTCGGCGACGCAAAGAAGGTGGTCGAGCAGATCATCAACGCGCTATAAATCAGTTCACCATGACAGCTAGTACTGCGGCAAGTTAATTCCTCCCCTTTGTAAGGGGAGGATAGGTGGGGTAGACCCTGGAAAACCCTTGATCTACCTCCCCAAGCCCCTCCTTACAAAGGAGGGGGATGTTAAAACGCATGATTAAACCGGACAGTAGTGGATGAAAACAACAAAAGATTTCACTTCCTCATACACTCCGCTCGAAGCCGCGCCTGATTGTCGAACAGGAAGATCTCCTCCCTCCCGTATTCAAGTTATACATGGAGCACGACACTGAGTCAGGATTTCAGAGAAGCTATCACTGCATCCGCCTGTTGTTCGGTCAGATGGCGCCAGATCCTCTGAAACGAGGTGGCAAGCAGAGAGGCTTAGAGCAGTCCTACAGGAATGATCGGGACAAGATCCACGGGTTGAGGCGTTGAGGATATCATCTGGAAAGCGCCGTCAACAAGTCCGTCTTCAACAGACAGAGACAGCTCCTCTACACCCGGCTCCCCTTCCGCGCCTGCTGACCCCAGGGGCGATACATCGCCACCAGGAGGCGACATCAGCCTCGCACTGATCAGCGGCGCTGCCGGGAGGGCGGGCGCCGGGTGAACCACCGGGTTTCGCAGCTGCGAGACAGTGGCCTCCAGGGTCGCGATTCCCTTGAGCAGGTGCACATATGGCAGCGCAATCGTGAGTCCATGATCGTTAGCCGCGCGGAAGAGCTGGGATACCGTCTCCGAGAGATGCTCCTCGATGGCGGGCGCGGATCCCACGATGCGGGCGACTGCCAGGCGAAGTCCCTTCTCGTCAGGCAACCCTCGCGCCTGACCGCTATCATGCATCGCAAGCAGTGTGTCTGTAACCGAGTCTGCCTCCTTCATCGCTAGTGCAGCCACGAGCGCAACCACATTCTGCTGCTCCTGCGGCCGCAGCTCACCGACCTGGCCCCAGTCCAAAAGCGTTATGTTGCCGCTGCCATCTGCGAGGATGTTTCCAGGCTGGAGGTCTGAGTGATAGACGCGCCGCTGCATGATCCAGCCGAGAAAAACCTCCTTGAGCCTGTCTGCAATATCGGCGCGGAGCATCGGGTCCGCTATCTGTGTCGCCTTCTCTCCATTAGCAAGGCTCATCACGAGCACCTTCTTTGAAGCCAGGCGCTGCGCCTCTCCCTTATGATCCGCGCGATTCGTCTGTTTGAGCCAGATCACCTGCGGGGCAGAGATCTTTGGCGCTGTCGCTCGCGCCGACTCCATCTGACGCCGCTCGTGGATCAAATCGAACTCTCTCTCCACCATATTCAAGAACAGATCCAGGACCCTTCCCGTCTCGCGCGCATGAGGGACATCATCGGCAGAGCGCATGATCCTCTCCCTGACGCACTGCAGTTTTTTCATTGCCCTGCGGAACTTCGCTTCCTTGGTGGGCGGTACAACCTTCACGACCACGTCCTGCCTCCCCTGCCTCGTCGAGATCCACGATCGGTAGCACTCCCCAATGCTGCCGGAGCCCAGCGGTGTCGGATCGAGATTCGAGACGAGCTCCTCAACGACAGCTGGATTCAGATCCTTTAACTCCCGCCGCACGGTCTCGCGCACCTCATCTATCTGTCCGGCAGGAATCTGATCCTGCAGATGCGAGAGCTCCGCGCGCAACGATTCCGGAACCTCTGGCCAGAAGCTTAAGAACTGCCCCACCTTCTCAAGCCCTGTGGCCTCGAAAAAGATGCGCAGCATGCGGTCGTCGGAGACACCTTTCATCCGAAGCAACAGGTCCTGTTGCTCCCCCGAGGAGAGCTCCAGATAAAAACTCGTGAGCAGGAATCGCGTCAGCTCGTCGCGGCCGTGGAGGAATTCGGGCGCGTCCAGGCCCCCAGCCTGCACGCGGTTCTGCTGGCGCGCGAGCTCGGCAGAGAAGGTCTCGAAATATGGCAGGATCGCGGCCGCCTGCTCCGGAGTGATTTCCTTTGCAGGCCAGCCTTTCCTCAACTCTGCGAGCGCTTGCGGAGGCATCGCCTTAAGCCTTGGCAAGGCGCCTGGGAAATGCCGGCTCGCCTGGCCCAGTACAGCCGCTTTGAAATTCAGTATCCCTTTTGACTTGCTCCACACCATGGCCGCAAATAACTCATCCAACGCCCGCTGAGGGTCTCTGCTCAGGGCAGCCGCAAAGAGTATATCCAGGGGTCGTCTCAAGGTATGCTCATCCTCTACCCGTCGCCCCACGTACTCAGAATAGACATCCAGGAAGGCATCGCCCTTCAGGCTCGTCGTCATCAAAGCGACGAGCAGGCCAAGCGATCCCCTCCTTCCATCCACCTCGGCGTTCTGCGCGCGCAGCGTGGCATGGATTGAAATAAGCCGATAGAAACGACCTTCCTGCGCCATATCCTGCGCATCCAGGATCTCACTGTGGCTCCTCAGGACATACGTGGAATAATCAAATGCCCTCTTGAGATCGATAAAGATCATGCGCCTGTACTCTATCGGTATAGATGAATCCGCGAGGGCGGCATACAGCCAGGCCGATCGCGCCATGACGCCTCGATTATCCACCGAATGGAAGAGCAGATCGGCCAGCCCCATTGCGAGCTCCGATTTCCCGTCCTTCGCTGCCTGCGACCAGTCGTGCAGGAGTTCGCCAAAGAGAAAATCCGGTCTCTCGAGCTCCTTCAGCGGAATGCGGCCCTGATGATATCTGGACGCCAGAGCGGAGAGCCGGGATTCCAAAGGATTGCGAAGCGCGGGCAGGAACGCCTGGGCTTGCCTCGCGTCCCCATTGGACCGGAGGCGCCGGTAATCCGCAAGCGCCGTATCGGAAGGCGCTTTCGCAGGCTTGGTCTCTCCAGACGATCCAAAGAGTTTTTCTATCGCCGCCCGGTGTTCGTCTGTATCGCGGAGTTGAGCCAGGGCATCGCGATGCGCGGACCTGAGGTGTATCGGGTTGTCCCGTGCCGTGCGCGCATACACGGATCTTGCTGCCGCAATCATCACCCCGCTCGATGCAGTCCCTCGCTTGAAATGAACAAGGCGCGAGAGCGCAGCTACCCGCCCTATCAACATGCTCTCGGATTCGGGAAGGGCCTTGTTTCCGAGAACCAGATCGGCAAGCTTCCAGACGCCGAACACGTCATAGAGCCTCTCATGAATCTCACCCCTGTGCGCCATGACGCCAGCCATGGGAGTTGCGCGATCGATCAGGACCGAGATGATGGCATCGCGCTCGTGATCGCTCACAGGGAGCCCGGCCAGGGCCATTACCAGCACAGTTCCGTGCCCAGCCCCGCCGCGCACGAACAGATCGACTGCTCGCTCTGCAATTGGCCTCCACATCCCTTCGCGGCTGCCCAGCCCCTGACGAACGGTTGGGCTGGCAAGGAGCTGCACAGTACGGATGAGAGACCTCAGACGGAAATATCCGCGATTGGAATCGACGTCGCGCTCCACGTCCGCTGCAAGACGATCCAGCCTCTCGCCACCCTCGATGACCGCCTCGATGACCGAGATCATATCTTGCCCGATTGCATCGCCCTCAGCCTTCTCATTACCATCTTTTTCTTTCGCCGGAGCCGGAGCCGGCACCGCCGCAGGCGTCTCTTCAAATGAAGAGCTCGATGCTACTTTCAGTGCCCTTGCCGCCCACTCGGAATGACCGTGCTCGCAGGCCTTGGCCGCGAGTTCAATGGCCGCCCGCCCACGCACTGCCTCTGGCTCCATTTTCGTTATGGCCTCAAGCGTTTCATCAAATGCCGCTTCCCATTTAGCCCCGGGCAGAGACCACAAGCGTGCGATCATGGTATCGACGCGCTCCCTGAAAACCGATTCGCTGGCGATCTTGAGCAGATGAGGCGGCAGCCATTTGAGATCTGTCTCAATGTCGCGGAGCATGTCCCACCCTGCGACCGCATCTGCCTCCTCCCCATGGGCCAATCGATCGCGCGCTATGGCCAGGAGGTGGTTCACCCAGAGCGGCTCTGCATCAGGATCCTTGTCGAACTGTTCATCGACGGCGGTTTCGTAGATCGACCAGAGGCGCCTTCGATCGAAGAGTTCCAGCTTAACTTTTGATTTGATGGAGTTGTTGAGGAATTTCAGTCCCCTGAGCTCAGGGTGAGCCTGCATGAGATCAAGCAGTAACAAAAACGTATCCCTTTCATCTTCATCGCTCATCGACTCCATGATGGCAGAAAGATACCTGACCTCGCTACTTAACTTATTCTTGACCGCTAGCTCATCGAACAGATCCCTTAGCCGCGAGATCGCCTCTCGTCGCATATCCCTGATGGCCGGTAAATTGGGGTCGTCCACAGCAAAACCCAGGATTACCATGAGCGGTGAAATGATTTGCTGTATGGGTGCGCCGCTTCGCTCCAGGGATCGGCTCTTCTCCGCCCTCTGGCTGATAAATTTCTCCAGCAGATCCGCGATCCCATGGCGGGCAAAGTCAGTCCGCTCGGTAGTGAAGGCGTCTATATGGAAATAGCCGAGCGGGTGTTCCAGGATCGTCGCGATCTCCCTGCGCCCCTGTTCGATAAATCCTGCGCGGATAAGGGCCAATCCCAGCCTCCAGAGATTACCCCGATCGAGCGAGTAGTCGCTGTCACCCCATATTTTAGGGCTGAGCTCCATGAGGCGCTCGAAAATCTGCGTGCCTCGAGAGGGATCCGCGTGCTCTGCCACTGCAAGCAATTCGTCCCACTGCTTTATGACGTCATCATCGTTCAGACTGAGCACCTGGCGAACATAGTCTTCGTAAGCCGCGCTTATCGCAACTTTGTCGGCCACTACCTCCGGCCTCTGAGTCAATTCGGAGAGGTCGCCGTCCTCCCTGATCACGAGAGGGAGTTTGATCGGGATATGGCCGGCAGACGATACGCCGGTCATCTCCTCTGCAGCCGCGGGCATGGGATCCCCGAGGATCAAGCCGATCCCTTCGACAAAGAGCTCAAAGTCATTCATGAACTTCTTATTCCTCCTGTCAAAGTCCACGTCGCGCTCGGGAATCATTTCCATGAAGTCCATGAAGAATCTAAAGCACGCCAGCTGATTTCGTCGCGGAAGCGCCAGGATGGCGTCCAGCTTGAATCCCATCCCGTCAAGCCTCGGCAGGACCTGTTTCTGATAGAAGCGGCCCAGCGCCTTTGGCGTGATGTTACCCCCATCCTCCTTGGCGATCTCGCGCATGATTTCGTGGGGAGAGAGGATCTTTTGAGAGCCGCCCCTCATGCATAGGGCAGCAAAAAGGGCGGTCATTCGATAGGACAAATAGGCCGCATCGAGGCTCACCCAACTGAAGAGACCGGACGCGCCGGAAATCGCAAAGACCCGCGTGTACTCCTGGCTCATGCCTGTATTGGCCTTGAACGCCGGGAGTGAGACGAGCTTGACCCCAGTACGCTTCGAAAACAGCTGCTCAAAGCGTGCCATGGCCGCAAAGGAGAATGCCTCGTCCCAGTAAAGATTGTCCGAGATATAGCGATACGTGCTGTAGAATGTTTCACCCCTGGCAGGCCGTTCAAAATCAACGAGGTCATCCTGCGGCAAGGTGAAAATCGGCGCGGCATGCGTGAGCTCGTGCAGAAGCGTCAATACACTTGCGCCCTTTGCCTCAGGGTTTGATGCAACGGCCTGGAGGGAAAGCTCTATCTCAAAGGGGGCGCCGCGGGCGGAGCGATCCATGTTGACAAGATCGCCAGGGAACTTGGCAACGCCCAAGTATTCCACTTGTTCAGTATGTTCGACCAGCTTGACAGGGACCTTCGACGTCGCATCCAGGATCCTGGCCGTGGCTTCAGGATCGATGAGCCTGAGCAGCCCTTCGGCCAGCGTAAGATCATCAGCAGTTCGAATTCCATCCACAAGCACACGCCTGTAAGGCTCGAGCCAGGGCGGTAGAGAGAGAGGCGGCTCCTTCGGACGTATGAACCCTATGCGAGGCCTTGCGAAGAGTTCGATCCCACTCCTTGTCTCTTTGCCCTCGGCAACAAAGGAATCCGGCGGCGGCACTCCAGCAGCATCGATTGCAGGATTGATAGTGGGATGGGCGGGTGGCGATTGGCCAGGCGTATCCCCGCCAGCCGCGTCAACAACGCCATCTGATCGCCTGATCGTCGTCACGCCTGCCTTATCGGCGATTTCATATAATTGTTGCGTGGAAAATCAGCGCTAGAAAACGACCTCTTTGAGCAGCTGCTGCCCGTCGGTTATGACTATATTTTCGAGGGTCTTGTAGGCACCGGTGTTCTTGTTTTTTATCGAAATCTTCAGAGTCCCAGCCGGCACTGTAAAAACCCTGGGCTCTGCGCCGCTGTCCTCGTAGAAGAGGGTCCTGGTGCCTGCAGGCTCTACCAGGGCGACCTCTATGCTCGCCGGCACCGGAGCCCCGGAGGCATCCTTCGCCATCACGGATAGTCTCGCATGGCCGAACGGGACCTCCTTCACGATCGCCTGTTTGTCGGCGACCGCCACCCCCTCGAAAGCCTTCTTCTCCTTAGTCTTGTCGTTGCTGACCATGAAGCGGTATGTGCCGGGCGCGAGATAGAATATAAAGGGCGAAGACCCGCTCTGGCCTGCGCGGACCCATTCGTCGCCAGGCGTCTTCCACGACTCGAGAGTTGTGGCGACCGGTGCGCCCGTTGTGTCCTTGGCAACAAAGCTGACGCTCCCCTCGCCGAAGGCCGCGTCCTTGGCAACGGTCTGACCAGCTGCGATCACGATGCCGTCAAATACCTTTGTCTCCTTTGTCCGGTCCTGCTGGATCTTGAGCTTGTACGTGCCTGGCACCACGCTGAAGGCTGCAGGATTGGCGCCGCTCTGCCCCGCGTTCACGAACTTGTCCTCAACGCCGTCGTTTCGCGCCACCACGAGGTAGCCTGGCACCGGCGCGCCCGCGAGATCTTTGGCAAGCCCGGTGATGACTCCTGACGCAAAGGAGATGACCTTCTCTGTGGCCTCATCTTCCTTCACGACAATGCCCTTCACCGTCTGCCTCTCGCTCGTGACGTGAGACTGCACAGAGATGTCATATGTGCCCGCAGGGAGCTTGAACCCGGCCTTCTCGCGCGAGCCTGAGCCTGCCTCGGCAGTGGAACCGCTGTCCACCTTCTTGTCCGTGCCTGCGGCAAAGACCTCCATGTAGCTCGCGATGGGTTTGTTATCCACGCCCAGCACCTGGACCACGAGGTTGTCCTTTATCGCCTTTTTCACGACCTGATCCAGCGCGCCCTTGAGTTGTGCCGCATCTTTTGCGGCGATGAGCAGGCCGCCTGACGGATCCACGAGACACTTGAGCTTCTCGAGCTCGCCGGGCTTGAGGTCAAAGCCAACCACGTGCATCTTCACGCCCACGCCTGCAGCAGCCAGCGCCTTTGCAGCAGCGCACGGGTCGCCGTCGCAGGACTCAAGCCCGTCTGTTATGAGGATGATGACCTTTTGCGCACTCTGCCTGCCGGCAAAATCTTTGCCTGCCTCCCCAAGTGAATACGCTATCGGAGTCTGGCCCTGCGCCTTGATACGGGAGATGAGGTCGCGCACCTTCACAGGATCAGGCACGGCAAATGGCAGCTCGAGCCTTGTGTCCTGGCAGTTCTTCTTGGACTTGTCGAACTGATGTCCGTAGACGCGCACGCTGATCGCCAGGTCCCCCCTCCCCTTCATCCCTTCCACGGTCTCGGTGAGCACCTTCTTGGCGATCGCGATCTTTGCCTCGCCGCCCATCTGGCCCCACATGGAGCCCGAGGCATCGAGCATGATCTCGACATATTTGGAAGGTTCTGCTGACCGGGCCTGCGAAGAGATAAAGAACATAATCAGGAATGACAAAAGGACCATGAACGCTGCTCGACTGCGCATCTTCACCTCCGAATCCTGTCATTCTGGGCGCCAGCCGAAGAATCCAGATGCTGCCATGGGACTCTTCGCTCCGCTCAGAGTGACATTCAGTGGACCTCATCGAATTAAATGTCAATGCGCTATCTCGATGAAAAGCTGCCTGGAGCAAGGATATCCTGGCACCTCGGCGATGGGTTCGAATCTCTTTGATTTTCTTTTCAGCTTGGCAGATACGTCGCATACTCGGATGAAACGCACGACACTCATCATCGTGACTCTCCTCTTTTTCCTGCCGGCCAAGGCATTTTGCGACGAAAGCCATGTCCGCTCCCGAAACGCCGGATTCGAACTCTCGGGCTACATCAACACGGCCATGGGCTTTCAGCATTTCAGTAACGACCCGGTGACCGAGGTCGCCTACGACGGCTCGTCCGGCGGCTCGATGGGAGAGTGGCTCCCCATAACCTCGTTCGGCGGCAGCATAACGCCCGGCGAGGACTTCTTTGAGATCGCAGTGCCGAACGTGGAGCTCGATATCGTAAAGCACTTCGGCGACCGCGCGAGGCTTCGAGCGGATTTACAGGTGGGCCGACCAAACTCCGGCTCTCAGGTCGGAACGAACACCTTAAGCCACGCGTACGCGGCAGTCACTCTCTCAAAGAAGTATGGCCTGGAGCTGGTGGTGGGCAGGTTCGGTCTGCCTCCGGGCTTTGAGCCCTATGAGGCCTATTATAACGATACGGTCTCGTGGAGCATTATCTGGCGCGGGCTCATCGCACCTGGCTCGGGCACCGGCGTCATGCTCACCTGGTCGGCGTCTGATTACATAGACGTCATGGTCGCGGCCGTAAACGGCCTTATCAATGACTCCTTATTAAAGGACAACAACCTCAAAACTTTTATCGGCTCGATGCTGGTCACCTGGGGCGATGAGGCGCAACCCAGCACCTTCGCGTTGTCCCCCTTCGGCGGCCCGGAGTCTGGCGGAAACAGGCCAATGACCATCGGCGCTGACGGAACTCTCACATGGTGGATAAACAAGCGATGGCAGCTGGGGCTCGAGGCGACCTATCAGCGCGACAACGCGATCGCAGGCAACCCGGCCAGCAAAGACACATCATACCTGGCCGGGCTCATAAACATCCATTGGGAGCCTGACCCGGCATGGTATGCCGTGGCAAGATACACCACGTCTTGGCAGAACGGTCCAGGAAACGTGGCCCTCAACCTGACCGGGGCCGAGCAGATGATCCACGAGATCACCCTCGGTATGGGGCATTTCATCTCCGATGGCGTAAAGTTCAAGCTCGAAGGACGGTTCGACATCGTCTCGCCCAAGAGCTCAGCCAGGCAATGGATCGCAGGCGGGGCGATGGGCCTGTCATGCGCATATTGAATTTATGAGGAAGAGCTCTTTCGCCGGGCCTCTAAGATTATAGGCAGAACTCATCACGTGTCCGTAGGCCCCGGCAGTTGCTATGAGGAGCACGTCGCCGTCGCTCGTAACCGGCATCCGCCGCTCATACCCCAGTATATCACCTGACTCGCAGATCGGCCCCACGATCGTCGCTATCTCGTTCGCAGGCTCATCTATGCGCGAGAGGTTCACGATCTCATGGTACGCGCCGTAGAGGGCAGGCCGGATCAGCGTGTTCATGCCGGCATCAAGGCCTATGTAATTATACTCGCCCTTCTTTTTTGTCTGTGTAGCGCGCGCCAGGAGCACGCCCGCCTCAGCCACCACGTATCTGCCCGGTTCCATCCAGAGCTCAAAGCGCGGATGCGCGCACTTGAACGCCGCGAGATTGCGATCCAGCAGAACGATGTCGAGCGGCTGCTGTCCCGGCATCTCCACGACGCCGAGTCCGCCGCCCACATCGAGCGCTCGAACATTTGGAAAGCGCTCGGCGATAGACGCCAGGAAGAGCGCCGTTTTGCTCCATGTGTCCGGCGCAAAGATATTGCTGCCCACATGCGCATGCAGCCCTGTGACCGTTGCGCCGCAACCTGCGAGGAGGGCTGCGAGTTCATCCAGCTGCGACGGCCACACCCCGAACTTCGATTTGGCCCCGGCCGTGTGCACGTATTTGTGGTGCCCCTTGCCCTCGCCCGGATCGATCCTCACGAGCACCTCGCGGCCCTGAAACGCGGGGGCCCACGCCTTAAGCGGATAGATATTGTCGAGCGTCACAAGGGTGCCGCGCTCGTACGCGAACTCGTACTCCTCTCTCCCGGCGAAGTTGGGCGTGAAGAGGATGCGTTTGGGATCGATGCCCCTGAAAAGCCCCTGCACATGCTCGATCTCGCGCGGCGAGACGCATTCAAAGCCCACGCCCGCATCGTAGACCGCCTTCAGGACGTCGGGGTTTCTGTTCGCCTTGATCGAATAGAACCACCGGTCGATCGACTCCATGCGAGCAAGATCGTCCAACCGCTTCCGGACAGTGGCCTCATCATATACGTAGATCGGCGTCCCGCTGCCGGCGATTTTGAGGAGTTCGTCGCGGCGCAGACGCCACCAGGGTATCTGCGACGGCCGGGGCGATCCCTCTGCGTTGAGCTCCATCCAGCTCCTTCCGAAGAGCTCATCGTCCCCGCGATACCTGAAGAGCTGACCATGCAGCTCCTGCGTGAGTCTCTCCGCCTGGTCGTCGTCCACCACAAACGTAAGGTTGAGGTCATTCGCCGCCTGCGAAACCATGTAGACGCGCTGCGCCTCGAAGACCTCAAGCGCCGGGCCCAGCCTGTGCCATATGGATTTGATGTTCCTGCCCACCAGACTCAAGCATGCACACGAGTCTACGATGCGCACGCTGCAGAACTGCTTGAGCTCGGAAAGCAAGGCATCTCTCTTAGACTGATCCAGCACGTTAGTGGCGCGATCGAGAGTCACTGTGACGTTTGATTCGGATGTCGAGATGAGATCGATGGAAAGCCCATGCCGCGAAAAACAGCTGAAGACATCGGCGAGAAACCCGACCTGCTGCCACATGTCGATCGTGTCCATCGATATGAGCGTGATCCCGCTCCTGGCCGCGATCGCCTTGATCTGCCCTTCCGATTTCGCGGCGTCCGCGCTGATCACCGTGCCCTGTGCATCCGGATGCGCCACGCTGAGTATATGCAGGGGTATCCCGTGCTGCCTTACCGGCGCGATCGTGCGCGGGTGGAGCACCTTGGCGCCGGAGGAAGCGATCTCCTGCGCCTCATCGTAATCCAGCGCCTTTAGCAGCTTCGCCTGCGGCACCTGCCTGGGATTCGCGGTGTACATGCCCGGCACGTCCGTCCATATCTCGCAGCGCGCTGCGCCCAGGCGCGCGGCCAGATATGCGGCCGACACGTCCGATCCGCCGCGGCCGAGCAGGACGGTGCTGCCCTCGCCGTTTCTCGCGATGAACCCCTGCGTGAGTATGACCTTTTCGCCCAACGCATTGAATTCGTCGATAAGGCGCTGATCCCTCTCGGTGCTGCAGCTCGCAGAGAGGTAGCGATGCCGCTCGCTCCGCACGCGCGACTCGTCGCTTACGAGCAGCTCCCTCGCATCGCGCCACGCCGTGGGAATCCCCTGCCTCGCAAGGTATGCAGCGCCGAGGCGCGTGGACGCGAGTTCGCCTATGGCCATGATCTGCGCCCTGAGCCTGGGGCTGGCCTCACGGACGAGCGATGCGCCCGTGGAGAGCCTTAAGAGCTCCTCCATGAGCAGATCGACCTCGCGGCTCTCGACTCCCATCTCCGTTGCGAGCGCTTTATGCCTTGCCGCGATCTCCCTGAGAACCGGTTCATGGCGGCCCTCGATCGACTCTGCGATGAGCAGCTCCAGCTCGTTCGATATGCCGGCAATCGCCGAGCAGACGACGAGGCACCTTGCGCCCTCTTTGCAGCGCTTGCGGACTATCGAGGCTATGGTCTGCCAGCAGGCAGCGGTGGCAACGCTCGTTCCGCCGAATTTAAGCACCACCCATGGATTCCTGACTGAGACCATATTCGTCTCCCCTCCACTTGAAGCCACACGGCTATCTTATTGAGTCCTGGAAAATATTGTGACAACCAACTCCTCCCCTTTGTAAGGGGAGGATGGGAGGGGTAGATTGCAGATGCAACAATGATCTACCTCCCCTTACCCCTCCTTACAAAGGAGGGGAGAAAGATTTGCTGCCAGTTGTCACTATATTCTGCAATCATCAATAATGCCTCCCGTAAGAGGCAGGGACTATCTATCTTTAAGGGAAGTTGCAAGCCCGGATCAGTGATGATATTCATCTCGCAACTTCGGAGGCAATCATGAAGAGACCGCTCTCAAAAGAACAGCTGAGACTGATGGACGCTTATTGGCGCGCGGCCAACTACCTGTCCGTCGGACAGATCTATCTCTATGACAACCCGCTGCTTCGCGAGCCGCTGACGATCGAGCACATCAAGCCCAGGCTGCTCGGCCACTGGGGCACAACACCAGGGCTCAACTTCATCTACGTGCATCTCAACCGAGCCATCAAGGAGCAGGATCTGAACATGATCTACATAGCCGGGCCGGGGCACGGCGGCCCTGCCATGGTCGCGAACACCTATCTCGAGGGGACCTACAGCGAGTTCTATCCGGACATCTCGCAGGATGCCGAGGGCATGAAGCGGCTTTTCAAGCAGTTCTCGTTCCCCGGCGGCATCCCAAGCCATGTGGCCCCTGAGACACCCGGCTCCATTCACGAAGGCGGCGAGCTCGGGTACGCGATTTCGCATGCGTTCGGCGCGGCGTTCGACAACCCCGATCTCATCGTGACCTGCGTGGTCGGCGATGGCGAGGCGGAAACAGGACCCATGGCCGCTGCCTGGCACTCCGACAAGTTCCTCAATCCGATCACGGACGGAGCCGTGCTCCCGATCCTGCATCTGAACGGCTATAAGATATCCAACCCCGCTATTCTCGC